>NZ_CP151473.1:1223959-1529949 GCF_048755855.1 Curtobacterium sp. L1-20 | reverse complement strand
CGACAGGATGCGCCCCGTCCCGGGCTGGACGGTGACGTTCGACCCGCCGACGTCGACGCCCGCCATGGTCGGCGGCACGTACGTCGAGAGGGCTGTCTGCGCCTGGCCCTGCAGGTCGAGGTCCAGCGAGGTGTGGATCTGCAGCCCCTTCGTGTCCAGCGTCGCGATCCGCTCGGGGGCGGTCTTGCCGAACGCCGGGTCCTGCAGCACCTGCTCGCGGACGTAGTCGCAGAAGTACCCGGCGTCGTAGCCGGACGCGGCCGACGAACAGCCGTTCGCGGTGGCCGTGATCTTCGGCGTGACGGGGGTCGCCTTCGCCTGGTCGAGCTGGGCCTTCGTGATGTCGTGGTGGACGTACATCCGCTGCAGGACGTAGTCGCGCCGGACCTTCGTCGCCGCGTACCCGTTCGCGGCACCGTTCACCTTGTCGCCGGGCTGGTCGATGCGCAGCCGGGACGGGTAGTTGAAGATCGCCACGAGGGTCGCAGACTGCACGAGCGAGAGGTCCTTCGCGTGCACGCCGAAGTAGTACTCCGCGCCGGCCTCGGCGCCGTAGACCTTGCCACCGAGCCCGACGATGTTCAGGTACCCGGTGAGGATCTGGTCCTTCGTGTACTTCTTGTTGACGGCGACCGCGTACCGGATCTCCTGGAGCTTCCGCGCCTTGGACTGGCCCGCGACCTTCTTGTAGCACGCGTCCACCATCGCCGAGGTCGACGCGGTGTCCTTCCCGGTGAGCTGCTCGCATTGCTGGACGAGGACGTTCTTCACGTACTGCTGCGTGATGCTCGACCCGCCTTGGACGCTCTGGTGCAGCGCGTCCGCGATGCTCGCGCGCAGCGTCCCGATCACGTCCACGCCGCCCTCGTCGTAGAAGCGCGGGTCCTCGGTGTCGGTGGCCGCCTGCTTCAGCGACTCAGCCATCGCGGAGGACGGCACGTTCGTCCGGTTCTCGGCGTAGAACGACGCGATCTTGACCTGCTGGCCGCCCTTCGTCGCGTAGACCGAGGAGACCTGCTGCGGCGTCTGGATGTCGAGGTAGCTCGGCAGGTCCTCGAAGAACGCCACCGCCCCGGACGTCCCCTCGCCGGCGACCGCGACGCCCGGGGTCACGGCGACGGCGACGAGCATGCCGGCCAGCGCCGACATCGCGACGAACGTCAGGAGGGCTCCGGGCCATCGCACCACACGCATGGACGGCACGGTATGGGGCCGGGCTGTACTGGTTCTGCCGTGGAACGAGAAGTGGCTGCACCGGCGCTCAGGTTCCCACTCAGCGTCCGCGCTCCGGCCACGGTACGGCTCAGTCGCGCGGGTGGAGGTCCTGCGGTCGCACCAGGTACATGTCCGGCGACGTCTGCGGGAGCCCGTCCTTCCCGCCCTCGCCACGGCGGAGCTGCTCGCGGACGAGGTCCCCGCGGCCGACGGCGATGAGCGCGACGTCGTGCAGCGATGCCGTCCCCGGCTTCAGGTAGTCGTTGTGGCCGACCGGACGGCGGAAGACCTCGCCGTCGGCCGCCTGGGCCACACCGCCCGCGAGGTCGAGGACGGTCGAGCCGAACGTCGACGACCCGGGGTCGGTGCCGAAGTAGCCGGAGCCGGCGATCGGGTCGCTGTGCGCGTCGCCGACGAACACCTGCCCGGACCGGACCGCCAGCTCGGACGCCGTCTGCACGTCGCTGCCCGGCGACCCGAGCACCGTCAGGGTGTCGGCGCTCATCCTGCCGGACGACAGCGCCATGAGGGCCGTCGTCGAACCGTAGGAGTGCGCGACGATGTTCACCCGCGGCTGCTCACCGTCCCGGACCTGCCGGAGCCCGTCGACGGTGCGTTCGAGGCGTCCGGCCCCGGTCTGGGCGAGCTGGAGGGACAGGATGTTCGACAGGTCCGGGGTCCGGTACCCCATCCAAGCGATCACCGCGATCCCGTTCCCCGCCCCGGGCGCAGCGACCCCGGCGAGGGTCGCCTGCTCGCTGTACAGGTCGTTCGCGGTGTTCGTGAAGTCCGCCATCTGTCCGGTGACCGTGAAGAACATGCCGGGGACCACGACCGTGACGTCGGCGGCGGTGTCGAGGTCGCCGATGGCGATCGCCGCACGGCCCGAGCCGCGGGTGTCGAGCGTGATGAGGTTGCGGCGCGGAGCACCGGGGTCGTGCGCGAGCGACTGTTCGACCTGGCCGAGCATCGCGGCGCGTGCCGACCGACCGGCCGGGTCGGCCAGTTCCGCGGCGAGCACCGAGCGGTTGGCCCGGTCGCGGACGTCGTAGGGCACGCCCTCGAGGTTCCCGACGACCGACGGCGCGGCCGTCTCGAGCCGCAGCCGCTCCGGACCGCCGAGTCCCGCCCACCACGCGCGCACGTCCGCGGCCGTCGGCGGGTCGTCCTCGGCGGTCGCCAGCACGCGCCGGTCGGACGAGGCACGCACCAACGCGGCCCGGTCGAGGCGGGACAGGTCGACGAGGAACGTGCGGCCGCGGGCGACCGCCAGGTCCTCCACGGTCAGCTGTACCCCGGTCATGACCGGTCTCGACGGCACCTCGTCGTCGACGAGGTGTGTGGCCGTCGTGTGCACCGCGACCGGATGGGTGGCGGGCGCGACCGGCACCTCGACCACTCCGAGCGAGTGCATCGAGGCGGTGAGCAGAGCCGCGGCGATGAGCAGCAATCGGGTCTCCCTCGGGAAGGCCGTCCCGTCGTCTCCCTGCAGGCGACGGGTGATGCTCTGACGAGTGTAAGGAGAATGGCCCCTCGATGGCGTGCGGGATGCAACTTGCCCCCTGAACTGGGTGCAGACACGCGCTCGATGCGGCGTGCGGACAATCCCGGTCTGTGCTCCGGAGGAGTCCTCAGTCCTCGGGTGCTCCGTCGGCCGGCTCCGCCAACGCCGCCGGCCCCTCCGTGACGAGCAGCCGGAACTGGTCCGCGTCGATGATCCGGAGCCCCAGCTGCTCGGCCTTCGTGAGCTTCGACCCGGCTCCGGGACCCGCTGCCACGAAGTCGGTCTTCTTGCTGACGCTCGAGGCGGCCTTGCCCCCGGCGGCGATGATCGCCTCCTGCGCGCCCTCGCGGGTGTACCCCTCGAGGGAGCCGGTCGCGACGACCGTCACACCGCTGAGGACACCGCCCTCGGTCTCGGCCGCTCCGGGGCCCGGGTGGCCGGGCGTCGTGAACTGCACACCCGCGGCGGTCCAGCGGTCGATGATCTCGCGGTGCCAGTCGACCTCGAACCAGTCGAGCAGGGCATCGGCAATGATGCCACCGACGCCGTCGACGGCCGCGAGGTCCTCCCGCGAGGCGGACCGGATCGCGTCGAGGGAACCGAAGTGGTTCGCCAGGGCCCGCGCCGCGACCGGGCCCACGTGCCGGATGCTCAGACCGACGAGGATCCGCCACAGGGGCTTCGTCTTCGCGGCGTCGATGTTCGCGAGCATCTCGAACGCGTTCTTCGACGGGTAGCGGCTCGGCTCGCCGGTGTGGTCCGCGCCGCGGGCCTCCGGGTCGAAGGGCGGATCGGTCTTCTTGCGTGCCCGGCTGAACGGGGTCACGCGCTTCGGGGCGCCGTCGTCGGTGGTCTTCTCCATGCCGGTCTCGGAGTCACGGACGATCACCTCGATCGGGACGATGTCCTCCATCGTCAGGTCGAACAGCCCGGCCTCGGTGACCAGCGGCGGCTGCTCGGGGTGCAGCGGCTGCGTCAACGCGGCGGCCGCGACCTCGCCCAGGCCCTCGATGTCGAGCGAGCCGCGGGACGCGATGTGCTCCACCCGGCCGCGGACCTGCGCCGGGCAGCTCTTCGCGTTCGGGCAACGGAGGTCGATGTCGCCCTCCTTCGCCGGCGCGAGTTCGGTCCCGCACTCCGGGCAGTGCGTCGGCATCACGAACTCGCGCTCCGAACCGTCGCGGAGGTCGACGACCGGGCCGAGCACCTCGGGGATGACGTCGCCGGCCTTCCGCAGCACCACCGTGTCGCCGATCAGGACGCCCTTGGCCTTGACGACCTGCTGGTTGTGCAGCGTCGCCTGACGCACCACCGACCCAGCGACCTCGGCCGGCGCCATCACGGCGAACGGCGTCGCGCGACCGGTGCGACCGACGCTCACGACGATGTCGACGAGCTTCGTGTGGACCTCTTCCGGCGGGTACTTGTAGGCGATCGCCCAGCGGGGCGCACGCGACGTCGACCCGAGTTCCTCGTGCAGCGCGAGGTCGTCGACCTTGATCACGATGCCGTCGATCTGGTGCTCCACCGAGGCCCGGCGGTCGCCGTACTCCTGCACGAAGCCGAGGACCTCGTCGATCCCGTCGAAGACCCGGTAGTGCGAGCTCGTCGGGAGCCCCCACGACTGCAGGAGCTCGTAGACCTCGGACTGGGCGCGGACCTCGGTGTCCCGCTCGAGCTCGCGGACCGGCCACGCGCCGATCCCGTGGACCAGCATGCGCAGGCGGCGGAGCCGGTCGACCATCAGGGCACGCTTCGCCGCGGACTTGCCCTCTTCCTTCTGCCGGAGCGACCCGGCCGCGGCGTTGCGCGGGTTGGCGAAGACGCGCTCCCCCGCGTCCCGCTGTCGCGCGTTCAGCTCGTCGAACTGCTCGACCGGGAAGAAGATCTCGCCGCGGACCTCGACGATCGCCGGGTGGCCCGTGCCGGACAACCGGTCCGGGATGGTGCCCATCGTGAGCACGTTGCCGGTGACGTCCTCGCCGACGACGCCGTCCCCCCGGGTCGCCGCCGACACGAGGCGACCGTGTTCGTACCGGAGGTTGATCGCGAGCCCGTCGATCTTCAACTCGGTGAGGAACCGGACGCGTTCGGCACCGGCGTCGCGCTGGACCTTGACCGCCCAGTCGGTCAGTTCCTCGGGGCTGAAGACGTTGTCGAGGCTCAGCATGCGCTCGGCGTGCTCGACCGGCGCGAACTGGACCGTCTGGGCCTGGCCGCCGACGGTCTGCGTCGGGCTGTCCGCGGTGCGGAGGTCGGGGAACCGCTGCTCGATCGCGTCGAGGCGGTGGACCAGCGCGTCGTAGTCGCCGTCCGACACGGTGGACCCGTTGCCCTCGTAGTACTGGTCGCGGAGCTCGTTGATCCGGACGCGGAGGCGGTCGACCTCCCGCTGGGCCTGGGCGGCGTCGAGGTCGGCCGGGGCCATCGTCTCGAACGTCGTGTCGGCGGGCGTCGTGTCGCTCATGCTCCAGTTCTACCGTGCGCCACCGACGCGGGTCGCAGCGGAGCCACGCCCCGGGAGCGGCGCGGTCAGGCGCTCGCCGGCACCGCCGACACCGTGGCGTCGATCGTGCACTGGCCGAGCACCCGCGTGCCGACGTAGACGACCGCGGTCTGCCCCGGCGCGACGCCGGAGAGCGGCTCGTCGACGTCGATCACCAGCGCCCCCTCGGCGACCCGGGCCGTCGCCGGCACCGGGTCCGCGTGCGCACGGATCTGCACGTCGCACCGGAACGGCACCGACGGGTCGGCCGGCGCCGTGCCGGCCCACGTGAAGCGGTCGCCCGACATCGAGGTCACGTCGAGCGCCTCCTTCGGGCCGACCACGACGGTGTTCTCCTTCGGGCGGATCTCGAGCACGAAGCGCGGCTTGCCGTCCGGGGCCGGACGACCGAGTGCGAGCCCCCGGCGCTGCCCGACGGTGAACCCGGTCGCGCCCTGGTGTTCGCCGACGACGGTGCCGTCGCGCTCGACGACCTCGCCCGGCGCGGTGCCCACCCGGTCGGCGAGCCACCCGCGGGTGTCGCCGTCCGGGATGAAGCAGATGTCGTACGAGTCCGGCTTCTGCGCCACGGTCAACCCGCGCTCGGCGGCCTCGGCCCGGACCTCGTCCTTCGAGGGCATGGCACCGAGCGGGAACATCGCGTGCTGCAGCTGCTCGGCGGTCAGCACCCCGAGCACGTAGGACTGGTCCTTCGCCCAGGCCGCCGACCGGTGCAGCTCGCGGGAGCCGTCCGGCCCGGTCACGATCGAGGCGTAGTGGCCGGTGCAGACGGCGTCGAAGCCGAGGGCGAGCGCCTTCTCGAGGAGCGCTGCGAACTTGATGCGCTCGTTGCACCGCATGCAGGGGTTCGGCGTCCGGCCGGCCTGGTACTCGGCGACGAAGTCGTCGACGACGTCCTCCTTGAACCGGGCCGAGAAGTCCCAGACGTAGTACGGGATGCCGAGGGCCGACGCGGCGCGCTGGGCGTCCATCGAGTCCTCGATCGTGCAGCACCCGCGGCTGCCCGTGCGGAGCGTGCCCGGCATCCGGCTCAGGGCGAGGTGCACGCCGACCACGTCGTGTCCGGCGTCGACGGCCCGTGCGGCGGCCACCGCCGAGTCGACACCGCCGCTCATCGCTGCAAGAACTCGCATGCTCCCAGGGTAAGCGCATCACGCGTCGGCACGAGGCGTACCGTTGCCCGAGCGATGACCTCCGAGAACCCCGCCTTCGACCTCCGATCGGTCCTGCTGTCCGGGTTCCTGCCGGCCGCCCTGTTCGCGATCGGCGAGGGGGCGATCATCCCGATCATCCCGATCGCGGCGTCCTCGCTCGGTGCGGGCCTGGCGTTCGCCGGGTTCGTCGCCGCCCTCATCCTGGTCGGGGAGCTCATCGGCGACGTCCCCTCCGGCGTCGTCGTCGCCCGGATCGGTGAGCGCAACGCGATGATCGGCGCGGCCGTGGTGTCCGTCGTCGGCCTGCTCGTCTGCACCGTTGCCCCGAACGCCTGGGTGCTGGCGCTCGGCGTCTTCCTGGTCGGTGTCTCCACCGCCGTGTTCGCCCTCGCCCGACACGCCTACATGACCACCGCGATCCCCCTGGCCGTCCGGGCGCGCGCCCTGTCGAGCCTCGGCGGCGTGTTCCGCTTCGGCTACTTCGTCGGCCCGTTCATCGCCGCCGGCGTCGTCCACCTGACCGGGACGACGCAGAGCGCCTTCTGGATCCACATCGCCTGCTGTCTCGCAGCGGCCGTGGTCCTGCTCGTCCTGCGCGACCCCGCGACGGGCGCACGCGGCTTCCGGAGGCCGAGCCGCGCCTCCCGACCGGACGGCCGCGACGCGGCGGACGTCCGCCGCACGGTCGAGCCGCCGACCGACACCGGTGCGCAGTTCGTCCAACAGGAGGCCCACGGCCTCTTCCGCACCATCCGTGCGAACCGCGCCGTCCTGCTGCGCCTCGGCAGCGGCGCCGGCCTGATCGGTGCGCTCCGGGCCGGCCGACAGGTCATCCTGCCGCTCTGGGCCGTCAGCGTCGGCCTCGACGACGCGACGGCGGCACTCGTGATCGGCATCGCCGGCGCCGTCGACTTCGCGCTCTTCTACACGAGCGGGCAGATCATGGACCGCTGGGGGCGGCTCGCGAGCGCACTCCCCTGCATGCTCGGCCTCAGCGTCAGCTACTTCCTGCTCGCGTGGTCCGGTCACCTCGACGCGCGCGTCGGCTGGTTCGTCGGCATCGCCATCGGGATGTCCCTGGCGAACGGTGTCGGCTCCGGCATCCTGATGACCCTCGGCGCCGACCTCGCCCCACGCGGCGCCCCCGCGCCGTTCCTCGGCGCGTGGCGCTTCACCGGCGACTTCGGCCAGGCGGCTGCGCCGCTCGTGATCTCCGGGGTCACGGCGGTCGCGTCCATCGCGGTGGCGAGCGGCGTGATGGGCGTGCTCGGCCTGGTGGGGGCGGGCATCCTGCTCCGCTACGTCCCGCGGTACCTCCCCCGACGACTCCGCTGACGGTCGTCGGGACGGTCGGCCCTGGTCGGCCGGGAGGCGCGGATCGCGGCCGTCCCGCGGCCCACGCTCGGTAGACTGCCGCTGCTCGCGGGAGTGGTGGAATCGGTAGACACGCAGGATTTAGGTTCCTGTGCCCCAGGCGTGAGGGTTCGAGTCCCTCCTTCCGCACCTGTCGCGGCGGCAAGCCGCAGCATCAGAGAACTCCATCGCCGGACGGATGGGACGGCGGGCCCCGGACGGTACCCTCGTCTCGCGGGAGTCCTCCCCGTGACCCCGCCTCCACGACCGGAAGAACCATGCACTCCGTCGCACTCGCCCTGATCCCCTGGCTGGATCCGCAGTACATCCTCGACCACTTCGGGGCCGTCGCCGTGCTCGTCGTGTGCGCGATCATCTTCGCCGAGACCGGTCTGCTGATCGGCTTCATCTTCCCCGGCGACAGCCTGCTGGTGATCACCGGCCTGTTCGCGTTCGACCGCGGCGGCGAGATCGGCGGGATCCCGGTGTGGGTGGCCGCGTTGATGATCGCCGCATCGGCGTTCCTCGGCGGCGAGCTGGGCTACTACATCGGCAAGAAGGCCGGACCGCCGATCTTCGAGCGCAAGGAGAGCGGCCTGTTCTCCAAGGCCAACGTGGACCGCACGAACGCCTTCTTCCACCGCTTCGGCCCGCTCGCGGTGATCCTCGCCCGCTTCGTGCCGGTGGTCCGCACGTTCCTGCCGATCGCGGCGGGCGTCGGCCGGATGAACTACAAGAAGTACTCGCTCTACAACGCGATCGGCGCGGCCGTGTGGGGCGTCGGGGTCACGTTCCTCGGGTACTTCATCGGGCACATCCCGTTCGTCGCGCACATCGTCCGCGAGTACATCGACATCATCCTGCTGGCCGCGGTCGTGGTGACCGTCGTGCCGATGGCGATCACGTACATCCGGAACGCGCGCAAGGCCAAGCACGACGAGCAGGAGCAGGCCGCCACGGAGTAGTCCGCGCGGCCCGCCCCCTCCGGGCGACTACGCCTCGAAGTACTCGCGCACGATCGGCGCGATCCCGCGGAACGCCTTCGAGCGGTGGCTCAACGCGTTCTTCTCGTCACGGGTCAGCTCCGCCGAGGTGCGGTCCGCGTCGTCCGGGCGGAACACCGGGTCGTACCCGTGGCCGCCGTCGCCGATCGGCTCCGTCGTGACCTCGCCGTTCCAGACCGCCTCGAACACGTGCTCGGTGCCGCCAGGGGTCACGAACGCCGCAGCGCACACGAAGGCCGCGGTCCGCTCGACGACGCCCTCGAGGTTCCGCAGCAGCAGCGCGATGTTGTCCGCGTCGACCCGCGTGCCCGCGTACCGCGCCGAGTGGATGCCGGGAGCGCCGCCGAGCGCGTCGACCGCGATGCCGGAGTCGTCGGCGAGCGCCGGCAGTCCGGTGTGCGCGACCGCAGCCCGCGCCTTGATGAGGGCGTTCGCGGCGTAGGTGTCGCCGTCCTCCACGGGCTCCGGGCCGTCGTAGCCGACGAGCTCGACGCCGCCGAGGGCCTCGCCGAGGATGTCGCGGAGCTCGACGACCTTGCCCTGGTTGTGCGTCGCGAGGACGACCGTGCGCTCGGTCACGCGATCCCCAGGGCGGTCTTCTGGAGGGCTGCGAGCGACCGGTTGCCGGCCAGGCCGAGGTCGAGCAGGGTGTCCAGCTCGTCGCGGTCGAACGGCGCGTGCTCGGCGGTGCCCTGCACCTCGATGAACTTCCCGGAGCCGGTCGTGACGATGTTCATGTCGGTGTCGGCCGCCGAGTCCTCGGTGTACGCCAGGTCGAGCATCGGCTCGCCCTTGACGATGCCGACCGAGATGGCCTGCACGCTGTCGGTGAGCGGCGTCGCCTTCTTGGCGATGAACCCCTTGTCGCGCCCCCACTCGATCGCGTCGACCATGGCGACGTACGCGCCGGTGATCGACGCCGTCCGGGTGCCGCCGTCCGCCTGCAGCACGTCGCAGTCGATGACGAGGGTGTTCTCGCCGAGGCTCTTCATGTCGATGACCGCGCGGAGCGACCGGCCGATGAGGCGCGAGATCTCGTGCGTGCGGCCGCCGACCTTGCCCTTGATCGACTCGCGCTGCATGCGCTCGTTCGTGGAGCGGGGCAGCATCGAGTACTCGGCGGTGACCCACCCGGTGCCCTTGCCGGCGAGCCAGCGGGGCACCCCGTTCGTGAAGCTCGCGGTGCACAGCACCCGGGTGCTGCCGAACGAGATGAGCGCGCTGCCCTCGGCCTGCGTGCTCCACCCCCGCTCGATCGTGACGGGACGGTGGTCGGTCGCGGTGCGGCCGTCGGCGCGGAGCGTGTCGCTCATGGGGTCCTTTCGGTGCGGGGCAGCGTGATGGCCCCGGTCTGGAGGTGACCGACGCTGGAGACCTCGGGGCCGAGGAAGCGTCGGGCGAGTCGGATGAAGCCGTTCTTGTCGTCGCCGGTCGCCTCGAACGAGTACGTCGGCGGCTCGTGGGCGGTGCGTTCGAGGCCGTGCTCGACGAGCCGCCGGTACACGTCGTTGGCCGTCTCCTCGGCACTGGAGACCAGCGTGACGTCCGGCCCCATCACGTACTGGACGGCCGCGGACATGAGGGGGTAGTGGGTGCAGCCGAGCACGAGCGTGTCGACGTCGGCAGCGCGGACCGGGGCGAGGTAGCCCTCGGCGACCTCGCGCAGTGCCGCGGACGAGGTGTCCCCGGCCTCGACGAACTCCACGAAGCGCGGGCAGGCCGCGAGCGTCAGCGTGACGTCGGACGCGACGGCGAAGGCGTCCTCGTAGGACCGCGACGCGATGGTGCCGACGGTGCCGATGACCCCGATGCGCCCGGTCCGTGTCTGCTTCACGGCCGCACGGGCCGCGGGCTGGATGACCTCGACCACGGGGATGCCGTACGCCTGCTCGTACCGTTCGCGGGCGTCGCGGAGGACCGCCGACGAGGCCGTGTTGCACGCGATCACCAGCGCCTTCACGCCCTGCTCGACGAGGTCGTCCATCACCTCGAGCGCGTAGCGGCGGACGTCGGCGATGGGCTTCGGACCGTACGGCGAGTGCACGGTGTCGCCGACGTACCGGATGCTCTCGCGCGGCAGCTGGTCGATGATCGCGCGGGCCACCGTGAGCCCGCCGACCCCGCTGTCGAAGACTCCGATCGGTGCATCCGTCACGGTGACCAGCGTACCGACGCCGTCCGACGACGACGGGACCGGCCACCGGGGTGGCGCGGGCCGACCGCCCGGGGCGATCCGCGCCTCCCGGGTGGCACCTGGGTAGTGTCGGGGAGGTGACCAGCGCGCTCCTGACCGACCAGTACGAACTCACGATGGTCGACGCGGCCCTGAAGGACGGCACGGCCGACCGACGCTGCGTCTTCGAGGTCTTCGCCCGCCGGCTGCCGGACGGGCGACGGTACGGCGTCGCCGCCGGTCTCGGGCGGTTCCTCACCGCCCTCACCGACTTCCGGTTCGGCGACGAGGAGGTCGGGTTCCTCCGCGACCGCGGCGTCATCGACGCGGGGACCGCGTCGTGGCTCGCCGACTACCGCTTCACCGGCGACGTCCGCGCCTACCGCGAGGGCGAGGTCTTCTTCCCGAACTCCCCCGTCCTGCAGATCGAGGGCACCTTCGCCGAGGCGGTCGTGCTCGAGACGCTCGCGCTGAGCATCTTCAACGCCGACTCCGCGATCGCCTCCGCCGCGGCACGCATGGTGTCCGCAGCCGACAAGCGTCCGCTCGCCGAGATGGGCTCCCGCCGCACCGGCGAGTGGAACGCCGTCGCCGCAGCCCGGGCGGCGTACATCGCCGGGTTCGGCGCGACGAGCAACCTCGAGGCCGGACGCACCTGGGGCATCCCGACGATGGGCACCGCGGCCCACGCGTTCACGCTGCTGCACGACTCCGAGGAGGCGGCGTTCCGCTCCCAGCTCGACGCGCTCGGCAACGGCACCACGCTGCTGGTCGACACCTACGACATCGAGACCGCCGTCGACACCGCTGTACGCCTGACCGACGGCAAGCTCGGGGCCGTCCGGATCGACAGCGGCGACCTGCCGTCCGTCGTCGCCTCGGTCCGGGCACAGCTCGACCGGCTCGGCGCCACCGGCACGAAGATCACCGTCACGAACGACCTCGACGAGTACACGATCGCCGCGCTCCGGGCCGCCCCGGTGGACTCCTACGGCGTCGGGACCTCGGTCGTCTCCGGCTCCGGACACCCGGCGGCCGGCATGGTGTTCAAGCTCGTCGCCCACGAGGACCCCGCCGGCGACGGCTGGGTCCCGGTCGCGAAGAAGTCCGCCGACAAGGCGTCGACCGGAGGCCGCAAGGAAGCCGGCCGCCGCCTGCGGAACGGGATCGCGACCGCCGAGGTCGTGCTGACCTCCGGGCAGGTCGGGCCCGACGAGCGCCCGCTGCTCGTCCCCGTGGTCAGCCAGGGTGAGGTCGACCCGGCCTTCCTCGGGCCGCACGGGGTCGAGGCCGCGCGCGCCCACCACAAACTGGCGAAGGCGGAGCTGCCGGCGGACGCGGCGCGGATCGGGCGCGGGGACCCGGCGATCCCGACGCTCGTCATCTGAGGCGGGGCGCCTCCCGCTCGGGGCCTGCTCGCTTGCTTGCTACTCGGCCTTCATCTTCTCGTAGATCGCCTTGCAGTCCGGGCAGACCGGGAACTTCTCCGGGTCGCGGCCCGGGATCCACTTCTTGCCGCAGAGGGCCTTCACGGGCTTGCCGCTGAGGGCCGACTGCAGGATCTTGTCCTTCTTGACGTAGTGCGAGAACCGCTCGTGGTCGCCGGGCTCGATCGCTTCCTCTTCGAGGAGCTTCTCGAGTTCACGGTCCATCACGTCGAGGCCGCCGCCGCCGGGTTCCATCGTGCTCATGGTCCCAGGGTACGACGCCGCGGGAGCGCGTGCGCGGGTGGGCGTGCGCTGTCGGCGAGCGGGCGGGCGCTGTCGGGTCGCGGGCGCGTGCCGCGGATGCCGGCCGCGGGTGCCGGGTGCCGCGCGCTTTCGGCGAGCGGGCGGAAGACCCGGGTAGCGCCGACGCCGACCACGAGCATCCGCCCGCTCGCGCGGCGGACGCCCGCCCGCCCGGCCTCCCTCGTCCGCGAGCGGGCGGAACACCCGCGTCCCGCGCGCAACCACCGGCCACTTTCGCCCGCTCAGCATCCAGACCTCCCCGCAGCTCGCGTGCGGTCCCAGCCCGCACCGTCGAGCGGACGGAAGAACGCCGTCCTGACAGCAGACACCACGCGCTTCCGCCCGCTCACGCGCCGGAACCCACTCGGCTGACCGCACCGAGGCTGAACGGGCGGAACAACCCCGTCCCACGCGCAGACACCCCGCGCTTCCGCCCGCTCGAGCGTCGGGCCCGCTCGCCGACCCCAGCGAAGCCGAACGGGCGGAACTCCCCCGTGCCACCGGCGAGCACCCTACGGGTCCGCCCGCTCGCGCCGGACAGGACGACGGCCAGAGCGCCGGGCGGCGAACGGGCGAACAACGCTGGTCACGACCGCGGGCACCACGAGCTTTCGCCCGCTCGCCGACGACCACGACGAACCGCCCACTCGGACAGGAGCTCCGGAGCAGCGGAGCACCCCGCGGCCACCCCCCGGGGCGCACCCATCCACAACGCACTCGCGCGCACCGACGGGCCGCACCAGCACGACGGAGTCGCCCCGCGCCTCCCGGAGGTCAGCAAGCCGACCGGCCAGCACACCGACCGGCCAGCACACCGACCGGCCAGCACACCGACCGGTCAGCACGCCGGCCGCGCAGCACACCGGGACGCCAGCTCGGCGGCCGGACCGCAGTCCGGGCGTCAGTGGGCCAGCCGGCCCGCAGCCCGCCTCAGTTGCGCTGCGCCGCCGCCAACAGGTCCGGCCCGTGCTTGTCGAAGAGCCGCCCCCCGACGGCCACCCCGGCCGCGAGCACCACGAGGCCCACGCCGACGCCGACCACGAGGGTCAGGACCGCCCACGGGGCCGGCCCGTCGACGAGGGCGAGCACGGCGAGCCACGCGGCCGGCACCGAGCACACGACGATGCCGATGACCATGGTCGACTGCGCCACGGACGCCACCGCGCCGGCGGCCTGCGGCTGCTGGAACGGGTGGTCGCCCGGACGGACGGTCGGGTACGGCAGCAGGACGGACACGACGCTCGACAGTCCGAGGCCGGCGAGGAGCGCACTCGCGCTCACGCCGATCAGCACCGGGAACGCGGTCCAGTCGCCGAACAGCCAGGCTGAGGCCCAGGCGCCGGCGACGATCGCGGGGAGGCCCACGGTCAGGACGGGGACGAGCCGGCCGAGGCGGTCGCTCCACCCGGGGGCACCGGAGGCGACGTGCAGCCACACCGCGGTGTTGTCGTAGGACACGTCGTTGTGCGGAAGGAACCCGGCGATGAGCGCCATGAGCGGCAGCGGCACGAGCGCCGTCCAGTGCCACGGGACCCCGGCGACCCCGAGCGGGATCACGACGACCGGCACGAACACGATGATCAGGTACGAGGCGCGGTACCGCGGGTCGCGTCCCCAGTAGGTGAGCGCACGGGCGGCGACGGCGGCGACCGGGGTGGAGCCGAGGCGGTCGAACCAGCCGAGCCCGCGGTAGCGGCGGGTCCGCGCGCGTCCGTCGACGGTCTCGAGCGCCCGGCCCACGAGCGCCCACCAGGCCCACCCGAGGAGTGCCACGACGACGAGTGCCACGAGGAGCTTCACGAGCCCTTCGCCGACGTGCCCGGTGGCGACGTCGGCGGGTGCGGCCCAGGCGGCGCCCCAGGGCGTCCACCCGGCGACGTCGGCGATGCGCTGCATCTCGGTCGACGTCGGGGCGAGCCAGTCGGCGCGGAGCAGCAGCGAGGCGCTGGGGATGCCGAGCACGACGATGACGAGTGCGACGAGCCACCCGGCGTCGCGCGAGCGGTGCGCCCCGATCACGGACGAGCCGACGGCGCTCCCGACCCGGACGAGCAGCGCGCACGTCGCGATCGCGAGGACGGCACCCACGACGCCGAGCACACCGACGCCGGCACCACGCATCCACGTGACGGACTGCGCCACGGCGACGACCGCGACCGCGACCACCGGCACGCCGAGCAGACCGGCGACGCCGAGGCCGACGGCGAGGTCCCGCCGTCCGATGCCGAACACGGTGAAGCGGCGGGGATCGAGCTGGTCGCCCCGACCGACGACGAGCGGGACGACGGTGAACGCGAAGGCGATGAGCGTGCCGACGGGGACGACCACCGACCGGGCTGCCTCGGCCGAGGCGTCGCGCAGCGCGACGACCTGGACCGCGACGAACACGGCGGCCACCAGACCGGCGAGGCTGCCGAGCACGACGAGGACGGACCTGCGGGCACTGCCGCGGACTTCCCCGGCGAGCAGGTCGGCCCTCAGCCGGAGAAGCTGTGCAACCATTCCATGCTCTCTGCGACGACGCGACCGCCGGCGAGTTCGACGAACTTGTCCTCGAGGCTCTTGCGCCCACGGACCTGCGCCATCGTGCCGGAGGCCAGGACCCGGCCGCCGACGATGATGGCGACGGAGTCACACGTGCGCTGCACGAGCTCCATGGAGTGGCTGGAGAGCACCACGGTCCCGCCGCCGCGCGTGTACCGCCGGAGGATCTCCGTGATGGTGGCCGAGCTCACCGGGTCGACCGACTCGAACGGCTCGTCGAGCACGAGCACCCGCGGCGAGTGGATCAGCGTCGCCGCGAGGGCGATCTTCTTCGCCATGCCGACGGAGTAGTCCGCGACCTGGCGCCCGAGCGCCTCCCCGAGCCCGAACGCCTCGGCGAGGTCGGCGCTGCGCTTGCGCGCCGTCGCCCCGTCGAGTCCGCGGAGCGTCGCCGAGTAGTAGAGCAGCTGCGCGCCGGTGAGCCGGTCGAACAGCCGGAGCCGGTCCGGCAGCACTCCGAGGTCGCGCTTGGCGGCCGTCGGGTCCGCCCAGACGTCGTGGTCGAGCACGGTCACGCTGCCGGCGTCGGGTCGGAGCAGGCCGGTGACCATCGACAGGGTGGTGGTCTTGCCAGCGCCGTTCGGACCGACGACGCCGAAGATCGAACCCTGACGGATCTCGAGGTCGACCTCGTCGACGGCGAGCGTCTGGCCGTACCGCTTGACGAGGCCGCTGGCCCGCAGCACGACGGGCTGCTTCGGCTCCTTCGGAAGGGTCGCCGGCCGCTTCGCGGACGCCTGGCGCTTCTTCCCCTTGGCGCCGGCGGCCGGGGCCGGTTCGGTCGTCGACGCACCGCCCGCAAGGGCGGTCGCGCCGTCGTCGGCCACGGCGTCGTTCGCGGTCACGTCGCCTTGGTCGGTCGCGGCGTCCCGGTCTGGAGGCACGGTGCCGGTCGATCCCGCCGCCTGCGCCGGGCGCGTGGCACGTCCCTTGCCCCCGCGACCCTTGCCCGGGCGGCGACCGGACGACGGCGGGGCGACGACCGACGCCGTGTCCCCCGGTCGTGCCCGGTCGGTGTCACCGTCGGAGACCTCGTCGGCAGCGGCGGCGGACCGTGTCGCCGCGCCCGTGGCAGCAGCGTCGGCCACGCCGTCGTCGGCCGTGGGCCCGTCACCCGAGACGGTGTCCGTCGCGGCCGTGTCGGTGTCGTCGACGACCGTCGTGTCGTCGGTCATCGTGTCCTCAGCGGAGGCGTCCAGCACATCCCCGTCCCCCATGTCGTCATCAGCGGCTTCCCGCGCCGCGGTGGCGTCGTCCTCGGTCAGCCACGCTGCGTCGGACGTGGCGTACACGTCCTCGTCGTCTGCTCCGGCTGCCACGGCCCCACCGTACCAACGCTCCGTGGTCGCCGGGGAACGGCCGCTCACAGGGTCACGAAATGAGCACGAAGCGGCCCGGTCCGTACCCCGACGCGGGGTGGTTCCGTATCATTCACCAGGACACGACGGAGTGTTCACCACTTGGAAACCTGCTGCGGCCGGTGCTCCCGTGGCGCCCCTCGCCCTGCGAACGACCTCAGGGACGGCGCGTTCACGGGGAACTCGGACCTTCCGCGAGCAGACTCGACGAGGCCCGCCTGTGCCCAACGGCGCTCGGGCGGACACCGGAAGGGACCAGCATGACCACGCAGATCGTGATCCTCGCAGCGGGGATGGGCAGCCGCCTCGGGCGCAGCCTGCCGAAGCCGCTGACCGAACTCAGCGACGGCCGCACCATCATGCAGCAGCAGTTCGACAACATCCGCGCGGCCTTCGGGTCCAGCGCACGGGTGACCATCGTCGTCGGCTACAAGTCGGAGTACATCGTCGAGGCCTTCCCCGAGGCGAACTTCGTCTACAACGAGTCCTACGACTCCACGAACACCTCGAAGAGCCTCCTCCGTGCGCTCAAGGCCACCGGCAAGTCCGGCGTCCTCTGGATGAACGGAGACGTCGTCTTCGACCCGCGTGCACTCGTCCGCGCCGCCGACATGATCGACGAGGACCGCTCGTTCGTCAGCGTCAACACCGAGAAGGTCTCCGACGAAGAGGTCAAGTACACGGTCGACGCCGAGGGCTTCATCCAGAAGCTGTCGAAGCAGGTCGTCGGTGGCCTCGGTGAGGCCGTCGGCATCAACTACGTCGCTGCACAGGACAAGCAGGCGCTCATCCGTCAGCTCGGTCGCGTCGACGACCAGGAGTACTTCGAGGGCGGCATCGAGGCGGCCATCGCCGAGGACGGGCTACGCTGGTCGCCGGTCGACATCTCCGACCTGTACGCGGTCGAGATCGACTTCGCCGAGGACCTCGAGCGCGCGAACAACCTGTTCGCCTGAACCGCCAGGACCCCCTCGGCGGTTCCGCCCGGAGGGAAACCGTGACCACAGCGAGCGCGCCGACCGTGCCCTCGGCCACCGCACCGGCGGCGAGCCGGAGCGCCGGTCGGCGCTATCGTTCTGCCCTCTGGCTGCTGACCGTCCGCGACCTCCGCGTCCGCTACTCGACGTCGGCGCTGGGCTACTTCTGGTCGATCCTCGACCCGCTGGTGATGTCGGGGATCTACTGGTTCGTCTTCACGCAGGTGTTCCACCGCGGTTCCGTCGGCGAAGAGCCGTACATCGTGTTCCTGCTGTCGGCGCTGCTGCCGTGGATGTGGTTCACCGGAGCCGTCTCGGACTCGACCCGGGCCTTCATCAAGGAGACCAAGCTCATCCGGTCGACGACGATCCCGCGGAGCATCTGGGTCGCTCGGGTGAACGCGTCCAAGGGCATCGAGTTCCTCCTCAGCCTGCCCGTGCTCGCCGTCTTCGCGATCGCCACCGGAGCACGGGTCCACTGGGAGCTCGCGCTGTACCCGCTGGCCATCCTGCTGCAGTGCGGACTGGTCTACGGGCTCGGTCTGATCGTCGCGCCCCTGGTGGTGTTCTTCCGCGACCTCGAACGCGCGGTCAAGCTCGTGCTCCGCTTCCTCTTCTACGCGTCGCCGATCATCTACGGCACCCAGGCGCTGCCCGACAAGCTGCACGACCTCGCTGCGTTCAACCCGCTGAGCGGGATCTTCGGCATCTACCGGTCCGCGTTCTTCCCGTCCCAACTCGACTGGTTCGAGGTCTCCGTGTCGGTCGTCGTCACCGCGGTCGTCGTCGTGGTGGGGCACGTCGTGTTCCGGCGCAGCGAGCACCGGGTCCTCAAGGAGCTCTGATGACCGCCACCGAACAGACCAGCCGGGCCGCCACCGTCGCACCCGTCATCTCCGTGCGCGACGCCGGCATCCGGTTCAAGCGGAACCGACGCGCGAGCCGCAGCTTCAAGGACCTCTTCGCCGGGAGCAACCGTCGGAAGCGCGCGGACGAGTTCTGGGCGCTCCGCAACGTGTCCTTCGAGGTCCGCCCCGGCGAGGCGATCGGCGTCGTCGGGCGCAACGGCCAGGGGAAGTCGACGCTCCTCAAGCTCGTCGCCCAGGTGATGCTGCCCGACGAGGGTCGCGTGCACGTGGGCGCCGGCGTCGCACCGCTCATCGAGATCACCGGCGGGTTCGTCGGCGACCTGTCGGTGCGGGACAACGTCTACCTCACCGCGGGCCTGCACGGCATGTCCCGGTCCGAGATCCGTGACGCCTTCGACGAGATCATCGCCTTCGCCGAGATCGGCGACTTCGTCGACACCCCCTACAAGCACCTGTCGAGCGGGATGAAGGTGCGCATCGCCTTCGCCGTCATCTCCCGTCTCGACGAACCGGTGATCCTGGTGGACGAGGTGCTCGCGGTCGGCGACAAGGCGTTCCGCGAGAAGTGCTACAAGCGCATCGAGGAACTGCTCGCGGGCGGCCGGACGCTCTTCTTCGTCTCGCACAGCGACAAGGACCTCCGCCGGTTCTGCGACCGGGGCCTCTACCTCGACAAGGGCCGGCTGCAGCTCGACGGCACCATCGAGGACGCCCTCGCCCGGTACTCGGCCGACTACGGCGTCTGAGGCACTGCCCGCTCCTCCACAACCGGTCCGCCCACCGCCGCCTCCACAGCCCTCGGGGTCGACAGCCGAACCACGGGGCCGGCCGTCGGACCCTCCCCCTACCGTGGCCGCATGCACCACCCGACACCGGCCTACGCAGTCCCGTTCACGATCGACCGTTCCCTCGCTCCGCGCCGCTACGAGCTGGTGAACACCGGCGACGAGCCCGTCGACGGCCTCACCCTGACCCACCTCGGCAACGGCTACTGCCCACCGCTCGCCGTCCGCCGACTCGAGCCCGGCCGTGGGCTGTCGATCGCGGTGTTCGGCGCCGACCCCGAGGAGACGGGTGTCGTCGTCGTGCGCTGGCGTCGCCCCGACCGCTCCGAGTACCTCTGGCGGATGTCGCTCGTCGGGGCCGGACGTGCTGCCTGACCCCGCGACGGTGGCCGGGCCGCCGTCACGGCGTGCTCCCCGCCGGTCAGGCGCGGTGGCTGCGCTCGGCGGCGACCTCGTCCCAGCGTCGCAGCAGCCGTTCGACGGCGTCGTGGAACCGCGCCGTGGCAGCGCCGGGCGTCGTGTCGCCGAAGTAGCGCTGCACCCAGTGACGCAGCTTCGCCAGTTCGTCGGCGTCGTGCGCCGCGGCGTCCACGCGCGCCACGACCGCCGCGGCGTCCGCCGCCCGCAGCCAGTTCGCGTCGCCGAGGTACCCGCGCTCGTCGACGTCCGCCTCGGGCGCGACCGGGCGCGTCACGATGAGCGGCTTGCCGACCGCCAGCCGGTCGTAGATCATCGCGCTGATGTCCGTGATCGCGACGTCTGCGGCGGCGAGCTGCCAACCGAGCTCCGGCCCGTCGTCGTACACGTGGTGGGCGGACGGGTCAGCAGCGTTGGCCCGGGCGATCGCCGCGACGATCCGCTCGTGGGCGGCCTTGTACGCGGCGTCCAGCACGCCACTGCGCGGGTGCGGCCGGTACACGAGCCGGTGCCGCCGCGACGCGAGCACCTGGTCGGCGATCGTCGTTCCGTGGCTCGCGATCGACCCGTACGCGGCGGCCGGACGGTCCCCCTCCCACGTCGGTGCGTAGAGCACCACGGTGCGGTCGTCCGACGGGTACGGCACCGCACCGGCGAAGTGGTCTGCCTGGGGGCGGCCGATGGCGATCGCGCGGGCGTCGAGGTCGTAGTCCCACAGCGCGTCGGCGAGACGGTCACGAGCGGCGTCACCGGCGATCAGGGCGTAGTCGTACGCCTTGAACTGGTTCGTCGTCATGTACATCTTGTCGCTCTCGCCGTGGTTGACGAAGACGTGCCACATGCGCCCGTACCGCATCATCTGGAAGTTCCGGGCGTTCTGGTTCACGTACAGGACGACCTTGGGCGCCTGCTCGTCGACGAACCGCTCGAGGTCGACGACCTGGCGAGCGTAGACCGCGGGCACCGGGGACTCCTCGAGCAGCGTGAGCATGGTGCCCGGGCTCCGCGAGACGATCGCGACGGGGTGCATCGCGGCGAGCTCGGCGAGCGGGGCGTACCACTGCCGCACCTGGTACATGTTCACCGGACCGTCGGCGAAGTACACCGCGATCTCGATCGTCCCCGGTGCGGGGACCGGAGCGGACGGCAGGCGGCGCGCCAGGTCACGTCGGCTCCGGCGCGAGCGGATCAGACGCTCGGCGAGCCGGACGGCGCTGCGTGCGTCACTGATGATCGACATGGTCCCTCTTCCGGTGTCGGCGGGCGGTCGGTGGTGGCGGTGTCAGACGACGGGCGGACGGCCCGCGAGCGTCATCCGGCCGATGGTGAGCCAGCCCATGACGCGGGCGGGGCCGCAGTCGGTCGTCCAGCCCTCGCGGACGCCGCCGAACCACGTGGCGAGGCGCCGCGGGTGCCGCCACCACCGGGCGACCTGGATCGCCGCCCACGACCCGACGTACACCGGACGGAGCGCTGCCGGCAGGTTGCGGCGGGCGAGCCACACGCGGTTGCGCGCGTTCAGACGGTAGTACTCACGGTGGCGTGCCGGGTCGATCGCCGGGTGGTTCGCGACGAGGTCGCCCGCGTACCAGGTGCGTCGCCCCGCGTCCCACACCCGCCAGGCGAGCTCGATGCCCTCGTGGGCGTAGAAGTACTCTGCGCCCCAGCCGCCGGTCGCACGGTAGACGTCCATCGGCAGGACGACCGCGCCCTCCCAGACGGAGAACACCGGGGACGACTGGTCGGCCTCGCCCTTCCGGATGCGCGGGATCCAGCGAGTCGGGTTGGCCACGCCCGTCGGGTCGACCACGCGGGGCTGCAGCAGTCCGAGCGACGGATCCCGCTCGAACAGCGCGATCGCATCGCGCAGGAAGGTCGGCGAGGGGATCCAGGCGTCGTCGTCGAGGAAGAACACGTAGTCCCCGTCGACGGTCTCCGCACCCGCGTTCCGACCAGCGGGGATGCCGACGTTCTCCGGCAGGGCGAGCGCGCGCACCCCCTCCGGCAGACCGGTCGGTTCCCAGCCGTTGCCGACGCACACGACGTCGAGCTCCACGTCCTGCTGGGCGAGCACGCTGTCGAGCCCGCGGCGCAGGTCCTCGGGGCGGGTCCCCTGTGACAGGCTCACGACGGCCACGCGGGGACGGTCGCGGTGCGGTACGGCGTGGCGTCGGACCGTGGTGGCGCTCACCCGCGCACCCGCTTCGACGAGATGATCGCGACGAAGTGGCCGAGGGTCGCCAGCACGGCGAGCGGCAGCAGCGCCCCGACCAGGATCCGGTCGGCGAGCGGGTGACCGAGGACCATCGCCAGCAGCGCGAAGACGAACGCCAGGATGGTCAGCTCGACCGAGTGGTACAGACGGTGGAACGGCAGGAAGCGCGCGGCTCGGCGCAGCGTCGCGAGACGACGACCCGACGGCACCGTGCCGGCGTCTCGCCGGTCGACCAGCTTGTCGAGGCCCGCGTTGGCGCGGGCGACGTGGACCATGTCGTTGAGCGCCTTGTTCAGCACGATCACGAGCCCCAGCGCACAGCCGATCGTCGTCCACATCCAGTCGGCGCCGTGGATCGGCCACGTGGCCGCTCGCACGCCGAGCGCGATCGGGATGAGCCCCTCGGTGGTGTAGTGCCCCACCTTGTCGAGGAACACCCCGGCCGGCGAGCGGGTGCCGCGCCAGCGGGCGACCTCGCCGTCGCAGCAGTCGACCAGCATCTGCAGCTGTCCGAGCACGAGCGCGAGCAACGCGCCCCAGATCCCCGGGATCAGCAGCGCCGCGGCGACGCTCCACCCGACCAGGATCATCAACCCGGTGACCTGGTTCGCGGTCACGCGCGTCTTCAGCAGCAGCCAGGTCAGGTAGGGCGACACGTCGCGCAGGTACAGCGATGCGGTCCAGTGCTCGGCGTTCGCCCGCGAACGGACCTCGTCGGGTTGGGCGACCGCGCGGAGTTCGGCGATCGAGGTCGGGCGGGCGTCGCCCCGACCGGTCGTGTCATCCGTCAAGAGAGCAGGTCACCGTCCCGTGTGCGTGGTCAGCTCGGACGTCCGGGTCAGGAAGCCGATGATGAAACCGACTCCCCAGCCGACGTGGATGCAGGGCAGCACCACGAGCAGCCAGAGGAGTGTCGGCAGCCCCGAACGCCGGGCGACCGCGACGGCCCCCAGGACGACGAAGACGATGTAGACGGCGGGCACCACGAAGCCGAGCAACGCCCACGCCGCACCGGAACCGAGCGCGGCACCGATGATCCCGACGATGCCCGCGACGACGCCCAGCGCCATCGCGGCGACCATCGCGGGCGGCACGAAGTAGCGGAGGCCGTTGTTCGCGGGGAACCGGCGCGCGAGCTCACCACGCCACAGTCCGGTGGCGACGAACTGCCGGACGAGCCGCTTCAGGCTCGGTCGGGGGCGGTACGTCACGACGAGCTCGGGCGTGAACCAGACGGTGCCGCCGGTCTGCCGCAGCCGCCGGTTGAGCTCCCAGTCCTGACCGCGCTTGATGCCCTCGTCGAACAGCCCGACGTCGAAGAGTCGGTCACGGCGGAACACCCCGAGGTACGCGGTCTCGGCCGGACCGGCTCGTCCGCCGACGTGGTGCGGGGTGCCGCCGAGGCCGACGCGGCTGCCGTACGCGAGCGCGACGGCCCGCTCGAACGGGGTCCGGCCCTCGGCGTGCATGATGCCGCCGACGTTGTCGGCACCCGACTCCTGCAGGACCCGGACCGCCACGCGCGTGTAGTCCGTCGGCAGCACGGAGTGCGCGTCGACCCGTACGACGACGGGGTGCACGGACGCTCGGATCGCCACGTTGAGACCCGCGGGCGTCGAGCCGACGGGGTTGTCGATCGCACGGATGCGGGGATCGGCGGCGCTCATCTCGGCCACCAGCTCGTTCGTGCCGTCGATCGACGGACCGAGCGCGAGGATCACCTCGAACGGACCGGTGTAGTCCTGGTCGAGCAGGCTCTGGACGGCGGCACGGACCTCGGTGACCTCGTTGAGGACGGGCATCACGTACGAGACGCCCGGCAGGGGCTGTCCGTCTGTCTGCATGCGTACCTCGGGGTCCTGGCTGGGGTGCACGGGACGCACCGCGGACGGCGCCGCCCCGCAGAGCGACCCCGAGCCTATCAAGACCGCCACCCGCCCACGACGCGACGGGCCCGCCGGTCGGCCGTCGGTCAGCGACGCGCGGACGGACCGACCGGAGGCGCGGTGCCGGTCGGCGGTCGGCCCGCGACGCCCGGACAGACGGACCGACCGGAGGCACGGTGCCGGTCGATGGTCGGCCTGCGACGCCCGGACAGACGGACGGGAGGCGCGGTGCCAGCTGGCACCGCGCCTCCCGTCCGTCGCGGTCGCGACCGCGTCAGCCCTTGTAGGTCCCGAGCGTCACGTCCGCCTGCCGGGTCTCCCCGCCGCGGATGTAGGTGATCGTCGTCTTCGCACCACCGGCGAAGTACCGGACCTGCGCGGTCAGGTCGGTCGCGTCGGAGACCGTGGCCGACCCCAGCTTGGTGACGACGTCGCCGGCCTTCAGGCCGGCCTTCGCCGCCGCTCCACCGGAGGACACGGACTTGATGAGGCCGCCCATCTGGGTGGCGCCGTCGCTCTGCGCGGCGTCACCGACGACCGCCCCGAGGAGCCCGTGCGTGGCGGAGCCGTCGTCCTTGATCTGGTTCGCGACCCGCTTGACCAGGTTCGACGGGATCGAGAAGCCGACGCCGATGCTGCCGGACTGACTGGTCGAGTCCGAGGAGCTGCTGGCGCTCGCGATGGCGACGTTGATGCCGATCAGCTTGCCCTTGGAGTCGAGCAGGGCACCACCCGAGTTGCCGGGGTTGATCGACGCGTCCGTCTGGATGACCGGCAGCGACACCGTGCTGTTCGAGGACGAGCTGCTGCCGTTGTCGCCGTTGCCCCAGAAGTCGAACGGGCCGCCGCTGTTGCCGCCGCCCTCGTTCGAGTCGCCGCCCTTGCTCGGTGCGCTCGAGGTGACCTGGATGCTGCGGTCGAGGGTCGAGACGATGCCGTCCGTGACCGTGTTCGACAGCCCGAGCGGGGCACCGATGGCGACCGCCGTGTCGCCGACGTTGAGGTCGGACGAGTCGGCGAAGCTGATCGGCTTCATGTTGGTCGCGTCGACCTTGATGACCGCGAGGTCGACCGTGGGGTCGGTGCCGACGAGCTTCGCCGGGTAGATCCGGCCGTCGGCGGTGGTGACGGTGATCTTGCCGTTCGAGCTGTCGCCGTCGAGGGTCACCACGTGGGTGTTCGTGACGATGTAGCCGTCCTTGCTGAACACCACGCCGGATCCGGTGCCGGACCCGTTGGCGGCCGAGACGCTGATGGTCACGACGGACGGGGTCGCCTGCGCCGCCACCGCGGTGACGACCGTCGCGTTGTTGTAGTCGTTGACCGTCAGGTTGCCGCCGCTCTGCGAGGACGAGGACCCGATGACGGTGCCACCGCCGTTGCTCGAGCCGGCGAGCCAACCGGCACCGCCACCGACGAGGCCCGCGACGACGAGACCGGCGATGATCGGCAGGACGAGCTTGTTGCGGCGCTCGTTCGTGCGGGTCGTGGTCGCTGCACCGGCACCACCGGCAGCGCCGGCGCCGAAGTAGTGGCCGTTGCGCTGGTTCGAGCCGTCGACGTCGCCGAAGGCACTCGTGGCGGAGCCCGGCGCCTGCGCCGAGGCAGCGCTCGCGTACTCGGACGCCGAGGCCGGTGCCGAGCTCGGCTGGCCGTACTCGCCGTAGCGGGGCTGCTCGCCGTACTGGCCGTGCTGGCCGTACTGGTTGTCCTGGCCGTACTGCTGCTGGCCGTACGAGCCGTGCCCGTACTGCTGCTGACCGTGGTGGCCGTCCTGCCCGTACTGACCCTGCCCGTACTGGCTGCCCTGCCCGTACTGCTGCTGACCGTACTGGCTGGTCGGCTGCTGGCCGTACTGGCTCGTCGGCTGCTGACCGGACGCGTGCTGTCCGCCGTACGGGCTGGCGTGCTGCCCGTACCCGCCGCCGGACTGGCCGTCCTGACCCTGGCTGCCCTGGCCGTACTGCTGCTGGCCGTACTGCCCGTACTCGGCGGTCGCACCGGTCTGGCTGCCATCGCCCGACACCGTCGGGTAGGGCGCCGTGTACCGGTCGGTTGGGTGGTCCGCCGACGGGGTGATGACGTCGGTCTCGTTCGCTGGGGCGGGCTGGATCACATCGGTGTGGTCCGCTCGCGTGTCGCTCGTCGGAGCGTCGTCCGTGTGCCGGGAGTCGTTCGGCGAGGCGTCCTCGGCTCCGGCCTGTGCGGCCGTGTCGTCCGGACGGAAGTCGTCGCCCTGCCCGTTGGGCGTGGTGTTCGTCATGCTGGACGTGCTCCTTTCAAGCTCGTGCAGTCTGTCGGACGCACCTGAGCGGTGCTCCTGACGACGCTGCGAGCGACCTATGGCGATCTTATGCGTGACCTGTGCAGCGGTTCCCGGTGAGGCCGCGACCGGAGGCTAGGTTGGTCGGGATCGACCGAGGACGGTCGTCGACACCTCGGAGGGAACCACATGCGTCAGGCAGGACCCTGGTTGCGAGCGGCCGAGGGAGCGATGCTCCTCGGACCGGACGGCGTACCCGCCCCCACCGTGTTCGCCGAGATGAGCGCCCTCGCCGCCGCGACCGGTTCCATCAACCTCGGGCAGGGGTTCCCGGACGAGGACGGCCCGGCCGAGGTCCTCGACGCGGCCGTCGCAGCGATCCGCGACGGCGTCAACCAGTACCCGCCCGGCCGTGGCGTGCCCGACCTCCGGGCGGCGATCAGCGAACACCAGGCGCACTGGTACGGACTGCAGGTCGACCCGGACCGCGAGGTGCTCGTCACCGCGGGCGCGACCGAGGCCCTCGCTGCGACGCTCCTCGCCCTGGTCGAGCCCGGCGACGAGGTCATCACGTTCGAGCCGTTCTACGACGCGTACGGGGCACTCGTCCGGCTCGCGGGTGCCACGCACGTCACGGTCCCCCTGACTGCGCCGGACTTCCTGCCCGACGAGGCGACGCTCCGAGCCGCGTTCTCCGACCGGACCCGGGTCGTCCTCGTGAACACCCCGCACAACCCGACCGGTCGGGTCCTCCCGGCCGAGGTGCTGACGACCGTGGTCGAGCTCGCCGCGCAGTACGACGCCGTCATCCTCACCGACGAGGTGTACGAGCACCTGACGTTCGGCGTCCCGCACGTGCCGATCGCCACGCTGCCGGGAGCCGCCGAGCGGACCGTGACCGTCTCGAGCGCTGGCAAGACCTTCAGCACCACGGGGTGGAAGATCGGCTGGCTCACGGCTCCCCCGGCACTGGTGGACGCGATCACGACGGTCAAGCAGTACCTGACGTTCGTGAACGGCGCGCCGTTCCAGCCCGCGGTGGCGACCGGGCTCCGGCTGCCCGACGCGGTCTTCTCGGGCATCGCGGCGGAGCTGTCGGCGAAGCACGACCTGCTCGCCGCCGGTCTCCGCACGGCGGGGTTCGACGTGCTCCGGCCCGACGGCGGGTACTTCGTCCTCGCGGACACGGCGCCGCTCGGCTACGCGGACGCCCGTGACTTCTGCCTGCGGCTCCCGGAGCTCGCCGGGGTGGTCGGGGTGCCGGTGTCCGCGTTCGTCCGGCCGGAACACGCCGACGGGTACCGGTCGCTGGTCCGGTTCGCGTTCTGCAAACGACGCAGTGTGCTGGACGAGGCAGCCGGCCGCCTCGCGGGCCTCGCCGATCGCCGCTGAGGCTCCGGAGGCGCGGCCAGGCCGTCTCGCGCTCCTCGCGACCGCGGCTGACGGTCTGGAGGCGCGACCCGCCTCCTCGACACCCGTCACCGCGCCCTACTGGTCGCGCAGCACGACGTCGAACCGCCGGAGCGACAGCGACGGGTTGATCCGACGGACGGCGTCGGTGGCCGCCGTGTCGACGGTCGCGACGAGGGTGCCCGGAACCGCGCCGGCCGCTGCGACGGCCACGCCGGACGGGTCGAGCACCACCGATCCCCCGATGCCGATCGGCGGTGTCTGCCCGACGCCGACCACCCACACGGTGTTCTCGATCGCACGGGCCGTCAGGAGGGTGCGCCAGTGGTGTTCCTTGCCGGGGCCCCGCACCCACTCCGCCGGGAGCACCACGACGTCGGCGGCACCGTGCTCGGGAGCGGCGAGGCGACGGGTGACCTCGGGGAAGCGGAGGTCGTAGCAGGTCTCGAGGCCGACCCGGACGCCGTCGAGTTCGAAGACCGGCAGCTGCGCCGGGTCCCCGGACTCGATGCGGTCGGACTCCCGCGAGCCGAACGCGTCGTAGAGGTGCACCTTCCGGTACGTCGCGGCGATCGAGCCGTCGGGCAGGACCGCGACCAGGGTGTTGCGGAACCGACCCGGGGCGTGCGCGGTCTCCGCCACGCCGACCACGAGGGCGATGCCCGTCGCGCGGGCGATGTCCTGCAGCCCGGCGACGAACGGGCCGTCGAGCGGTTGCGCGGCGGCGACGAAGCGGTCGTCGATGTCGGCGGTGAAGTACGAGGTGTACTCGGGCGTGACGAGGAGGGCGGCGCCTCGGGCTGCGGCGTCGTGTGCTGCCTCGCCGACGGTCGCGAGGTTGGCGTCCGGGTCGTCCACGGGCGCGAACTGCGCCGCCGCGATCGTGAGGGTGCCCATGTGCCGAGCGTAGCCGTCGATCTCCGGAGGCCGTTCGTGCGCCTCGTGCCGGATCGGCGGAAGCTGCGAGCCGCGGTTCTCGGGAGCCGCGCGGCGGTCGGCGGTCGGCGGTCGGCGGTCGGCGGTCGGCCCAGCCGAGACTCGTCCCCGCGGACACCGCTCGGGCCCCGGCAGCGCGAAACTGTCCGGCCAGCCGAGACTCGGCCCAGCGAGGACCACGCGCACGAGCTCCGCACACGAAGAAGGCCCCGGTCCGACTGGACCGGGGCCTTCTCTGTGACGCTTGGTTGCGGGGGCAGGATTTGAACCTACGACCTCTGGGTTATGAGCCCAGCGAGCTACCGAACTGCTCCACCCCGCGGCACGTTGAACAGCCTACACGGGGCCGTGGCGGGGCACAAATCGAGTGCCCCGCCACGGTGTGTCTAGTTCCCGCCCTCGGCCTCGGTGGCCGCCTGGATCGCTTCCTGCAGGCGCTGGTCGGCCTCGGCCGCCGCGACCAGGTCGTTCTTCGCGTACGCGTCCTGCCGGTCCTGGAGCGCCTGCTTGGCGTCGTTCAGGGCCTGCTGGAGCGCCGCGTTGTCGACCGTGCCGGACCCCGTCGAGCCGCCCGTGGAACCGGAGTCCGACGAGCCGCCGGTCGAACCGGAACCGGACGACCCGGAGTCGGACGAGCCCGAGTCGGACGAACCCGAACCGGACCCGCCAGCGGCACCCTGGTCACCGGCGGCGGCACCGGAGTCGCCACCGAACAGGCTGTTGAGGGCCTCGTCGAGGGTGTCCTCGAACGCGATCTTGTCGCCGAACGCCACGAGGACCTTCTGCAGCAGCGGGTACGACCCACTCGAGGTCGACTGGACGTACACCGGCTGGACGTAGAGGAACCCGCCACCGACCGGGAGCGTCAGCAGGTTGCCCTGCTTCACGGTCGAGTTGCCCCGCTTCAGGATGTTCAGCTCCGCCGACACCGCGGTGTCCGAGTTGAACAGGTTCTGCACCTGCGCCGGACCGGGGATGTTGTCGGTCTTCGGCATCGTCAGCAGCGTGAGCTTGCCGTACCCGGACGCCTTCTTGCCCCTGCCTGCACCACCCGCGTCGGAGTCCACGGCCAGGTACCCGGTCAGCACGTTGCGGTTGTTCGCGCCGGCGGACTGCTGCGGGATGTAGGTCGTGTACAGCGTGTACGCCGTCCCCTGACCCGGCACCTTCATCGTCAGGTAGTACGGGTCCTGCAGGTTGGCGCGCGGCGTCGTGGTCGTCCCGAGGGCGTTCGTGCCCTGGTTCGTCGTGGTCGCCGTGTCGCTGGTGTCCGACGTGTCCGAGGTGCCCGAGGTGGGCTCCTGCGGCGTGTTCCAGGCGTCGTCACCCGAGTAGAACGAGTTCGCGTTGGTCACGTGGTAGGTGCCGAGGATCGATCGCTGCACCTTGAACAGGTCGGTCGGGTACCGGACGTGGTCCAGCAGCTGCGCGCTCATGTCCGAGACCGGCTTCACCGCGGTCGGGAAGATCTTCTCCCAGGTCTTCAGCACCGGGTCCTTCGTGTCCCACGAGTACAGCGTGACCTTGCCGGTGTAGGCGTCGACCGTGGCCTTGACCGAGTTCCGGATGTAGTTCACCTGGTCGGTGCGGTACGCCGAGCTCTCCGCTCCCGCGATGCTGTCCGACAGGCTCTGGCTCTGCGAGTACGGGTAGGCGTCACTCGTCGTGTAGCCGTCGACGACCCACTGGATGCGGTGGTCGACGACCGCCGGGTAGGCATCGCTGTCGAGCGTGAGGAACGGCGCGACCTTCTTCACGCGGGTGATGGGGTCGCGGTCGTAGAGGATCTGCGAGTCGCGGTTGACCGCGTCGGACAGCAGGATCTGCTCGGACTGGAACTTCGCCGCGTAGACCAGGCGGTTGAAGAAGTTGCCGAGGCTCGGACCGCCGTTGCCGGAGTACGTCGTCGTCGCGTTGCCGCCGTTGTCGTCGTCGGAGCCGGACGGGTAGTCGAGCTCGACGTTCTTCGACCCCTTCGGCGCACCGACGATCGAGTACGCCGGCGAGGTCTCGCCGAAGTACACGCGCTGCTGGAAGTCGCCCAGGGCACCGTTCGAGGGGATGCCCGACTCGAGGAACACCGGCTTGCCGTCGCTGGCGCGCTGGTTGCCGTACGCCGCGGTCACGCCGTAGCCGTGCGTGTAGACGAACGCGCGGTTGTACGGGGTGTTCGCCTGCGAGCTCAGCCCGTCGAGGTCGATGTCACGGACGGCGATGACGGTGTCCTCGGTCTGGCCCTTGACGTCGTAGCGGTCGACGTCGAGCTCGTCCGGGAACTGGTAGTACTGCCGGTACTGCTGCAGCTGGCTGAAGGTGTCCGAGACGATCTTCGGGTCGATGAGGCGGATGTTCGCGGTCGTCTGGGCGTCCTGGGCCAGCGCACCGGAGCTGGCCTCGGTGGTCGCGTCGTAGTTCCGCTCCTGCACGCCGGACACCCCGTAGGCGTCGCGCGTGGCCTTGATGTTCCGCTCGATGTAGGCGGACTCGAAGGTGCGCTCGGACGGCTTCACCTGGAGCCGCTGCACGATCCACGGGTAGATGCCGCCGATGACGATCGCCGCGACGAGCAGCAGCCCGGTACCGACGATCGAGATGCGCCACCGGCCGATGACCGCGGTGACGATGAACAGGATCGCCACGATGGCGGCGATGCCGGCCATGATCTCGCGCCCGGGGATCACGGCGTTGACCTCGGTGTACTGCGCACCGGTGATCAGCGAGTTCGACTTCGTGAGTGCCGCGTACTGGTCGAGCCAGAGGCTGACGGCCTGGAGGGCGATGTAGACCGCGGCCGTGATCGCGAGCTGGATCCGAGCGGCCTTCGAGATGCGGACCTCGCGGCCGCCGAAGCGCATCGCACCGTACAGGTAGCTGGCGGCGAGGGCGGCCAGACCCGCGATGAGCACGACGGCGGACGCGTACGCCACGATGGACCGCCAGAAGGGCAGCTCGAACACGTAGAAGCCGATGTCGAGCCCGAACTGCGGGTCGGTCTTGCCGAACGGGGTCCGGTTGAAGTACTCGAGCACCATGCTCCAGCGCCCGGCGGTGGACAGCCCGGCGAAGATGCCGAGGACCACCGGGATGCCGATCATGACGGCGCGGCGCAGGGGCTCGATGACCTGCTGGTACCGGTCGAGCTGCGAGTTGAGCTTGGCGTAGACCGGGCGGAAGCGGAACGCGATCGCGATGCTCGCGTAGACGGGCACCGCCATCCCGAGGAACCCGGCGAGGAACATCAGCGTCCCCGCGATCCACGTCGTGGTCAGGACCCGCTGGAAGCCGAGCTGCGCGAACCACGCGTAGTCGGTGTACAGGCTCGCGAAGATGAAGAAGGCGATCACCAGTGCGGCCAGCACGATGATCGTGACCACGATCGGGACCCGCGGCGAACGCCGCCCGGAAGGAGAAGGACCCGAGGTGGACGAGGTGGTCGTCACTTGATGTGCTCCAGACGTGTCGAACCGGCGGGCCCGGCGCGGCGGGCCGTCAGTGCGTCGATCCTATTGGTCCGCACCGACAACGAACCTGTACGGCGGCTCAGGATGGTGACCCGCGCCTCCTGGACGCGCTCGGGAGGCGCGGATCGCGACCGCAGCGCACGTCGCGTGGAGCGCGTGGCCGGGGCTAGGAGGTGCAGCGTGCGAGCTTCGCGGTGCTCTTCCCCGCGGCGATGGTGCGCAGGTCGGTGACGGCCTGGTCGAGCGTGGCCACCTTGTACACGTCGAGACCGTCGGGCACGTGCCCGACGACCTCGTCGCAGTTGGCGGCGGGGGCGAGGAAGACGGTCGCGCCGGCGTCCCGCGCGCCGTACAGCTTCTGCCGGATGCCACCGATCGCCCCGACCTCGCCGTCCGCGGTGATCGTGCCGGTCCCGGCGACGTGCTTGCCGCCGTTCAACGCGCCCGGCGTGATCTCGTCGATGATCCCGAGGGCGAACATCATGCCGGCGGAGGGGCCACCGACGTCCTGCAGCGTGATGGACACCTTGAAGGGGAAGTCGTACCGCTCGGTCACGCCGACGCCGATCAGGGCCGTGCCCTGTTCGCTCCGCGGCGTGAGCTCGACCGTCTTCTCCGCGCCGTCGCGCTCGACCACGACCGTCGCCGGGCCGGACGTGCCGTGCTTCGCGACGAGTTCGCGCAGCGACGTCGCGTCGGCGTTGGTGGTGAGCGAGGTGCCGTCGAACGACCGGATGACGTCGCCCTGCTCGATGACGCCGTCCGCCGCCGAGCCCTTCTGGACGGTCCCGACCTCGAGGTCGGTCGGCAGCCGGTAGCCCTGGTGGATGAGGGCTGCGGCCACCGCGGACTGCTGCGACTGCTGCATGTCGGCCGTGTCCTGCTGGTTCACCTGATCGGTCGTCACGCCCTCCGGGTAGATCGCGGAGGCCGGGATGACCGCCTCGGAGCGGCTGAACAGCGCACGGATGACGCTCGTCCACGACGGCCGGTTCGTGGCGTCGCCCTGGATCCCGACCGTCAGCATGTCGAGCGCGCCGTCGGTCGGGTAGGTCGGGTGCCCGCTGACCTGGATCAGTTCGACGTCCTTCGCGTCCTTGCCCGAGCCCTGCTCCTGCGTGCCGATGGTGTTGTAGACGGGGCCGGGCACCTCGATGAGGTACGGACTCGGCAGGATGCTGGCCAGCAGGCCGAGGACCACGGCGCCGATCACGAACGCCCACCCGGTGGTCCGGGTGCGCGAACGTCGACGGGGCTCGGCGGCGAAGAGGGTCACGGGGGTCCTTCCACGGGGGCTCCACGCCCCTGGCGACTGGTGCTGTTCGCCCTCGGCGCAGCGGTTCGGGCGTTCCCACGGGGGCGTCCCAGGTGCGGCCCCGTGAGCAGCGATTAGCGTAGTCGTCATGCCTGATGAACCGCAGCCGGGGCCGGACGACGACTTCCAGGAGATGCTCCGGAAGCTCCTGTCCGGCGAGGGCCAGATCGACCCCTCGCAGCTCGCCGGGGCCGCGGGGCTGCCGAACGACCCGGCCTTCGTGGCCAACCTGATGAGCCAGCTGCAGCGTGCGGCCCAGTCCGGCGGCGACGGCATCGACTTCTCCGTCGCGTCCGAGCGCGCGACCGCGATCGCCCGCGACGGCGGTCACCCGGTGGACCCCGCCACGTCGCAGGCGTCCGACCAGGCCTTCCAGGTCGCCGCGCTCTGGCTCGACGAGGCGACCACCGTCGCCGAGCTCACCGCGACCCCCAGCCTGTACACCCGCGAGCAGTGGGCGAAGGCGACCACCCCGGTGTGGGCGCAGATCGCCGAGCCGGTGGCGCTCAGCATCGCGAACGCCCTGACCGAGGCCATCGAGCAGCGGGCACCGGAACAGCTGAAGGCGATGCTCGGCGACGTCTCGAAGGCGATGCGCGGCGTCGGCGGGGCGCTCTTCGCGATCCAGCTCGGACAGGTGGTCGGCCAGCTGTCGAAGGAGGTCGTGTCCGGCGGTGACGTCGGCGTCCCGCTCCTCGACGAGCAGGTCGCCGCGCTCCTGCCCCAGAACGTCGCCGAGTTCGCCGAGGGCCTCGACGTGCCCGAGGACGAGGTCCGCATCTACCTGGCGGTCCGCGAGCTCGCCCACGCCCGGCTCTTCCGGTCGGCGCGTTGGCTGCGGCTGCACATCATCTCGTCGATCACCGACTACGCCAGGGGCATCCACATCCCGTTCGACCGGGTCGAGGAACTCGCGTCGGAGATCGACCCCACGAACCAGGAGCAGCTGCGCGACGCCCTGGCGTCGGGCGCGCTCATCCCGCCGCGCACCGAGGAACAAGAGGCAGCGCTCGCTCGCCTCGAGACGATGCTCGCGCTCGTCGAGGGGTGGGTGGACACCGTGACCGCGGCCGCCACCGCACGTCTGCCGCGCTCCGGAGCGATCGCCGAGATGGTCCGACGCCGTCGGGCCGCCGGTGGTCCGGCCGAGTCCGCGTTCGCCACCCTGGTCGGACTCGAGCTGCGCCCCCGCCGTCTGCGCGAGGCGGCGGCGATGTGGCAGCACCTCACCGACGAGCTCGGCACCGAGCAACGCGACGCCCTCTGGTCGCACTTCGACGCCGTCCCGACCTCCGAGGACATCGACTCCCCCGAGGCCTTCGTGCTGCGCCTCCGGAACCCGGGTCGCTCCGCCGAGGACGACGAGTTCGACAAGGCGCTCGAGGACCTGCTCAACGACGCGACCGGCGACCGGCCGCGCGAGGACGAGAGCGGTCACGTCGACGAGGGCCCCGGCGACGACGACACCCCGACGCGGTAGCACCGGAGTTCTCCACAGATCCTCCGCTCCACCCCCGCGGGTCGACGCGGTCCGCCAGCGTTGTGGGCATGGGCATCCGCATCGATCCGACGCTGGAGTTCGTCTGGCGCGACCCGGCGACCGTGCAGCTCGGCGTCGACCCGCCGCGCGCCGTGGTGTCGGTGCCGACGACGGGCGAGGAACGGTTCCTCAGCGCCCTGCGTCGTGAGACCGGCCGCGACGCCCTGGCCGGGGTCGCGGTGAGCACCGGCTGCCCGCCCGAGGTCGCGGCCGGTGTCCTCGGTGCGGCGTCGCCCGCGGTCGTCGAGGTCCTGCCGGAACCGCTCGCCCGCGTCGAGGTCCACGGGGCCGGCCGGCTGCCGGACGCGATCGCGGACCTGCTCTCCGGTGAGGGCGTCACCGTGACGCGGACCACCGCGCCGCGTGGCGGCCCGGTCGCCCTGCCGCCCCAGGTCCCGCGTCTGGCGGTCGTCGTCGCCGAGCACGTCGTCGACCCCGCCCTCCGCGCCGCTTGGAGTCGCCGTGACGTCCCGCACCTGGCCGTCGTCGTCGGGGACGGCCGTGTCCGGCTCGGGCCGTTCGTCGTGCCCGGTGCCGGCCCCTGTCTGCAGTGCGTGGAGTACGCCCGTGCCGACCACGATCCGGCCTGGCCTGCCATCGCCGCGCAGGTGTGGGGCCGCCCCGCGGCACCGTTGTCCCCGTACCGGGTGGCCGCGATCGGCGCGGCGACGACGCGCCTGCTGGTCGAGCGGCTCCCCCGCACCTCGCAGCAGCCGAGCAACGAGCAGCTGGTCTTCGACCGTGACGACCTGTCGGTCAGTCGACAGCCGGTGTCGTTCCACCCGCGCTGTGCGTGCCGAGCGCTGCCAGGAAACGACTCGGCGCCCGGGCACCCCCACGCGTGGAACCCAGTCGCGACCACGTGACCGTCACCGTCCGGCGCGCCCGGGTCAGTCCCACGTAGAACAGCCGGCGCTCCTCCTCGACCTCGGTGTCGGTCGATGCGTGCGAGATCGGCAGCAGCCCCTCGGCCGCACCGATCACCACGACGTTCGGCCACTCCAGGCCCTTCGACGAGTGCAGCGTGGCGAGCGTGACGGCGTCGAGGTCGGGCTCGTGGTGGGTCGCAGCGCGGTCGACGAGGTCCTGCGTGAACTGCTGCATCGTCATGCCGGCGGGCGCCGCCTCGGCGAGGCCCATGATCGCCTGCAGGGCCTCCCACTGCTCGCGGACCGCCCCCGTCCCCTCCGGCGGCGTCGGCGTCCACCCGCTGACCTGCAGGACGAGTCCGACCCGGCGGGTGAGCTCGTCGTCCGTCTGCCGCACGGCCTCGCCGCGCATGTGGTGCACGGCGAGCTTCACCTCCGGGCGGTCGAAGAACCGGGTGCCGCCCTGCACGCGGTACGGGATCCCGGCTCGGCCGAGGGCGGACTCGATCGCGGCCGACTGCGCACCCAGTCGGTAGAGCACTGCGCAGTCCCCGTACGCCGCTCCCTCGCCGACGAGGTCCGCGATGCGACGGGCGACGGTCTGCGCCTCCTCGCCGTCGTGTGCGCACGGCACGACGAGGGGTTCCGGTCCGGGTTCGGTGTGCTGCGCCACGAGGTCGAGCGCGCCGGGTTGCCCGCGCATGAGCGTGTTCGCGGCGTGCACGACCTCGGGCGTCGACCGGTAGTTCCGCTCGAGGCGCACGACGGACCCGCGCGGGAACTCCGACCCGAAGCCGAGCAGGTACCGGCTCGACGCACCGGCGAACGAGTAGATCGTCTGGCTGGCGTCGCCGACCACGCACAGGTCGTCCCGGCCGCCGAGCCACGCTCGCAGGAGGTCGTGCTGCACCGGCGACACGTCCTGGTACTCGTCGACGACGAAGAACCGGTACTGCTGCCGGACGTACGACGCCACCCGGGGCTCGGACTCGACCATGCCGAGCGTGGCGAGCAGGACGTCCTCGAAGTCCAGCTGCCGGCGGTCGTCCTTCAGCTGCTCGTAGGCGCGCATGAGGTCGAGGACCCGGCGCGGCGGGGTGTCGCGCGGCATCACCCGCTCGGCGGCCGCGGCCTCGTACTCCTCGTAGGAGAGCATCTGCACCTTGCGCCACTCGACCTCGCCGGCGAGGTCCCGCAGCACGGGGGTGTCCACCTGCAGGCCGACGGTGTCCGCGGCGTGCGCGATCATCCGCCCCTTCGACTCGACGATCCGCGGCGCGTGACCGCCGACGGTGTCCGGCCAGAAGTAGCTGAGCTGCGCCATCGCGGCCGCGTGGAACGTCCGCGCCTGGACGGTGCCGGCGCCGAGCGTCCGGAGTCGGGACCGCAGTTCGCCGGCGGCACGGGTGGTGAAGGTCAGCGCGAGGACGTGGTTCGGGGCGTAGGTCCCGGTGGCGACCCCGTACGCGATGCGGTGGGTGATCGCCCGGGTCTTGCCGGTGCCGGCGCCGGCGAGGACCGCGACCGGGCCGAGCAACGTGCGCGCGACGGTCTGCTGTTCGGCGTCGAGGGCAGCGAGGAGCTCGTCCGGCGACGGCGGCCGCAGCTCCCCGGCGGGGCCGTCGGCCCGGGGGGAGCCGCCACGGACGTCACCGGCGCGGCCGTCGACACCGCGCGCGGGGTCGCTCACGGCAGGTCCAGCGGGCCGCCGTACCACTCCTCGATGATGGCGCGGGCGATCGAGGTCTTCCCCGGCAGCAGCAGGGTGTCACCGGCACGCTCGCGGATCTCCTCGCGCGAGAACCAGCGGACGTCGAGGATCTCCACCCCGTCCGGTCGCGCCGTCGTCGGGTCGCCGTCGAGCGCGCGGGCACGGAAGCCGACCATCAGCGACGCCGGGAACGGCCAGGGCTGCGAACCGAGGTACTCCGGCTCCTCGACGTGCACGCCGGACTCCTCGAAGACCTCGCGCCGGACGGCGTCCTCGAGGGACTCCCCCGGCTCGACGAAGCCCGCCAGCAGCGAGTACCGGTCGGCGTCCCAGGCGGCGTTCGAGCCGAGCAGGATGCGGTCGTCCGCGTCGACCACGCCGACGATGATCGCGGCGTCGGTGCGCGGGAAGTGCTCGTGGCCCTCGGGGTCGCGACGGACCCAGCCACCGGTGACGACGTCGGTCGGCGACCCGGTGCGCGGGGAGAAGCCGTGCACGGCGTGCCAGTTCGCCATGGCGACGGCCTCGACGGCGAGGCCCTGGTCGCGGGCGGACAGCTCGGTGCCGAACATCCGCAGGCTCTCCCACGCAGCGTCGTCCGCCTCGATCGACGCGGCCGTCGCGGGGTCGACGAGCGCGGCGACGAAGCGGGTGCCGGCGGGGGCGTCCGGGGCGTCGGCGACGGCACGGCCGAGGTAGAGCGTGGTCGTGCCGTCGGGGACCTCGGCCGCGGTGACGAAGCGCAGCGTGCCGTCGGCGTTCCGGAGCATCTCCCCGCCGCGGACCGGCAGGTACCGCGTGGCGGGGTCCGCGCGCAGGACCTGCTCGAGGTCGTCCGTCGTCCGGAACTCGGCGTCGCGGTCGAGCTCGTTGCGGGAGAGGGGGAGCCGGCTGGCGAACTCGACGGTCACGGCAGGGAGCTCCTCGGGTCAGATCGTGGTCGGGACGCGGGACGCCGCGTGGTCCGGGGCGGTCGCGGCCAGCGTGGCGCACGCTCGACCACGGGCTGCGGACCTACCCTGAGGTGCATGGCGGGATCCCAGTTCACTCTAGCCGCGTTGGCGACCACGGCCGTGCCGGGCCTCGTCGTCACGGGCACGCGCACGCTCGGCTCGGTGGCGTCCGGGGACTACGAATCAGCCGTCCTGCGAGACGCCGACGGTGCGGAGACGGCGATCCGCCGGCCGCGGAACCAACGCGCCGAGGCACGGCAGTCCGCCGACCTGGTCGCGATCCGTGCGCTGAGCGCCGGGATCCGCACGCGCCTCCCGTTCGGTGTCGCCGAGTACCGCGGCCAGGCACCGATCGGGTCGACCCGCGCCATCGTCACCACCTACCTGACGGGCACCCACCCGACCCTGCCGATGCTCGTGGAGCGTCCCGACCTCGCCACGAGCGTCGGCCGCGCGGTCGCCGCGATCCACCAGCTGCCGACCAGCTTCGTGACCGACGCCGGCCTGCCGTCGCTCACCCCGTTCGAGGTGCTCCGCTCCGCGGTCTCCGTGATGGACCGCGCGGTCGCGACGAAGCTCGTCCCGGCGGCGCTGAAGGAACGGTGGGAGGGCGCCGCGCGCGACCAGCAGCTCTGGCAGTTCACCCCCACCGTCGTGCACGGCTCGCTCGGCACCGGAACGATCCTGGTCGACGGCGACGCGGTCTCCGGCGTCATCGACTGGGGTGAGCTGCGGCTCGGCGACCCGGCGAAGGACCTGGCATGGGTGCTCGCCGGCCGGCAGGAGGCCTTCGACACCGTCCTCAGCGCCTACGAGGCGAACGGCGGCGGCCGCGACCGCCAGCTCGCGCAGCGCGCCCGCGTGCACCACGAGCTCGAGACCGCGCAGTGGCTGCTGCACGGCGTGCAGGCCAAGAGCACCGAGGTCGTCGACGACGCGGTCGCGATGATGCACCGGCTGGTCGACGCGGTGCACGCGCCCAGCGCGGCACCGCTGCAGTCCGTCTCGCCGGAGACGATGGAGATCGGCGAGGTCGAGCAGTTGCTGTCGTCGACCGAGCGTCGACACGGCTGACGCCACCACCTGACGGTCTGGAGGCGCGGGTCGGGGCCGCACCGCGCCTCCCGTCCGACTGGTCGCGCCCTCCGCGCGGGGCGCGACCGTCCCACCCGGCAGGACCGGTCAGCCCACCGCCGCGCGCCAGGCGCGCTCGAGCCCGGCGCGGTCGAGCAGCTCCCGCGGGCGCACCTCGAGGTCGTCGGCCACGAAGTAGAAGACCGCGTCGACCTCGTCCACGGGACGCCCGGTGAACTCGGCGTAGGCGACGCGGTACAGCGCGAGCTGGAGCTGCCGCTGTGCCAGGTCGTCCGCTCCCTTCGGCGCCTTGCCGGTCTTCCAGTCGACGACCTCGGCGCGGCCGTCGATCTCGTAGACGGCGTCGAGCTTGCAGACGACGCTGTGCCCGAGGAACGGGATGTGGATCTCGCGCTCCACCTCGATCGGCGTCAGACCCGCCCACCGGGACCGCGCGAACGTGGCCTGGAAGTCGGCAAGCCGCCGGGCATCGTCGTCGGTGACCGCGGCGTCCGTCGAGCCGTCGAGCAGGTCGTCGGCGTCGAGGTCGAGCTCGTCGTCCCAGGCGTCGAGCGTCTCGAGCGAGCCGCCGCTCCGCGCGCGCTGCTCGACCCACTGGTGGAAGAGCGTGCCCAGACGGGTGGCCCGGTACGGCCGTTCGGGCATCGGCCGACGCAGCCGCTCGGCCACGGCGTCGGGCTCGGCGAGGTAGTCCTTGAACCCGGACGCCGGCACGCGGTGCGGCACGACCACGCGGTGCCGGGCGCTGCGGTTGGCTGCGCGCTCGGCGAGCAGCAGGTCGATGTCGGCGGCGAACCGACCAGCCGCCGCGGGGTTCGCGTTCCGGACCCGTTCGGCCGCGGCGACGACCCGCGCGGCGCGCTGGCCGAAGGGCACGTGCGGCCACGACTGCGTCGCACCGGCGTCGCCCAGCGGGTTCTCCTCGTGCGCCGTGGCGTCCGGGACGGCGGTGCCGTCGAGGACACCCGCGTCCACCAGGTCGCGGAGGTAGCGGCTCGGCTCGGTCGGCCGGACACCGCCCGCCCAGAAGGACCCGCTGACCAGCAGGTCGTGCTTCGCGCGGGTGAGGGCGACGTAGGTGAGCCGCCGTTCCTCGTCCTCGTTGCGGGCCTTCACCTGCTCCTTGTAGGTGTCGATCGCGAGGGTGACGCCCTTCTGGTCGTCGTGCCCGCGCCAGTCGAGCCGCGGGAGTTCCTCGGCGTCGCCGCGGAACTCGTAGGGCAGCCGCCCGAAGCCGAGCCAGCCGGTGGACCCCTCCTGCGGCCGGGCCGGCAGTGCGCCCTCGACCAGGCGCGGCACGGCGACGGCGTCCCACTCGAGGCCCTTCGACCCGTGGACGGTGAGGATCTGGACGGTGCCCGCCTCGGGTTCCTCGGACCGGGGACCCATGTCGTCCCGTCGGGCTGCCGCGTCGATCCAGCCGAGGAACGCGCCGAGGTCGGCCCGGTCGTCGGTCGTCACGAAGCCCGCCAGCTCGTCGATGAAGGCGTCGAGGAACGCCCCGCTCCCCTGCTCGTGGGCGGCGACCTCGACGTCGAGCCGCATCTCTTGGACGACCAGCGTGACGAAGTCGACGAGGTCTCCGGCCGCGCGGGACCGGAGGGCCGCCAGCTGCTGCCCGAGCTCCCGCATCCGGCGGCGTCCGACGTCGCTGATGTCGGCGAGCGCGCCGTGCTCGTGCGGAGCGGTCGCGACGAAGTCGAGCGCGTCGACGATCGAGCCGTGCTCCCCCGCGGCGACCGACGCCCGGAAGGCGGCGGTCAGGGCGTCGTCGAGTCGGTGCTGGGTGTGGTCACGGCCGAAGAGCCAGCGGGCGAGGGCGTGCAGGGCGGCGATGTCCGCCGCACCGATCCGCCACCGGGCACCGGCGAGCAGCCGGATGAGGTCGTTCCCCGCGGCGGGGTCGTGCAGGACGCGGAGGCACGCCACCAGGTCGACGATCTCGGGCCGCTGCAGCAGGCCCCCGGTCCCCAGCACGTGGTACGGCACACGGCGGTCGGCGAGCGCACCGGTGAACGCGGCGAGGTCCTTCCGGGAGCGCAGCAGGAGCGCCATCGAGCCGGACGGGTCGGCGGCGCGGCGGTCGGCGAACCACCGCGCGACGGCCGCGGCCTCCTCGGGCAGGGTCTCCGGGAAGACGACCTGCACCGTGCCCGCGTCGGCGCCCGGACGGGGTGTGAGCCGCTCGACGGCCACCTCGGACGCCTCGGACAGCGGCGCGACGACGGCGTTGGCTCCGGCGAGGACGTCGACCGGGTTCCGCCAGCTCGTCGACAGCGCGAAGGTGACCGGCCGCTCGCCGTCCTCGGCGCCGAAGTCCCGCGGGAACCGGGCCAGGTTCGCCGCGCTCGCACCCCGGAACCCGTAGATCGACTGGTGCGGGTCGCCGACCGCCATCACCGGGTGTCCGCGGAACAACCGGGCGAGGAACCGGGTCTGCACCACCGAGGTGTCCTGGTACTCGTCGAGCAGCACCACGCCGTACCGCTGGCGCAGGTCCGTCACCACGCGCGGCGCCGACTCGGCGGCGGCGAGTGCCAGGGCGATCTGGTCGGAGAACTCGACGAAGCCGCGGTCCACCTTCTGCCGGCGGAACTCCTCGACGAGGTCGACGAGGGGCTCGAGGGCGCCGACGGCGGCGACGGCGTCGGTGACGGCCTTGTAGGGCGCACCGCGGGTGTTCCCCGGGAGTTCGAGCAGTCCGGCGAAGTCCACGGCGAAGCGCCGGAGCCGAGCGGGCTCGACGAGGTGCTCGGAGACCGCCCCGGCGAGCGCCACCACCGCGGCGGTGACCGTGTCGACGTCGCGGTCGAGTCCGGCCAACCGGTCGTCCCGGGCGCCGACGACCACCCGGCGGGCCAGCTGCCAGGCGGACGGTTCGGTGAGGACCTGGGACTCGCCGTCGCGCCCCACGAGGAGGGCGTTCTCGCGGAAGACCGAGTTCGCGAACGCGTTGTACGTGGACACCGTCGGCGCCTCGAAGGCGTCGCCGGCGTCGAGCAGACCGACCTCCTCGAGCGCGCGGATGCGGTCGTTGATCCGGACGGACAGCTCCCCCGCGGCCTTGCGGGTGAAGGTCAGCCCGAGGATGCCGTCGGGGCGGACCATGCCGTTCGCGAGCAGCCAGACCACCCGGGACGCCATCGTCTCGGTCTTGCCGCTGCCGGCGCCGGCCACCACGAGCGCGGGTTGCAGCGGCGACTCGATCACGGCGCGCTGCTGGGCCGTCGGGCGCGGCCGGCCGAGGGCGTCCGCGATCGCGTCGGCACCGTGTCGGGGTCCGTCCACCACCGCGGCGGAGGGACGGCCGTCGAGGAGCTGTCCGTCGCTCACCAGGTCACCTCGCCCACGACGTGGATCCGGCACTCGACGCCGGTCCGTGCCTTCTCGCAGTGGTCGTCCACGTTGGCCAGGAAGGTCCGGCCGGCCATCCCGCGCGCGACCGTGTGCAACCGCTCGCGGTAGGCGTCGCGGGCGTCGTCGTCGAACGCCTGCTGGGTGCGCTCCGAGTAGGCCCGACCGCGCTGCGGCTTCTGCACGAACACGAGCCGGGCGTCGGCCATCACCGAGCCGGCCGGCACACCCTCGACGGCGCCGTCCTCGACCGCGAGCTGGTAGGCGCCGAGCTGCGGGTGCCCCGGCATGTCGTTCTTCTCGCTCGGCATCCAGCGTCCGGTCTTCAGGTCGACGACGCTGACGCGTCCGTCGGGGTCGACCTCGATCCGGTCGATGCTCCCCCGCATCCGGGCCGGCCCGGTGACGAGCGCGAACGACGTCTCCGCCCCGAGCAGTCGTCGACCGGCGCTCGCGAACGTGCGGAGGTAGTCGCTGAGTCCCTCGATCATCCGGCGGGTCCGGGCTCGCTCGCGGTCGGCGACCCACGGCGACTCGAAGGTCAGCTCGTCCCAGCGTCCTTCCACGTGGGACCACAGGGACTCGACGTCGACCTCGGTCGCGTGCTCCATCGCCTCGTGCACGATCGTGCCGATGCCCATCGCCGGGCTCGGGGCGCTGCCGCCGAAGGTCTGCACGAACCAGTGCACGGGGCACTCCTCGAACGTGCCGATGCGGGACGGCGACACGGACACCGTCGGTGGCACCGGTGCGGCACCGTCGGGGTCGTCCGGGTCCGCGACGGGCTCGGCGTCGAGGTCCACCAGGGGCGCCTCGGTGGAGGGCTCGGCGAGGCCCCACCAGTCGTCCGGCGAGGCGCCGGGCACCTCGGCCTCGGCGAGCCGGGCGAGCGCGGAGGCGGCCTCGTGGTCCCCGGACGCGACGACGCGACGGCGGAGCGACCCGGCGAGCCCGCGGAGCGACAGCGGGTGGACGGTCGGCTGCCGGTCCGGCGGGACGGGCACGAGCCGCACGAACGGCGACGGGGCCTCGTCGTCGTTCGCGACCGTGCCGATGACGACCTGCGTGGTCGCGCGGGAGACGGCGCGCGCGAAGAGTCGGAGCTCGTCGGCGACGACGGCCGCACGGTCGTCGACGGCGACGTGGTCGATCCCCGCCGCGGCCCGGACCAGACCGTCGGGATCGAGCAGGCTGCCACGGACGCGGGTGTTCGGCCACACGCCGTCCTGCAGCCCGAGGACCACGACGACGTCGCACTCGAGGCCGATGGTGGCCGACGGCGTCAGCACGCGGACACGGCCGGCTGTCCGGTCGGGGCCGATCGAGTCCTCGGGCAGGTCGGAGCCGAGCAGGTCGTCGACGAAGACCCGGGCGGGGGCGTCCGGCGTGCGCTCGACGAAGCGCTTCGCCGCGGTGAAGAGCCCGACGACGGCATCCAGGTGCCGGTCCGCCTCGGCGGCGCCGACGCCGCCCGAGGCCGACTGCGCACCCCAGGTCCCGGCGAGGCCACTGCGCTCCCAGAGCCCCCAGAGGATCTCCTCGATGCTCGCGTCGGCCTCGGCGTCCGCCCGGGCCTGCACGAGGCTGCGGGCGAGACGCGTGGCCCGGCGCGCGAACCCGGCGTCGACGGTCGCGAGCCGTTCCGGTGCCCCGAGCGCCTCGACGAGCAGTTCGTCGGCGGTGCGGCTGCCGCCCCCGGCGAGCTCCTCCCGCCGCAGGGCGAGCCGGAGCCGGCGCATCGCCAGCGTGTCGAGGCCACCCAGGGGCCCCGTGGCGAACGCGGTCGCGAGCACGGCGTCGAGCGGCAGCACCCCGAGCGCGACGGCCGCGGCGTCGAGCAGCGAGCGGGCCGCCGTGTCGTCCCGGGGGCGGACGGGCGCGGCACCGGCGGTCGCGGGGACCTCGGCGACGGAGAGGGCGCGCACGAGTTCGGGGATCGCGGCGCCGCTGCGGGTGACGACCGCCATCCGGTGCCATGGGACGCCGTCCATCAGGCGGTGTTCGCGGAGCCGACGGGCAACCGCGACGACCAGGGCCGCACGGCTCGCGCCCTCGAGGTGGACGACGGCGTCCGCCCGGCCGTCTGCGGCGGACGCGGCCGCGGTGCGCTGCCGGCCGGCCGCCGCAGCGCCGATCCGCCCCGTGATGCCGGAGACGAGCGCCCGGATGGCGGCGGGGTGCCGGTGCACGGTCGTCAGGACGATCTCGTCGACGGCGTCGACGCCGAGCCGCACGCCCAGACGTCCGAGGACGTCCGGCTCGGCGCCGCGGAACGCCGAGGCGGCGATGTCCGGGTCACCGAAGGCCACGACCTGCACGCCGGACCGGGCGAGGGCTCCGAGCAGCGCGATCTCGCCCTCCACCAGCTCCTGCGTGTCGTCGACCACCACGAGCCGCAACGCCGCGACGCTCGCGGGCACCTGCCCGCGCAGGACCGCCGCGGTGGCGTAGGCGACGAGTTCGGCGGCGTCGAGACTCGTGGCACGGAACGCGGTGACGGCCGCGCGGTACTCGTCGACGAAGTCCGCGACCGCGCCCCACTCCGGCCGCGCGGCGTCGTCGGCGAGTTCGCGCATGTCGTCGGGCTCGACGCCGGCGGCGACCGCCCGCATCATGACGTCACGCAGGGCGGTCCGGAACCCGGCGCGTTCACGGACCACCTCGGTGATCGGTGCCGGCCAGTCCGGCCCGGTGCCGTCGACCTCGTGCCCCTCGAGCAGGTCGGCGATGATCCGATCCTGCTCTCCGCCGGTGAGGAGCGTCGGGGGTTCCTGCCCCTGCACGGCCGCCGCGTGGGCGACGACCTGGAACGCGAGGGAGTTCACGGTACGGGCGAGCGCGCCGGGGACCGCGCGGTCGACGGCGGCGGCCAGGCGGTCGCGCAGCGCCGTCGCGGCGGTCCGCGCCGAGGTGAGGGCGAGGACGGTCGCGTGGCCGTCCGGGGAGATCGCGTCGGGTCGGCGGAGCCGGGCGGCGACGAGCCGGGTCAGCGTGGTCGTCTTGCCCGTGCCCGGTGCCCCGATGACGGCAGCGTGCCGTCCCTCGGGCACGGCGAGCACCGCGTCCTGCGACGGGTCGGCCGCGAGTGCCCGCGACACGCCCTCGGGCGCGGGGGCCGGCGTCAGGGTCGTCGTGGGCACCCTCGTACGGTAACCGCCCCGACCGACACCGACGGCACGCCACGAGCGCAGCCCACGAGACCGGTCCGCCCCGTCCGGTCCGGCGGCGCGTGCGCCTGCGGCGAACGGTCGGTGCCCCGGCGGACCGCTCGGATACGCTGTGCTCGTGGACATCAAGATCGGCATCACCAACAGCCCGCGCGAGATCGCGTTCGAGACCGCCCAGAGCGCTGACGAGATCGAGAAGGCAGTGTCCGAGGCCCTCGCGGCGAAGTCGACGCACCTCTCGCTCCAGGACGAGAAGGGCCGTCGCTTCATCGTGCCGGTCGCGTCGCTCGCCTACGTCGAGGTCGGCGCCGAGGAATCCCGCCGCATCGGCTTCGTCGCCTGACGACGTGGAACTGCTCTTCGCAGTCCTCGGCGGTCTGATCGTCGGGGCGGTCGCCCACGTCGTGCTGCCGTGGCGGTCGACGCGGGGCTCGCTGCTCGGGCCGGCCCTCGGTGGCATCGCGGCCGCGGTCCTCTGGGAGGCGCTGACCTGGGCGGGGTGGCAGTACGACGGCGGCTGGATCTGGGTCGTCGCGCTCGCCGGCGCGGGAGTGGTCGCGCTCGTCACGGAGTGGCTGCTCGGGCGACGCCGCTCGGCCGCGGACACCGCGTTCTACGAGCGCGTCAAGGCCCGCGGCGCCTGAGCACCGGACCGATGCGTCCGGCCGTCGGGTCGGCCGCATCACGTCGCCAGCCCCAGCGGCTCAGGCAGTCAGCCCCAACGCGTCCATCCGGCGCGTGTGCGCCGCGATGAGCTCGGTCCAGACCGGTTCGAGCCGCGACTGGTCCTCGCGGGCGTGCGAGGCCAACGCCGACCGCGCCACGAGGAGCGTGTCACCGACGAGCCGTCGACCCCACATCGCCAGGCGGGACCCGACCTGCGGTTCCTCCTCGATGCGAGCGGTGAGCTCCTCGACGACGGCGGCCTCCTCGCGCGCATCGAACACGTTCTTCAGCCGTTGCCGGACGTCGGCGGGCAGCGACCGCAGCAGGCTGCCGAACAGGTCGTTGAGGATGCCGGCCGTGACGTAGCCGGTGAGCATCGACTCGTACCAGTCCGCGCCGTTCGTCCGGTCGAGGAAGAGGTCGATCGCCTCGCGGTGCGGAGCCATCAAGGCCGCGGGGTCGCCCCCGGTGCGCTCGATCTCTGCGACGATGGTCCGGTGCCGCTCGAGTGCGGTGGTCGCCAGCACACCGGTGACCAACCGACCGGACAACGTGGGGGCACCGGCTCCGGCGCGACCCATGGTCTCGTAGAGCGACAGCTGCAGGTAGGCCGCCTGGCCGAGGTAGACGTCGAGCTCCGGGCTGACGTCGTCCAGCTGCAGGCGTTCCACGGGCGATGCGTTCCGCGGGTTCCGCGACGCGAGCCACGCGGCGGCGAGCTGCGCAGCGCGCTTCCGGTTCCACCACGACACCACCCGAAGAGCATAGCGGGAACCGCCCCGCGCCCACGCCTGACCGGCCCGTCGGTAGACTGGTCGGGACTTCCACCAGAACTAAGGTGATCCTTTGACTTTCTCAGACCTCAACATCGAGCAGGACATCGTCGATGCGCTCGCCGGCAAGGGCATCCTCGAGCCCTTCCCGATCCAGCAGCAGACGATCCCGCTCGCCCTCACCGGCCAGGACATCATCGGCCAGGCGAAGACGGGCACCGGCAAGACCTTCGGGTTCGGCCTCCCGCTCATCCAGCGCCTCGGCGCCGACCCGGCCCCCGGCGTGAAGGCGCTCGTCGTCGTCCCGACCCGCGAACTCGCGGTGCAGGTCACCGAGGACCTCGAGCTGGCCGCGTCGAACCGCCCGACCACGATCGTGTCGATCTACGGCGGCAAGGCGTACGAGGGCCAGATCGAGCAGCTCAAGGCCGGCGCGCAGATCGTCGTCGGCACCCCGGGCCGCCTCATCGACCTGCAGCGCCAGCGCATGCTGGACCTGTCGCACGTGCAAGAGGTCGTCCTCGACGAGGCCGACCGCATGCTCGACCTCGGCTTCCTGTCGGACATCGAGCGGATCTTCCAGGCCATCCCCGAGGTGCGGCACACGATGCTGTTCTCGGCGACGATGCCGGCCCCGATCGTGGCGCTCGCCCGCCGGTTCATGAGCCGCCCGGTGCACATCCGCGCGACCGACCCGGACGAAGGCCTCATGCAGGCCAACATCAAGCACCTCATCTACCGGGCGCACTCGCTCGACAAGGACGAGGTCATCGCCCGCATCCTCCAGGCCGAGGGCCGCGGCAAGACCGTGATCTTCACCCGGACCAAGCGTGCGGCGGCGAAGCTCGTCGAGGAGCTCAAGGACCGCGGGTTCAACGCGGCCGCCGTGCACGGTGACCTCAACCAGGAACAGCGCGAGCGCGCGATGGCCGCCTTCAAGGCCGGCAAGCGCGACGTGCTCATCGCGACCGACGTCGCGGCCCGCGGCATCGACGTGGACGACGTCACGCACGTCATCAACCACACGATCCCGGACGACCCCGACACGTACCTGCACCGCGCCGGCCGCACGGGCCGCGCCGGCAAGACCGGCATCGCGGTCACGTTCGTCGACTGGGACGACCTGCACAAGTGGACGCTCATCGACAAGGCCCTCGAGTTCGGCATCCCCGAGCCCGTCGAGACCTACTCGTCGTCGCCGCACCTGTTCGAGGAACTCGACATCCCGAAGGGCACGAAGGGCCGCCTCCCCGGCGCCTCGGCGCACGCCGCCTCCGCCGGTGGCCCCGCCGAGAAGCGATCGGGCGACCGGCAGCGCAGCGGCTCGCGTCCGCCCCGCACCCGCACCCGGTCGGGAGGCACGGAGCAGTCCGCCCCGCGAGCCACCGCCGACGACGCTGCGGTCCAGGGCACGGACCCGTCGACCCCGCAGGGTCCCGACGTGGCCACCGACGGCACGACCGCCGAGGGCGGCTCGACCGACGGTGCCGCGAAGCGTCGCCGTCGGCGTCGCCGCCGCGGTGCCGGCAGCGGCTCCTCCGAGGCGACCGCCTCGGCACCGCAGGGCACGTCGGACGGCGAGTAGCGCCTCCAGGACGAAGGGCCCGTCGCTGACGCGACGGGCCCTTCGTCGTCCCCGCCCGCGCAACTCGCGCGGCCGGATCTCTGCTCCGCGCTCCGCGGAAGCGACAGATTGCCGGGAACCCTCGGCAGGAACCTGTCGCTTCGGCGGGGCGATCCACGCGCGGATGCCGAGACGTGTCGCTTCCGCGGCACCGACGCCGAGGGTCAGGACAAGCGGCTGCCGGTACCGACGACGGGCGCGCTCCCCGTGGCCGTCGACCGGATGACGTCGAACGCGGCGAGGGCCGTGCGGTGCTCGCCCAGGCGGTTCGGCTTCCCCGTGCCGTGGTAGTCGCTCGACCCGGTGACGAAGAGGCCGTACCGTCCGGCCCAGTCGAGGAGCGTGCGCTTGCCGTGCGCGATGTTCTCGCGGTGGTCGACCTCGAGGCCGCCGAGGCCGGCGTCGACGAGCTCGCGGAGCATCGGTTCGTCGATGACGATCCCGCGGGAGGACGCCGCCGGGTGCGCGATCACGGGGACGCCGCCTGCCTGCCGGATCAGCTCGACGCCCCGCAGCGGGGTCGGCGCCTCGTGCGGTTCGTAGTAGCCGGACGCCGGGTGCAGGATGCCGCGGAACGCCGCACTGCGATCGGCCTCGAGCCCGCGGGCGACGAGGGCGTCGGCGATGTGCGGTCGACCGATCGTCGCGCCGTCGCGGGACTGGGCGAGGACGTCGTCCCAGGTGATCGGGTGGTCGCGGCCGATGCGGTCCACCATGCGGCGTGCCCGGGCGAGCCGCCCGTCGCGGATCCGACCGGTCTCCGCGACCAGACCGGCGTCGTCGGGGTCGACGAGGTAGCCGAGGACGTGCACGCTGCGGTGCCCGACCCGGGTGCTGAGCTCGAGGGCGGGGAGCAGGGTGAGCGGCAGGTCGCGCGCGGTCGCCGCGGCCTCGGCCCAGCCCGCGGTCGTGTCGTGGTCCGTCAGCGCGACGCCGTCCAGTCCGGCGGCCGCTGCCGCTCGGACGAGGTCCGCGGGTCGCTCGGTGCCGTCGGAGACGCTCGAGTGCGCGTGCAGGTCGATGAACGGATCGGGCACGGGTCAATGCTATCCACAGGTGAGGAGGCGCACAGGCCGTGGTCCGTCGGGCGGTGCGATGATGGGGACATGGCCGACACCACTCCCCGCGCGACGAGCAACCGATCCACGACCCCCGGGTCCTCGACGTTCAAGGACTACATCGGCTCGCAGTGGGCCGACCGCGACCGACCGCTGCCCGAGCCGCGCGAGCAGGCCGCGTTCGCCGCGGAACGTCGAGCGCGCATCTCCGAGCTGCACCCCGGTCGCACGATCGTCGTCCCGGCCGGCCAGGCGAAGGTCCGGTCGAACGACTGCGACTACCCGTTCCGCCCGCACTCCGCGTTCGCGCACCTGACCGGTTGGGGCACCGACACCGTCGTCGGCTCCGTGCTCGTCATGACGCCCAACGGCTCCGGGCACGACGCCACGCTCTACTTCCGCGCCACGGCAGGCCGCGACTCCGAGGAGTTCTACGCGAACCCGGAGATCGGTGAGTTCTGGGTCGGACCGCGTCCGTCGCTCGACGAGGTCGCGGCCGACCTCGGCCTCGCGACCGCCGACCTGGGCGACTTCGCCGCGGCGACCGACGCGCTCGACGCCTCGGTCCTGCTCGTGCGGGACGCCGACGCCGACCTGACGCGTTCGTTCGACGAGCGTCTCGGCAGCGCCGTCGGTGGCGCCGCCGAGACCGACGGCGCACCGGCGACCGACGACGCCCTGGCCCGCGACCTCTCCGAGCTCCGCCTGGTCAAGGACGCGTACGAGGTGAACGAGCTGCGCAAGGCCGTCGACGCGACCGGGGCCGGCTTCGACGACGTGATCGCCGACTTCGACGCCGTGCTCGCCCACCCGCGCGGCGAGCGGATCGTCGAGGGGACCTTCAACCGGCGCGCCCGAGCGGACGGCAACACCGTCGGCTACGACACGATCGCCGCATCCGGCCACCACGCCTGCATCCTGCACTGGACCCGGAACGACGGCGCCGTCCAGCCGGGTGACCTCATCCTCATCGACGCCGGTGTCGAGGTCGACTCGTTCTACACCGCCGACATCACCCGGACCCTGCCGGTCAGCGGCACCTTCACCGACGTCCAGCGGATGGTCTACGAGGCCGTCCTCGAAGCCGCCGACGCCGCGTTCGCCATCGTGAGGCCGGGCATCACGTTCCGTCAGGTCCACGCCACGGCGATGGAGGTCATCGCGCGGAAGACCGCCGAGTGGGGCTTCCTGCCCGGCACCGCCGAAGAGTCCCTGCAGCAGGAGAACCAGTTCCACCGCCGCTACATGGTGCACGGCACGAGCCACCACCTCGGCCTCGACGTCCACGATTGCGCGAAGGCCCGACGCGAGATGTACATCGACGGCGTCGTGCAGCCCGGCATGGTGTTCACGATCGAGCCCGGCCTGTACTTCCAGCAGGACGACCTCACCGTTCCCGAGGAGTTCCGCGGCATCGGCGTCCGGATCGAGGACGACATCCTCGTGACCGAGGATGGCGCCGAGAACCTGTCCGTCGGCATCCCCCGGACCCCCTCGGAAGTGGAGGGGTGGATCGCCCGCTCCGGCCGCTAGCCTGAGCGGGTGACGACGCCCGAGGCCTCAGCCAGTCCGAACCCCGCCGGCAACGCGGAGGGGTCCGCCGTGTTCGTGATCGACGTCGAGCACTTCGACTCCCCCGACGCGCAGCGCCTCCGTGCCGCCCAGCGGCTGGAGATCGACCGCGCCTACGGCGGCGACACCGAGCCCGGCGAGAAGCCCACCGCCGAGTCCATCGCGGTCTTCTTCGTCGCGCGTGACGAGGACGGCACGCCGCTCGCCTGCGGCGGTCTGCGCGTCGTCGACGACGGGATCACCGAGATCAAGCGCATGTACGTCCGGCCGGAGTCCCGCGGGTCGGGGGTCGCGGCCGCGATGCTGCGTCGGTTGGAGGAAGCGGCGCTCGACCTCGGGTCGCCGGCGCTCGTCCTCGAGACCGGCAACGAGCAGAAGCGGGCGATCGGCTTCTACGAGCGCGAGGGCTTCGCACGGATGGCCAACTTCGGGCCGTACGTCGGTGTGCCGACGTCGATCTGCTACTCGAAGGTCCTCTAGGACCAGCACGAGGTCGCACGAACGGCCGCTCCCCGTGCTCGGGAGCGGCCGTTCGTGCGACCTCAGCGGACGCGGATGCGGGCGCATCGGACGCGGGCGCGGCGCCCGCGCCGGACGCGAGCGCGCCGGACGCGGGCGGTGCGTGACCTCGAGCGGGGCCCCCGCCGACGTCAGCGGGACTCGTCGTCCTTCGAGTCGTGCTGCGAGGACTCGGGCGCCGTGGACTCCGGCGCGGAACCCGGCGTCCCCCCGGTGACCCGCTCGCCGTACCGCGGCGGCTCGTCCGCACGGGGCTGCGGCGCTGCCGCCGGACGGGTCGGCTCCGGGGTCGTCGACGGCGTCTCGCCGTAGCGCGGCCCGTCGTTCGTGCCGTAGCGCGGCCCGTCGTTCGTGCCGTACCGCGGCGCACCGGTCTGCGCGCCGGGGGCCGACGTGCCGGGCTGCTGCGCGCCTCCCGGCTGCTGGTGCGGGGTGGCGTGACCGCCGTAGGGCGAGCCCTGGGACGGCCCCGACTGCCCGTTCTGCGGGCCCGGACGCCACGGCTGCTGCGGCGGCTGCCCCTGGAAGCCGGCACCGGGTGCGCCCGGGGCTCCGGGCGTGCCCGGGTTCCAGTGCGTCTGCGGGGCAACGCCCGCCTGGCCGAGGATGGTGCGCGCCTGACCGACGAGCTGCGGGGCGACGACGATCTGGTAGTTCGTGGCGAGGACCTGGTGCACGCTCGTGAAGTCCCGCTGCCGCTTGGTGATGGCGAACGAGACGATGCCGTAGAGCATGCCGAAGGCGGCGCCGATGATCGCGGCGGCGAGGATGAGTCCGCCGGCGCTCGGCGAGAACAGGGTGAGCACGATGCCGAAGAAGATGCCGAGCCAGAGGCCGGACAGGGCGCCGGCGATGGCTGCGCGTCCGTAGGTCATCTTCCCGGTGACCCGCTCGACGGTCTTGAGGTCGTTGCCGACGATCGAGACCTGGTTGACGGGGAAGTCGGCCTCGGCGAGCTTCGCCACGACGCGCTGGGCGTCGGGGTAGCTGTCGTAGGTGCCGAGGACGTCGCCCTTGGGCAGCGTCGGGAAGGCCTGGGCGGTCCTGCCGGCGAAGGGGCTCTGATTGCTCACCCAGCCATCATCCACCGGGCACCTTGCGATCGCACGTGCGGCTCCCGGGAACACCCCGGCAGGGGCGGGACGGGAACCCCCGGCAGGGGCGGGACGGGAACCCCCGGCAGGGGCGGGACGGGAACCCCCGGCCGGGGCGGGACGGGCGCCCCCGCAGCGGCCTGGCGGGAACCCCCGGCACGGGCGGGTCGGGACCCGCGGCCGACCCGGGCGGGGAACCCGCACCCGCTGCGACTACGCTGGGTCGGGTGAGCGCCACGAAGGTCTTCGTCGCCCGCCTCGCCGGGTGCTCCGTCTTCGACCCCGCGGGCGACCGCGTCGGCAGGGTACGGGACGTCCTCGTCGTCTACCGGCGCGTCGACGCCCCGCACGTCGTCGGCCTCATCGTCGAGGTGCCGGGCAAGCGCCGCATCTTCGTGAGCATCGGCCGGATCACGTCGATCGGTGCCGGGCAGGTCATCACCACCGGGCTGGTGAACATGCGCCGCTTCGAGCAGCGCGGCGGCGAGGTCCGGGTGATCGCCGAGATGCTCGGCCGCAAGGTCCTCATCAAGAAGGAGCGCATCCGCGCCACCATCGAGGACGTCGCGATCGAGGACCGCGGTCAGGGCGACTGGGAGGTGTCGCAGCTCTTCCTCCGCAAGCCGAAGACGACGCCGTCGCCGTTCGGCAAGGGCCCCACGACCTTCGCGACGTGGAACGAGGTCACCGAGGACGAACTCCCCGGCGAGGCCCAGTCCGCCGAGCACGTCATCGCCGCCTACTCCGACCTGCTGCCCGCCGACCTCGCGTCGACGCTGCTCGACCTGCCCGAGGAACGCCGCTTCGAGGTCGCCGAGGAGCTCCCGGACGACCGCCTCGCGGACGTGCTCGAGGAGATGCCCGACCAGCAGCGCATCGAGATCCTCACGCGGCTGGTGGACTCCCGCGCCGCCGACGTCCTCGACCACATGCAACCGGACGACGCCGCCGACGTGCTCGCGCAGTTCTCCGACGAGCGCAGCGAAGCCCTCCTCCAGCTCATGGAGCCGGAGGAGGCGCAGGACGTCCGCATGCTCCTCGAGTACGAGCCGGACACCGCGGGCGGTCTCATGACGACCGAGCCGGTGATCGTGTCGGCCGACGCGACCGTCGCCGAGGGGCTCGCGCTGGTCCGTCGCCACGAACTCGCCCCGGTGCTCGGCGCCGCGGTCTGCGTCACGCTGCCGCCGTACGAGCCGCCGACCGGTCGCTTCCTCGGCCTCGTGCACTTCCAGCGGATGCTGCGGTACCCGCCGAACGAGCGGCTCGGCACCCTCATCGACCAGCAGACCGAACCGGTCCGGGTCGACGCGAGCGCCGCGGAGGTCACCCGCATCATGGCGACCTACAACCTGCTGTCCGTCCCCGTGGTCGACGACGCCCACCGACTCGTCGGGGTGGTGACGATCGACGATGTCCTCGACCACGTCCTGCCGGACGACTGGCGAAGTCAGGGCGAGGGGGAACCCTCACCGCTCCCACGCCAACGCCCGCGCAAGACGCCCGTGACGACGGGAAGGAGGACCACCCGTGGCCCGAACGGATGAGAACCGCCAGGAGCGCCTCGAGCGTCAGGAACGCCTCGACTCGCCGAAGGGCATGCGCACGCGCGTGCTCCCCACCCGCCGTCGCTCGGGCCGGGGCGACACGTTCGGTCGTGCCACCGAGGGCATCGCCCGCGCCATGGGGACACCCTGGTTCCTGGTCGGCCTGACGCTGTTCTGCGTGGTCTGGATGGGCTACAACACGCTCGCGCCGAAGTCGTGGCAGTTCGACTCCGCGGCGATCGGCTTCACCGCGCTCACCCTCGTGCTGTCCCTGCAGGCGTCGTACGCCGCACCGCTGATCCTGCTCGCGCAGAACCGTCAGGACGACCGCGACCGTGTGCAGTTCGAGCAGGACCGGCAGCGCGCCGAGCGGAACCTCGCGGACACCGAGTACCTCGCCCGCGAGGTCGTCGCACTCCGTCTCGCGATGCGCGACATGGCCTCGAAGGACTTCATCCGCGCCGAGATCCGGTCGCTGCTCGAGGAGCTCGACCGGCGGGACGCGGAGGACGCCGGCTTCGCCGACGAGCCCGGCAGCACCGCCCGTGGCTGAGGCCGTCTCCCCCGACGAACGGCTCGGTTCGGCGGTCCTCGCTGCGCTCGGCCGCGTCGTCGACCCCGAGATCCGTCGCCCCGTCACGGAGCTCGACATGATCCGCGGCGTGGACGTGCAGCCGGGAGGCGCGGTGCGCGTCGACCTGCAGCTCACGATCGTCGGGTGCCCGGCCGCCGACACGATCGAGCGCGACGTGCGCGCCGCCGCCGGCTCGGTGGACGGCGTCACCACGGTGGCGGTCGACGTGTCGGTCATGGCGCCGGCGACGCGGGCCGCGCTCACCGAGCGGCTCCGTGCCGGCCGGCCGAAGGGCGTGCAGTTCACACCCGACTCGCTGACCCGGGTCATCGCCGTCACGAGCGGCAAGGGCGGTGTCGGCAAGTCCACCGTCACGGCGAACCTCGCCGTCGCGCTCGCGGCGCGCGGCCAGCGGGTGGGCGTCGTCGACGTCGACGTGCACGGCTTCAGCATCCCGGGCCTGATGGGGCTCACCGACGCCGCGGGTGTGGCGCCGCGCCCTACCCGGGTGGACAGCATGATCCTGCCGCCGGTGGCGCACGACGTGAAGGTCGTGTCGATCGGCATGTTCGTCGACGACGTCTCGACCGCGGTGTCGTGGCGCGGACCGATGCTGCACCGCACCGTGAGCCAGTTCCTGACGGACGTGTGGTTCGGGGACCTCGACGTGCTCCTGCTCGACCTGCCGCCCGGCACCGGGGACGTGGCGATCTCGGTCGGCCAGCTGCTCCCCCACGCCGAGGTGCTCGTCGTGACCACACCCCAGGCCGCTGCGGCCGACGTGGCCGAGCGCAGCGGGATCGTCGCCCGGCAGACCGGGCAGCGGGTCATCGGCGTCGTCGAGAACATGGCCGGCCTGGTGCAGCCGGACGGCTCCGTCCTGGACCTGTTCGGCGAGGGCGGCGGCGAGGAGACCGCGCGGCGGCTCTCCCGCGGTCAGGACGTCCCGGTGCCGGTGCTCGGCAGCGTGCCGCTGTCGGTCCCGCTGCGCGAGGGCGGCGACGCCGGGGTCCCCGTGGTCCTGCGTGCGCCGTCCGACCCGGCGGCCGTGGCCCTGACGGCGATCGCGGACCGGATCACGACGATGGGCCGGGGCCTCGTCGGCCGCAAGCTCGGGCTGACGCTCTCGTAGCGTCGGCTGCTGTCCTAGGGTCGAGTGCATGAGCACCGACCACGTCAGCGTCGACTGGGAGCACGCCCGCGACACGAACCGCGCGAACTGGGACGACCGGGTGCCGATCCACGAGGGCGCCTACGAGGTCGATGCGCTGACGGATCCGGCGCACCGGTCGACGGTGGTCCGGGACGACCTGCCGGCCCTCACCCCGTGGCTCCCCGACGGTTCCCTCGCCGGTCTGGACGTCTGTCACCTGCAGTGCCACATCGGCACCGACACGGTGTCGCTCGCCCGGGAGGGCGCACGGGTGACGGGCGTCGACTTCTCCCCCGCGGCACTCGCCTCGGCGGCTGCTCTGTCGGCGCGGCTCGGTCTCGACGTGACCTGGGTGGAGACGGACGTCCTCGACGCCCGGTCGGCGGTGGTCGGGGAGTTCGACGTCGTCTACACCAGCATCGGCACGATCTGCTGGCTCGACGACCTCGACCGGTGGGCCGCGCAGATCGCCGCGCTGCTCCGGCCCGGCGGGGTGTTCTTCATCCGCGACGGCCACCCGGCGTTGTACGCGCTCGACGAGTCCGCCGACGAACTCGTGACCCGGTATCGGTACTTCCCCGACGGCACCGCCCAGCAGTGGGACGACGCGGGCACCTACGCCGGCGAGGGGACGGTCGCCAACACCCGCACCTACGAGTGGCCGCACCCGCTGTCGGAGATCGTGAACGCCCTGCTCGGCTCGGGCCTCCGCCTCCGCCGGCTCGACGAGGGCACGACGTTGCCCTGGCGCTTCAGCCCCCGCATGGAGGACACCGGAGACGGGTCGTGGGCGTGGCCGATCGCGGATCGTGACCGCGTCCCGACGACGTTCTCGGTCGTCGCGACGAAGGACTGACAGCGCGGACCTGTACGTCCTTTCATGGACAGGTCGTTCCACCCCGATGCAATATGCAAGGGCATTCCACAATGCTCCTGTGAATTCGGGTCGCGGGAGCTCCGTGCGCCGGACGACGACGTCCGGCCGAGGACAGGAGAACCGCGTGAAGCAGCACACCAGCCTCCGGATCGGCCTCGTGGCCGCCGTCGTGGCGACGATCGCAGGGGGATCGCTCGCCGCCGCTCCAGCACTGGCGGCGTCGCCCGCGTGTGCCACCGCCTGGAGCGCCGGCACCGCCTACACCGGTGGTGCGACGGTCAGCGAGAACGGCACGAACTACACCGCCAACTGGTGGACGCAGGGCGACGACCCCGCGACGCACTCCGGAGCGACCGGCAGCGGCCAGCCCTGGACCTCGACCGGCGCGTGCACCGGCACCGGGGGCGGGAGCACCGGCGGGGGCGGCACCGGCGGTGGCACGACCACCCCCGGGACCGGTGGCAGCGGCGGGACCGCCAGCGGCCTGGTCTTCAGTCCGTACAAGGACATCACCGTGAACCTCGACTGGAACACGAACGTCATGAACACCGCCGTCACCGGCACGCGCATCCCGGTCGTCGGGTCGGCGGGCAGCCTGGTGTCCACCCGTGAGCCGGGCCTCAAGGCGATCACCCTCGCCTTCGCGACCGGCACCTGCGGCAGCGAGAACTGGGGCGGAGTCGCCGCCGACGCGTTCGCGAGTGCCAACATCCCGAAGCTCGACGCCGCGGGCGTGAACTACATCGTGAGCACCGGCGGGGCAGCCGGGTCGTTCAAGTGTTCGGGCACGGCGCTCCAGTCCTTCATCGCCCGCTACGCCACCCCGCACATGATCGGCGTCGACTTCGACATCGAGAGCGGACAGTCCGCTGCCGACGTGCAGAACCTCGTGAACGCCGCCGCCCTCGCGCAGTCGAAGTACCCGGGCATGCGGTTCTCCTTCACCCTGGCGACCCTCGCCGCCAGCGACGGGAGCTTCGGCGGCCTGAACAGCACCGGTGACGCCACCGTGAAGGCGATCAAGGCGTCGACCCTGACGAACTACACCGTCAACCTCATGACGATGGACTTCGGCCGCGCGACGACCGCGAACTGCGTCCTCTCCGGGTCGACCTGCCAGATGGGGAAGTCCGCGATCCAGGCCGTGACCAACCTGCAGCACACCTACGGCATCGCGTCGTCGAAGATCGAGGTCACGCCGATGATCGGCGTGAACGACACCTCCGACGAGGTCTTCACCCTCGCCGACGTCGACACGCTGTCCGCCTACGCCAAGGCGAACGGGCTCGCCGGGATCCACTACTGGTCGCTCGACCGGGACACCCCGTGCGCCTCGACCACGGCATCGTCCACGTGCAGCTCCGTCCCGAGCGCACCGGCACTCGCCTGGACGGACCGCTTCCTCGCGGACCTGAAGTAGGCGCGGGCCCAGGACGGACGGGAGGCGCGTGGCGGATCCGCCACGCGCCTCCCGTCCGTCACCCGGTCACGTGACGGGCGTCAGGTGGCTTCGGCGTCGAACGGGGCCGCCTCGCCGACCGCGAGCGGCACCACCGGTGCCGTCGCACGGACCTTCGACGCGGTGACCTGCGCGGTCTGGACGGCGGCCGCACTGCCACCGGAGTCGAGCAGGGCGTCCCGGATGATGCGGCGGGGGTCGTACTGCCGCGGGTCGAGCTTCTGCCAGTCGACCTCGTCGAACTCCGGACCCATCTCCTCGCGCATGCGGTCCTTCGCGGTGTCGGCGAAGCGACGGACGGCCTTCACGAACTCGGCGAGCTTCTGGGCGTAGGTCGGCAGCCGCTGCGGCCCGAGCAACAGGACGCCGATGATCCCGATCACCAGGAACTTCTCGAAGCCGTCGAACACGGTACGAGCGTAACCCGTCCCGACCGCGCAGCACCCGTAGAGTTGTCACCCGAACGGAGTGTGCGTGTCAGAGAAAGAGTCGAACTGGAAGTTCGCCGAGGACCTGGTCTCGGAGTCCGAGGTGATCGCCCGAGCGCGTGAGCACTCCCTCGAACTCGGGGTCGAAGCGATCTCCCCCGCGATCGGCACGCAGATCGGCGTCATCGCCGCCGCGTCGCGTGCGACGAGCATGATCGAGATCGGCACCGGGCTCGGCGTCTCCGGCCTGCACCTGCTCGGCGGCGCCCCCACCGCCACCCTGACCACGATCGACGTCGAGGTCGACCACCAGCAGTACGCCCGTGACGCCTTCATCGCGGCCGGCACCGCCCCCGCCCGGATCCGGCTCATCCCGGGCCGGGCGAACCAGGTCCTCCCCCGCATGAACGAGGCGTCGTACGACGTCGTGCTGGTGGACGCCGACCCCGAGCACGTCATCGAGTACGTCGAGCACGGTCTGCGGCTCGCACGCCTCGGTGGGACGGTCCTCGTGCCGCACGCACTGTGGCGGGGACGGGTCGCGGACCCGGTGAAGCGCGACCGGGCGACGACCGACTTCCGGCTGCTGCTGACCGAGGTGTCGACCTCGGGCGCGGTCATCAGCTCGCTCTCGCCGGCCGGCGACGGACTGCTGCAGATGACGAAGGTCTCGGCCTAGCTCGAGCTGCTGGCGCTGTGGCTGGCGCTGGCGCTGGATCATTCCAGGTGGCGCAGGTAGCGCTCCGGGGACTCGAGGAACGACTTCTGGTGCCGGACCAGGTCGAGGTCCGCCCACGCGGTCCGACGCATGCCCCACTCCCCCACCTCGAGCACGGTGGCGCCCGGGAAGGCCGCCAGCACCGGCGAGTGCGTCGACATGAGGACCTGCCCGACACCGCTCTCGACGATCGACTGCAACAACCCGATGAGTGCCAGGCACCCGGAGAACGACAGCGCCGACTCCGGTTCGTCGAGGATCCAGAGTCCGGGCCACCGCGCACGGTCGATCACGAAGTCGAGGAAGGACTCGCCGTGGCTGCGCTCGTGGAAGACGGGTTCGGGTCGGGCGCCCGGATGCTCCTCGAGGAACGTGAAGAGCCCGTGCATGGTCTCGGCGCGGAGGAAGAAGCCGCCCTTGGCTGCGCCGGGTTCCCGCACGAGCAGGATGTGCTCCCACAGCGCCGACTCGCTCGCTCGCGTCGTGTGCCCGGACATCGTCGACCCACCCTCGGGCCCCATCCCGAAGGCGATCGCGATCGCTTCGACCAGTGTCGACTTGCCGACGCCGTTGTCGCCGACGAGCACCGTCACGGGATCGAGGTCGAGTCCCTCGTCGAGGAGTTGCCGCACGGGTGGCAGCGTCGCGGGCCACACACCGCGCGGGAGCGGGTCCGGCGCGTACTCCTCGACGCGGCGGATCGGCAGGCGGGTCCGGGGCACGCACCCATCGTGCCGGACGGGTCCGACACCGGCAGCGGGACCGACGCCGGTACGGCCGCCGCCATCGACACGGACGCGAGGAGGCCCGGAGCGTACGCGCTCCGGGCCTCCTCGTTCGGTGCTTCGACGTACTAGGCCGAGACGACCTCAGCGAGTGCGTCGTGGAGTTCCTTGGCCTCGGCATCGTTGACCGAGACGACCAGGCGGCCTCCACCTTCGAGCGGAACCCGCACGATGATGAGTCGACCCTCCTTAACAGCCTCCATCGGCCCGTCACCGGTCCTCGGCTTCATGGCTGCCATCAGATGTCCCCTTTCGTGCAGTACATGCAGACCCATTATCCCGTATGGACGGGGCAACTGCGAAACCGCCCAGGTTGGGGGTGGCGGATCGCGTCGTTCTCGCGGCTCCGAGTGGTCACCTTGGCACATGCCGAACACCCGCTCCACGCCCGGTCCGGACGATCCCGCCGTCGACGCGGTCCCTGCAGGCCTGCGGATCGCAGGGGCCTTCTCGGGCCGGTTCCTCGTCGTGGTCGCCGCCCTCGCGGTCGTCGTCGCCCTCGTCGTGCTGCTCCAGGACATCGTCGTCCCGTTCCTCGTCGGGCTGCTCGTCTGCGCGCTGCTCGCCCCGATCTCCGCCTTCCTGCAGCGCCACCGGTGGCCGAAGTGGCTCGCGGTGCTGTCCTGCTTCGTCGCGGTCGTGGTCGTCATCGGGGTGCTCGCCCTCATCGTGACCGCACAGATCCGGTACGACCTGCCGTCCCTCGAGCACCGCCTCGACCACAACGTGCAGTCCCTGCAGTCGTTGCTCGCCTCGCAGCCGTTCGGCATCACGGCCGCGCAGGTGACCAAGTGGCTGGCGGACGCGACCGCGTTCCTGCAGAAGCACACGTCGTCGATCCTCTCCGGTGCGCGGGAGGCCGGCAGCGGACTCGTCCACGCACTCGAGGGGCTCTTCATCGTGGTCTTCACGACGATCTTCGTCCTGGTCGACGGACGGCGGATCTGGTCGTGGGTGGTGCGGCTGTTCCCCCGCCGTGCGCGCCCGCGCATCGACGTCGCCGGTCACGCCGGGTGGAGGACGCTCACGAGCTTCATCCGCGTGCAGCTGATCGTCGCGGTCACCGACGCGCTCGGCATCGTCATCGGCGCGCTCGCGCTGCAGGTGCCGCTCGCGATCCCGATCGGCGTCATCGTGTTCTTCGGCGCCTTCGTGCCGGTCGTCGGCGCCATCGTCGCGGGCATCGTCGCCGTCCTGATCGCACTGGTCTTCAACGGCTGGGTGCCGGCCCTGGCGATGCTCGGCGTCGTCGTCCTGGTCCAGCAGCTGGAGAGCCACGTCCTGCACCCGTTCCTCACCGGCAGCGCGGTGAAGGTCCACCCGCTCGGCGTGGTCCTCGGCGTCACCGCGGGGACGACGATCGCGGGGGTCGTCGGGGCGTTCTTCGCGGTGCCGTTCATCGCGACGGTCAACTCGATGGTGACGGCAGCAGCGGCGTACCGGCCGGACGGCCCGGTGGTCGGCGGCGGCGCACCGGTGCCGGCCGTCGCCCCGTCCGCCGCGACGCCCGGTGACGCCGGCACGGCTCGCCGCTCAGGACCTGCCGCGGACCCCGGTCACGGCGGGGTCCAGTCGTAGCCGTCCACCCACCAGCAGAAGTACAGCCAGGCCCACTGCATCGCGAGGAACGCCACCACCACGGCGACCCGGTACACCCGCGAGCGGGGCAACGCCACGATCCCGAGCAGCGGCGCGATCGGCAGCAGGATCCGCCAGGTGCTCGACTGCGGGAAGAACACCGCCAGCAGGTACACCACGTACGCGACGCCCCACAGCCGCAGTTCGATCTCGACACGGCGTGCCGCCGGAACGGAGACGAAGGCCGCGAAGCCGACGACGACCACCACGAGCAGGATCGCGCCCGCCGGCTGGCGGAACCACCAGCCGAAGCCCTGGATCCACGGGGCGAAGGGCACGAGCTCCTTCCAACCGATGTACGAGGACCGCCACGCGAGTTCGGTGTCGGTGTACGCCCTCGGCACGCCCGTCACCGCCCACGCGATCGCCGGCCACGCCAGCCCGACCAGCCCGGACACGATCGCGACGACGGCGGGCGGCACGAACCGGCGGAACGTGAGCGGTTCGGACGAACGGACCCAGGCAGGCCGGACGAACCACGCGGCGAGGAACAGCACCACGAGCAGCGCGAACGCCAGGCCCGTCGGTCGGGTCATGCCGAGCAACAGCACGACGGGCAGCATCGTCCACCAGCGACGGTCGACCATGAGCAGCAGTGCGACGAGGAGCAGGAGCAGCCCCATCGACTCGGCGTAGGCGACCTGGAACATCGCCGAGACCGGGGCCACGCAGAAGAGCACGGTCGCGAACGTGGCCCGGGCCGGGTCGAGGAACCGGCCGATCAGCCGCCGGAAGACCAGCGCGGCACCCCAGCCGCAGAGCAACGACACGGACACCGCGACGAACTCGAAGGACGCCCCGGTCAGCGCCATCAGCGCCCGCACGAGGAACGGGTACGCCGGCATGAACGCCCACGCGTTCTCGGTGACGTGGCCGGCGGCGTCCACCGGCAGGGTCGACGGGTACCCGTTCGCCGCGATCACCCGGTACCAGGCGCCGTCCCAGATCGCGGCGAACGACAGGTAGGACGGGTGCTGTGCCGTGAAGGAGTTCGCGGCCTGCACGCTCGCGAACGCCGTGAGCATCGCGCCGGTGACGAGCCGGGCGAGCACGTACACGACCGTGATCCGCACCCACCACGGCACGACCCGGTAGCGGGCGCGCCACCGGGCTCGGGTCGGGCTCAGCCGGGTGGCCCCGGCCGTCGTCAGGCCGTCAGCCACCGACGCAGACCGTCCTCGACCGAGGTGATCTGGTCGACGGGGACCTGCTCGTCGTCGTGGTGGGCGAACACCGGCTCGCCGGGGCCGTAGTTCACCGCGGGGACCCCGAGGGCGGAGAACCGGGCGACGTCCGTCCAGCCGTACTTGGGACGGGGCTCCGGGCCGCCGACGGCCGCGACGAAGTCCTGCGCGAGCGCGGCGTCGAGGCCGGGGCGGGCACCGGCTGCGAGGTCGACGATCTGCACGTCGTAGCCGTCGAAGAGCTCGCGGATGTGGGCCACGGCCTCGTCCGCGCTGCGCGAGGGGGCGAAGCGGTAGTTGACGTGCACCATCGCCTCGTCGGGGATGACGTTGCCGGCGATCCCGCCGGAGACGCCCACGGCGTTCAAGCCCTCGCGGTACTCGAGCCCGTCCACCGTCACGGTGCGCGGCTCGTACGCCGCGAGGGTGGCGAGGATCGGCGCCGCCTTGTGGATCGCGTTGTCGCCGATCCAGCTGCGCGCGCTGTGGGACCGCTTGCCGAAGGTCCGGACCTCGGCCCGGAGGTTGCCGTTGCAGCCGCCCTCGATCTGCGCACCGGACGGCTCGCCCAGGATGGCGAAGTCCCCCGCGAGGAGCTCCGGACGCGTCCGCGCCAGGCGCCCGAGGCCGTTGAGCGAGTCACTGACCTCTTCGTGGTCGTAGAACACCCACGTGACGTCCACGCTCGGGTCGGCGAGGTCGTACGCGAGCTTCAGCTGGACGGCGACACCGGCCTTCATGTCGACCGTGCCGCGTCCCCAGAGGATCTCGGTGCCGTCCTCGGTGGTGCGGAACTCGGTCGGCAGGTTGTCGTTCAGGGGGACGGTGTCGATGTGCCCGGCGATGACGACCCGGCGGTCACGGCCGAGGTGCGTCCGTGCCACGATCGCGTCGCCGTCACGGATCACCTCGAGGTGCGCGAGCGGCGTCAGGGCCGCTTCGATCGCGTCGGCGAGCGGTCCCTCGTTGCCGGACACCGACTCGATGTCGCAGATGGCACGGGTGATGTCGATGGACGAGGCGGTGAGGTCGAGCTGCTCCGGCATGGACGCAGCCTACCGGCCGGCCTGTGCGGAGACCGCCGAGGCGACCGCCTGTGGACGGGACGGGTCGGTCCACAGGCGGTCGCGCCTCCAGGTCTGGAGGCGCGGCGCGCGCCCGGCGTACCCGTCCGGACGGACGGGTGGTCGCCCCCGGTCGCTGGGTACCCTGGTCCGGTGACCGACACGACCGCTGCTACCGACCGCCCGACCACCGCCTGGGGCCACGGCCTCGCGACGATCGCCGCCGACGGCACGACGCTCGACACGTGGTACCCGGAGACGCACCTCGGTGCGCTGCCCGCCGACGCAGCGTTCCCCGCCGACCTGCGTGCGCACGTGGGCGACGACCCGCGGCGCGAGGTCCGCATCGAGGCCGTCACCACCGAGGTCACGATCGACGCCGCGCCCGCCGGCACCGAGGACGCCTACCTCCGGCTGCACCTCCTCAGCCACCTGCACGTCGCGCCGAACACGATCAACCTCGACGGGGTGTTCGCCCACCTGCCGATCGTCGCGTGGACGAACGCCGGCCCGGTGCACCCCGACGCGCTCGTGCGGCTGCGCCCGGCGCTGCAGCGCGCCGGCATCGCGGTGCACGCGATCGACAAGTTCCCGCGCCTGGTCGACTACGTCGTGCCGGACCGCGTGCGCATCGGCGACGCGAACCGCGTCCGGCTGGGCGCGCACCTCGCGCCGGGGACCACGGTCATGCACGAGGGCTTCGTGAACTTCAACGCCGGCACCCTCGGCGACGCGATGATCGAGGGCCGGGTCTCCCAGGGCGTCGTCGTGGGGAACGGGACGGACATCGGCGGCGGCGCGTCGATCATGGGCACGTTGTCCGGCGGCGGCACCCACCGGGTGTCCCTCGGCGAGCGGGCGCTCCTCGGGGCGAACGCCGGGCTCGGCATCTCGCTCGGCGACGACTCCGTGGTCGAGGCAGGGCTCTACGTCACCGCCGGCACGAAGGTCGTCCTCGTCGGTGCGGCCCCGAACCCGGACGGCACCGCGAAGACGGTCAAGGCCGCCGAGCTCTCCGGTACGCCGAACGTCCTGTTCCGTCGCAACTCGGTCACCGGCGCGGTGGAGGCGCTGCAGCGTCGCGGTGAGGGCATCCAACTGAACACCGCGCTGCACGCGTAGCGGGTCCCGTCGGCGCCCAGGACGTCGCGAGCGCACACACGAGCGCCCCGCACCACGGATCCGTGGTGCGGGGCGTTCGTCACGACGTCAGTGCTCCGGCAGGTCGCGCTCCGGGTAGCCCACGTAGAGCTGCTGCGGGCGCCCGATCTTGTTCAGCGGGTCGTTGTTGAGCTCACGCCACTGGGCGATCCACCCGGGCAGTCGTCCGATCGCGAAGAGGACGGTGAACATCCGCGGCGGGAACCCCATCGCCTTGTAGATGATCCCGGTGTAGAAGTCGACGTTCGGGTAGAGCTTGCGGTCGATGAAGTACTGGTCGGACAGCGCGATCTGCTCGAGCTCCTTCGCGATGTCGAGCAGGTCGTCCTGCACGCCGAGGGACTCGAGGACCTCGTCCGCGCTCTCCTTCACGAGCTTCGCCCGCGGGTCGTAGTTCTTGTAGACGCGGTGTCCGAAGCCCATGAGCTTCACCCCGCGCTCCTTGTTCTTCACCCGCTCGACGAAGCGCTGCACCGGCTCGCCGGAGTCCTTGATCTGCTGGAGCATCTCGAGGACGGCCTCGTTCGCGCCGCCGTGCAGCGGCCCGTACAGCGCGTTGATGCCGGCGGAGATGGACGCGAACATGTTCGCCTTCGTCGACCCGACCATGCGGACGGTCGCCGTCGAGGCGTTCTGCTCGTGGTCCTCGTGCAGGATGAGCAGCCGGTCCAGCGCCTTCGACAGCACGGGGTTCGGCTGGTAGGTCTCGGCCATGGTGCCGAAGTTCAGCCGCAGGAAGTTGTCGACGAACGACAGGGAGTTGTCCGGGTACAGGAACGCCTGCCCGATCGACTTCTTGTGCGCGTACGCCGCGATGACCGGCAGCTTGGCCAGGAGCCGGACGGTCTGCAGCTCGACCTTCTCGGGGTCGTCGACGTCCATGTCGTCCTCGTAGTACGTGGACAGGGCGCTGACGGCGCTGGAGAGCACGGACATCGGGTGTGCCGAGTGCGGCAGGGCGTCGAAGAGCCGACGGAGGTCCTCGTGCAGCAGCGTGTGCCGACGGATCCGGGCGTCGAAGTCGGCGAGTTCGGACTCGCTCGGCAGCTCGCCGTAGATCAGCAGCCAGGCGACCTCGAGGAAGGTGCAGTTCGACGCGACCTGGTCGATCGGGTAGCCGCGGTAGCGCAGGATGCCCTGGTCGCCGTCGATGTACGTGATCGCGCTCTTCGTCGAGCCGGTGTTCACGAACCCGTAGTCGAGCGTGTTCATCCCGGTCTGCTTCTTGAACGACGAGATGTCCACGGTGGACGCACCGTCGACGCTCGGGAGGATCGGGAACTCCGCGGTGCCGCCCGGGTACGTCAGCGTCGCGGTCTCCGTCGTCTGCTCGGCGGCGGGACTCACGGGGACGGGCGTGGTGGGCGGTGTGGCCGTCTTCTGAGCATCGTTGGCAGTGTCAGTCACGAGGACAGCCTAATCGCGGCGTCTGTCGCTCGTGCACACCGAAGTGCTCGGAACGTGGTGGGAACCACGGATTGTGCTCGGAGCGGAACCCTGTCCGGAGGCGCGCTACCGGCCCGTCAGGCGCCGTTCAGACGGCGTCCACTCGCCAGACGCTGCGCGGCCGCCGCGATGCGTTCGTCGGTGGCGGTGAGCGCCACCCGCACGTGCTCGGCACCGGCACCGCCGTAGAACGTGCCCGGCGCGACGAGGATGCCGTGCTCCGCCAACCACGCCACCGTCTCGAGCGCGGGCTCGCCACGGGTCGCCCAGAGGTAGAGCCCGGCCTCGCTGTGGTCGATCCGGAACCCGGCGCCCTCGAGTGCCCGTCGGAGCATGCTCCGCCGGGCCCGGTAGCGCGCCTTCTGCTGCTGCACGTGGTTCTCGTCCTCGAGCGCGACGATCATCGCCTCCTGTACGGGGAGCGGCGGCATCATGCCGGTGTGCTTGCGGACCGCGAGGACCTCGGCCAGCACGGCTGCGTCGCCGGCGACGAAGGCCGCCCGGTACCCGGCGAGGTTCGACTGCTTGGAGAGCGAGTAGACGCTGAGGACACCGTCGAGGGAGTCGCCGACGACCCGGGGGTCGAGGATCGTCGGGGTCGGCGCGGTGTCGTACGGCGGCTCCCACCCGAGCTCGGCGTAGCACTCGTCGCCGACGACGACGGCTCCGAGCTCGCGGGCGCGGACGACGGCGGCACGCAGCTGTTCCACCGAGAGGACCCGGCCGTCCGGGTTGCCCGGCGAGTTCAGCCAGACGAGCCGCGTCGACGACGGCCAGGCGGCCGGGTCGTCGGAGGCGAGTGCGGTGGCGCCGACGAGGGCGGCGCCGAGCTCGTAGGTCGGGTAGGCCGTCTCGGGGAAGACGACCGTGTCGCCGCGGCCGATGCCGAGCCAGAGCGCCAGCCCGGCGATGAACTCCTTCGAGCCGATGGTCGGCAGGACCTGGTCGGGGGTGAGGGTCACACCCTGCCGACGGCCGTACCAGGCGGCGATGGCCTCACGCAGTGCGGGCGTGCCGGCGACCTGCGGGTACGCGTGCGCGTCGGTCGCATCGGCGAGGGCGGTCCGCACCACCGCCGGCGTCGGGTCGACCGGCGAGCCGACGCTCAGGTCGACGATGCCGCCCTCGTGCGCCGCTGCCTGCTGTTTGAACGGGACCAGCTGGTCCCAGGGGAAGTCGGGGAGGTCGAGCGCCACGTGCGTGCCCGGGTCAGCCGCGGGGCGGTTCGGCCATGACGACCGGGTGGTCCTTGTGGATCACACCGACCTTCGCGGCGCCGCCGGGCGACCCGACCTCGGAGAAGAACTCGACGTTGGCCTTGTAGTAGTCCGCCCACTCTTCGGGGAGGTCGTCCTCGTAGTAGATCGCCTCGACGGGGCAGACGGGCTCGCACGCACCGCAGTCGACGCACTCGTCGGGGTGGATGTACAGCGAGCGGTCGCCCTCGTAGATGCAGTCGACCGGGCATTCGTCGATGCAGGCGCGGTCCTTCACGTCGACACAGGGCTGGGCGATCACGTACGTCACGGCTGGGGTGCTCCCTTCGGACTGAGCGTGTCCGAGTCTACCCGCGGCGGTCGGTGGACCCTGACCGACCGTCGGCCGGACCGCCCGCACGGGCCGCAGCTGCCGCGCGCACCCCGCTCAGGTCCGGCCACGCGAGCACGAGCGCCGCGATGACCGCCGGCGCGAACGTCCAGACGTAGCCGGCCGCGTTCGCCAGCACGAGCGGGGAGCTCTGACCGCCCACGGAGACGAGCACCTGGGTCGCCACGATGACGCCGATGCCGAGCGCCGCGACCATCGCCCGCGACCGGTACAGCAGGCGGATGCCGACGGTGAGCCCGAGCACGATGAGCGTGGTGATGACCATCCCCACCGGGAACGACCCGAGCGTCTGCTGGTGCGTGACCGTCCCCAGCGCACCGGTGACGAGCCCGAGCACGAGCGCGACCACGACCGCCGTCACCTTTCCCTGCCGGGACATCTCCGCGTAGGTGCGCGGCGCGGGGTCCGACGGGGCGTCCGCGTGCCGGAACGCCTCGATCGCGGGTGCCTGGTGGCGGACACCGTGCGGCATCACCCACGAGAGCGCGACCGGGTCGGCGGGGTCGACCGGGTCGACGGTCACCTGCGACCGGTACTGCTCGACGGCCGCGCGGACCTTCGCGCGGACGGGCAGCACGTCGACGGTGACGTCCGGTTCGGTGGTCTCCGGGTCGACGATCATCGAGAAGGGCAGCTCCTCGGCGCGCGCGGCGTACCGGGCCGCGTGGTGCACCCGGACGTGGTCCGGGTGGCCGTACCCGCCGTCGTCGTCGTAGCTCACGACCGCGTCCGCACCGGTGGACCGGATCGCGGCGCGGATGTCGTCGACGACCTCGCCGAGGTCCGCGGCGGTCAGGGAGTCCGCGGGGGCGTCGTCGGCGGCGACGGCCCGGCCGTCCGGCCCCCACTGCATGCCGGAGTCGGTGTACCGGCGCTCCGGCAGGTCGGTCGGCCGTGCGCCCGGTCCACCGAGCCACAGGTGCCGCGCCCCGCCGAGCGCGGCGAGGGCGCCGGCGATCTCGGTCTCGCGGTGGGCGGCCACGCGCGGACCGTCGCCGAACAGCGGCGCGAGTCGCGGGGTGAGCATCTCGCCGCGTTCCCCGCGGGTCGCGGTCAGCACGGTCACCTCGGCACCGAGCTCGAGCAGGGTGGCGATCGTGCCGCCCGACGCGAGGGTCTCGTCGTCGGGGTGGGCGTGCACGAACAGGACGCGTTCGGGGCGGGTTCCGGGGACCTTCGACATCAGGTCCAAGCGTACGGGCTAGCGGGGCGTGACGATGTAGGTCGCCGTGACGCCGTCACGTCCGTCGGCGAAGGTGAGCACCACCCGGTAGGCGTCGCTGCGGAACATCCCGAACGCGCTCGACGAGTCCGCGCGCTTCGCAGACTCGGTGAACCCGGCGTCGGTGAGCTGCTGGTCGGCTGCCGCGAAGTCGTCCACGGACGACGCCCCGACCTGTGCGACCCAGCCCGAACCGTTCGGCCCGGCGCCCCCGCCGAGCACCGTCCCGTCGACGAGCGGGACCTCCCGCGAGGGGAACCCGTCCGGCAGCGCTCCGTCCGAGGTCACGTTCGCGCCCCGCAGCGCCGTGTCCAACGCGCCGTCGATGCCGCCCGCCACCGAGGACATGCCGTCCTGGATCGCCGAGCCGTCGACGCCCTGCAGACCCTCGGACACGCTCGACGCCACCGACGAGCCCAGGTCCGTCGCCTGCTCGACCGCATCGGTCGAGCAGCCCGCCAGTCCGGCGAGCGTGATGCCGGCGGCGACGGCGGCGAGCAGGGTGCGGGTCGGGGTGCGCATGCGCAGCACCCTAGACGGGCAGCCGGGAGGCGCGGCGAGAGTCCCCTGGGAACGTCACGTGGACGGCGGGTCGCGTGGGTGCCGGCGCCCCGCCGCCTGCCCGGGTGCCGCCGCCCCGCCGCCTGCCCGGGTGCCGCCGCCCCGCCGCCCGGCCGCCCCGCCGCCCGGCCGCTCCGCCGTCAGGCCACGTAGGCGCGCGTCGCGGCGACGAAGGCGTCGACCCCGACGGGGATCGCCGTCTCGGCCTGCGGCGCGTAGAACGGCGAGTGGTTGCTCGGGATGTCCTCGCCCCGGCGGAAGAGCTCCGGATCGGTGATGCCGGTGAACCAGTACACGAGCGGCGCGCCGGCAGCCGTCGCGAGCTGCCCGACGTCCTCGGACGCCATCGCGAGGCCGAGCTCCAGGTCACGGGCGCCGGGGACCTCGGCACGGATCGCGTCGAGCACGCGCTGCGCCGCTGCCGGGTCGTTCACCGTGACCTCGGCCCCGGGAGCCCGGACGATGGTCGGCTCGGGCAGTCCGCCGGCCTCGCTCTCGGCTCGGACGATGCGTTCGATCGACGCGATGATCCGCGCGCGGGTCTCCTCGTTGCGCGCTCGCGTCGAGATCTCGATGACGGCCTCGTCCGGGATGATGTTCGCTCGGGTGCCGGCGTGGAAGCTCCCGACGGTGACGACGCCCGCGTCGCTCGGAGCGACCTCGCGCGACACGACGGTCTGCAGCCGCACGACCGCGGACGCGGCCGTGACGATCGGGTCGAGCGACGCCTGCGGCGCCGACCCGTGTGCGCCCCGCCCGGTGAACAGCACCGTGAGCCGGTCGCTCGACGCCATCACCGGACCGCTGCCGACCGAGACGACGCCCACCGGCGCCGGCGCGGAGTGCTGCCCGAGGACCACGTCCGGCGTCGGGAAGCGGTCGACGAGGCCGTCCTCGATCATCGCCCGGGCGCCCGAGATCACCTCTTCTGCCGGCTGGAACACCGCGACGACCGTGCCGTGCCAGTCGTCCGTGGTCGCGGCGAGGCGTTCGAGCGTGCCGAGCAGCCACGTCACGTGGATGTCGTGCCCGCAGGCGTGCATCGTCGGGACCTCGTTGCCGTCCTCGTCCGCGCCGAGGTGCTCGCTCGCGTAGGACAGGCCGGTGCGCTCCTGCACGGGCAGACCGTCCATGTCGGCACGCAGCCACACGACCGGTCCGTCGCCGTTCGCCAGCACGCCGACGACCCCCGTGCCGCCGACGCCCGAGGTCACCTCGATGCCGCCGATCTCCGCGAGGCGGTCGGCGACGATGCCGGCCGTGCGGTGCTCCTGGAAGCCGAGCTCGGGGTGGGCGTGGAGGTCCTGGTACAGCGAGAGGAGGTCGAGGGTCACGCGCACCACGCTACAACCGACACCGGCCCGGCCACCTCCTGCGAGGTGACCGGGCCGGTCGTGGAGGGCGCGCCTCCCGGGTGTGCCGCCTACGCGTCCTGACGCTTCAGGCGGGCGTACGCACGCTGGCGGGCCTGCGCGTCGAGCTCGACCTTGCGGATGCGGACGGCGTCGGGGGTGACCTCGACGCACTCGTCCTCGCGGGCGAACTCCAGGCACTCCTCGAGGGAGAGCTGTCGCGACGGCGTCATCGATTCGAAGGAGTCGGCGTTGGCCGAACGCATGTTCGTCAGCTTCTTCTCCTTCGTGATGTTGACGTCCATGTCGTCGGCGCGCGAGTTCTCGCCGATGACCATGCCCTCGTAGACCTCTTCGGTCGGGTTGACGAAGAACGTCATCCGCTCCTGGAGGTTCGTGATCGCGAACGGCGTGACGACACCGGAGCGGTCGGAGACGATCGAACCGTTGACACGGGTCTGGATCGGGCCGGCCCACTCGGCGTAGCCGTGCGAGATCGCGTTCGCGATGCCGGTGCCGCGGGTCTCGGTGAGGAACGCGGTGCGGAAGCCGATGAGGCCACGCGACGGCACGATGAACTCCATGCGGATCCAGCCGGTGCCGTGGTTCGTCATGTTCTCCATGCGACCCTTGCGCGCGGCCATGAGCTGCGTGATCGCGCCGAGGTGCTCCTCCGGCGTGTCGATCGTCATGTGCTCGTACGGCTCCTGGAGCTTGCCGTCCTCGTCGCGCTTCGTGACGACCTGCGGCTTGCCGACGGTCAGCTCGAAGCCCTCGCGGCGCATCTGCTCGACGAGGATGGCCAGCGCGAGCTCGCCGCGACCCTGGACCTCCCACGCGTCCGGGCGACCGATGTCGAGGACCTTGAGCGAGACGTTGCCGATGAGCTCGCGGTCGAGGCGGTCCTTGACCATGCGCGCCGTGAGCTTGTGGCCCTTGACCTTGCCGACGAGGGGCGAGGTGTTCGTCCCGATCGTCATCGAGATCGCCGGGTCGTCGACCGTGATGGTCGGCAGCGGACGGACGTCCTCGGGGTCGGAGAGGGTCTCACCGATGGTGATCGTGTCGAAGCCGGCGACGGCGACGATGTCACCGGGGCCCGCGGACTCGGCCGGGTAGCGCTCGAGCGCCTTGGTGATGAGGAGCTCGGTGATGCGCGCGTTCACGACGGTGCCGTCGTGCTTGACCCACGCGACCGTCTGGCCCTTCTTCATCGTGCCGTGGAAGATGCGCAGCAGCGCGAGGCGGCCGAGGAACGGCGACGCGTCGAGGTTGGTGACGTGGGCCTGCAGCGGGTGCTGGTCGTCGTACTTCGGGGCCGGCACGTGCTGCAGGATGGCCTCGAACAGGGGCTCGAGGTCGTCGTTGTCGGGCAGCGAGCCGTCGGCCGGCTTGTTGCGCGAGGCGGCGCCGGCGCGGCCGGAGGCGTAGACGACGGGGACGTCGAGGATCGCGTCGAGGTCGAGGTCGTCGACCTCGTCCGACAGGTCGGACGCGAGACCCAGCAGGAGGTCCTGCGACTCGGACACGACCTCGTCGATGCGGGAGTCGGGGCGGTCCGTCTTGTTGACGAGCAGGATCACCGGGAGCTTCGCGGCGAGCGCCTTGCGCAGCACGAAGCGAGTCTGGGGCAGCGGGCCCTCGGACGCGTCGACGAGCAGGACGACACCGTCGACCATGGACAGGCCGCGCTCGACCTCGCCACCGAAGTCGGCGTGGCCGGGGGTGTCGATCACGTTGATGGTGATGGGGCCGCCGGCACCGAACTCGCTGGCGTGCTTGCCGTTGTAGAGCACCGAGGTGTTCTTCGCGAGGATCGTGATGCCCTTCTCGCGCTCGAGGTCGTTCGAGTCCATCATCCGGTCCTCGCCCTCGAAGTGGGCGTCGAACGAGTTCGTCTGCGTGAGCATCGCGTCGACGAGGGTGGTCTTGCCGTGGTCGACGTGTGCCACGATGGCGACGTTGCGCAGGTCGGACCGGGTGGCGAGCGCCATACAGGACATCCTTCAATTTCTGGGAGAGTGTCGGGCCGGTCGTCTTGGACACACCACACCCGCGGGCAGAACGCCCGACACGCCAGTCTACCGGTAGTTCGCAACCGACAGGAGTACGCACGATGAGCCGTCGGCGAACGTGGGTCGAGATCACCATCGTCCTCATGCTGTCGCTCGGCGGCAGTGCGCTGTACTCGATCCTCCAGATCATCGACGACCTGTCGCAGACCACGCCGCTCGGGCAGCAGTCGACGGCGCTCAACACGTCGACGACGACCGTGCAGTACGTCGACCTCGCGCGGCAGCTCGTCGGCATCGCGGTCGACCTCGCCCCGGTCGCGCTGGTGTGCTTCCTGCTCTGGAGCACGACCCGACCGCACCTCGGCCGCCTCGGCATCGACCGGTTCCGTGCCCGTCCCGACCTCGGTGGCGCCGCGCTCATCGCGCTCGGCATCGGGATCCCGGGGCTGGCGCTGTACTTCACCGGCCGAGCGCTCGGCTTCACGGTGAACGTCGACCCGGCGGCGCTCGACTCGTACTGGTGGACGATCCCCGTCCTGCTGCTCTCGGCGGTGCGCTCCGGACTGCAGGAGGAGGTGATCGTCGTCGGGTACCTCTACGAACGTCTCGGCGGTCTCGGGTGGGGGCGCTGGCAGGTGATCCTCTCCACCGCGGTCCTGCGCGGGAGCTACCACCTGTACCAGGGCTTCGGCGCGTTCGTCGGGAACGCCGTGATGGGCGTCGTCTTCGGCTGGATCTACACGAGGTGGGGCCGGCTCCTCCCCCTCGTCATCACGCACTGCCTGCTCGACGCCACCGTGTTCGTCGGGTACCCCTGGGTCGCCCACGCCTTCCCCGCGCTGTTCCGCTGACCGACGCGCGACCGCCACGGCGCGCTGCCGCTCCGGCTCCCCGCCGCTCCGGCGTCCGCCACCCTGCGGCTCCGGCCACCCCCGTTCGGGCGTCGGCGATGCGGTGGACCGCCGCGACCCCGGTCCGCCGAAGCCACAGGCAACCCACAGCGCGCCGTCGCGCCGCGCCGATCGCCCGGCCCTAGCGTGGCCGCATGAGCATCCCCGAGGTGGGCGACCCCGCGCCGCGCTTCACCCTGCCCGGCATGATCGTGCGCGACGGGCTGCGCACCGACGACGAGTACGCCCTGTCCGCCGAGATCGGCCGGACCCTGGTCCTCGCCTTCTACCCCGGCGACGCCACCCCGGTGTGCACCGCACAGTTGTGCAGCTACCAGGAGGAGCTCGACGACTTCGGGGACCTCGGTGCCGTCGTCTGGGGCGTCAGCCCGCAGGCCCTCGACTCGCACGAGGCCTTCGCGCGGGGGTCCTCCCTCACCTTCCCACTGCTCAGCGACACCGGCGGCGAGGTCACCCGCGCGTACGGCGTGCAGGCTCCCGGCATCGGGCTGCGACGTTCCGTGTTCGTGATCGGGCCCGACGGCGTGGTGCGGTGGCGGCACGTCGGGCTGGTCGGACTCCGCTTCCCGAAGGCCGAGACGATCCGCGCGCAGATCGAGCTCCTCGTGGCGTGAGCCGTCCGACGGCACGCGCACGCGGATGCGCGGACACGGCGTGGCGATCCTCGGAAAAAGACCTCGTGGGGTATTGACACCCGAACGGGGGGACGAGGACCATTGACCCGACGAGCGATCCACGGATCTGCCTCCCCGGGGAATCGGGTCGTCCGGAGGTACGCGACGGTGTGTCACACCCGCTCTCCGGGCGTTCCCGGGGAGGCATCTCGTTGCTCTCCGGGCTCTCCGGGCGTTGCCCTGCCGCCCGAGGGTCGGCATCTCGTTGCACGGCTCTCCGGGCGTTGCCCTGCTGCCCGAGGGTCGGCACGTCGCCCCGCTCGCTCAGCGGTCGCCCGGCTCCCGACGGCCGGTATCTCGTACGCTCGACCGCGTGACCACGATCCTCGCCCCCGGCATGCGCACGCTCGCCGTCGTCCTGTGGGTCGCGGCCGTCGCGCTCCTCCCCCTCGCACTCCTCGGCGACGGCGTCCGCTGGCTCGCCCCCGTCCCCAGCCTCTTCATCGCCTTCGTCGCGTGGGCGGTCCTGTGGCGCCCGCGCTTCGAGCTGACGCCGGAACACCTCCGCATCGTCGACGTCCGCCGGACGAGCACGTACACCTGGCGCCGCGTCACCGAGGTCCGCACCAAGTACGGCATCGAGGTCGTCTCCAGCGAGGGCGTCCGCCGCACCTGGCTCGCGACCCGCAGGACCGCCCGCCTGAGCGCGGTGGTCGCGGGACGGCCGGGAGGCGCCACCCACCTCGACGTCGACGCCGCCGCCGAGCGCATGCGCGCCTTCGTCCCGGCAGCGCCCACCCAGGACGGCCCACCCCCGGCGACCGTGACGGCTGCGCCGATCACGCACCGAGCGCACGGGTGGACGATCGTCGGGTTGATCGTCTTCGGCGTCGTCGCGACGATGGCGGCCGCGCAGCTGTAGTCCGCACCGGCGGGGCGGAGGCGAGCCGCGCCTCCAGACCGACACCGCGGAAGCGAGCGCGGCCGGCCCCCGACACACGAGACCCCCGACGTCGTCCGACGTCGGGGGTCTCGTGTGCGGCTGCGGCGGACGGACCTACTCGTCCGCGCCCGCGGCGAGGATCTGACGGCGCAGCTCGCGACGCTCACGCTGCACGTCCGGGTCCGGCAGGGGCACCGCGGCGATGAGCCGCTGCGTGTACGGGTCCTGCGGGTCGCGGAGGATCTGGTCGCGCGTGCCGACCTCGGCGAGGTGCCCGTGGTGCAGCACCGCGATCCGGTCCGCCAGCACGTCGATGACCGCGAGGTCGTGCGTGACGAACAGGCAGGCGAAGGCGAACTCGCGCTGCAGGTCCTTCAGCAGCTCGAGCACGGTGGCCTGCACGGACACGTCGAGCGCCGACGTCGGCTCGTCCGCGATGAGCAGCTTCGGCCGGAGCGCGAGCGCACGGGCGATGCCGATGCGCTGCTTCTGCCCACCGGACAGCTCGTGCGGGAACCGCGTCGAGTACGCCGTGGGGAGGCGGACGGCCTCGAGGAGGGACTCGACCTCGCGCTCGAGCTCGCGGCCCTTCATGCCCTTGCCGAGCAGGAGCGGCTCGCCGATCGACTGCCCGATCGTCATGCGCGGGTTGAGCGACGACGACGGGTCCTGGAAGACGATGCCGGCGTTCTGGTGCACCTGGCGCACGAGCGAACGGGTCGGCTTCGACAGGTCGACGCCGGTGACGTCGAGCTGGCCGGACGTGATCGGGAGGAGACCGATCGCCGCGCGTCCGAGGGTCGACTTGCCGGAGCCGGACTCGCCGACGAGTCCGACGACCTCGCCCTCGTGGACGGTCAGGTCGACGCCGTCGATGGCGCGGAACGCCTTCACGCGGCCACGACCGGGGTACTCGATGACGACGTCCTTGAACTCGAGGACGGCCGGACCGAGCGTCTGCACGACGTCCGTGTGCAGGAGGGTCTCGTGGACCTGCACCGGGGTCTCGTGCTCGACGACCGCCTCGAGCGTCTCGGTGAGGTCGATGACGACGTCGCCGGCCTGACCGAGCCGCGGGACGGCGTCGAGGAGGGTCTGCGTGTACTCGTGCTGCGGCGCCGAGAAGACGTCACGCACCGTGCCGGTCTCGACGGCCACACCCTGCTGCATGACGACGATGCGGTCGGCGAGGTCCGCCACGACGCCCATGTCGTGCGTGATGAGCAGGACGGCGCTGCCGAGCTTCGCGGCGAGGTCACGGATGAGGTCGAGGATCTCCGCCTGCACCGTGACGTCGAGGGCCGTGGTCGGCTCGTCGGCGATGAGGAGCTTCGGGTCGCAGGAGATCGACTGGGCGATCATCGCGCGCTGCCGCTGCCCACCGGAGAGCTGGTGCGGGTAGGAGTCGAACGCCTTCTGCGGGTCGGGCATCTCCACCATGGTGAGGAGCTCGATGGCACGGACGCGTGCCTCGCTCGGCGAGATGCCGTAGTGGATGCGGAGCGTCTCGACGATCTGCGACCCGACGGTGAACACCGGGTTGAGCGCGGTCATCGGCTCCTGGAAGATCACCGCGATCTCCTTGCCGCGGTACTCGCGCAGCTGCGCCGACCGCAGGCCGAGGAGCTCGGTGCCCTGGAACGTGATCGACCCGTTGACCCGGGCGTTCCGGGGCAGGAGGCCGAGGATCGACATCGAGCTCACGGACTTGCCGGAGCCGGACTCACCCACGAGGGCCAGGACCTCGCCCGACTGGATCTCGTAGGACAGGTGCTTGACCGCGGGGGTCCAGACGTCGTCGACCGCGAAGTCGACGTCGAGTCCGGAGACCTTGACGACGGGGGTGCTGGTGGCGGCCGGGGTGGTGGCCGCGGAGGCGGGCGTGCTCAACGACGTCCGGTCCTTTCCCGGTCGCTCGTGACGACCGCGTGGGTGGTGATGGAGGAGCGCTGACGGCGGGGACGCAGGCGTCGGAGGTGGAGGCTCCGACCTGCGACGATGGAGGCATGCCTGCCACCCCGACGACGCGCGATGTGTTCGTGTCCAAGTTCAACCGCGGACTGGCGATCGTGCTCTGGCTGATCGTCGCCCTGCTCTTCGTCACGACCGTGCTGAACGACGCGACCTGGCAGGACCGCGCGCTCGCCCTCGTGCCGACGGCGTTCGGTGTCCTGCTCGGCTGGGTGGCCCTGTGGCGTCCGCGTCTGACCGTGGCCGACGAGGGCATCGAGGTCGTCAACGTCTTCCACACGGTCCACGTGCCCTGGGCGGCGCTCGTGCACGTCGACACCCGCTTCGCCCTGACGCTCGTCACGCCGAACCGCAAGGTCGCCGTGTGGGCCGCTCCGGCGCCCGGCCGCGCCGGGGTCGCCCTGGCGCAGCGACAGAACCAGCGACACGGCCGTGTCGTCCCCGCCACCGAGGACGGCAACCGCCGCGCGGGCGACCTGCTGTCCACCGCGTCCGGCGACGCCGCGTACCTGGTCCGTCACCGCTGGGACGACCTGCGCGAGCGCGGCGCCATCGAGCTGGGCACGGCCGACAGCGTGCGCGTGCCGGTCACCCTGCACTGGCTGTCGATCGCCCTGCTCGCGGCGACCGCCGTCGGCGGCTGGTTCGCCGTCGCGGCGCGCTAGGACCCGGGGGGACGTCACGCGCTGATCATCTCCGAGCCGGAGGTGTTCTGCGGCTCGCGCGTCTTGCGGAGGCTGAAACGCTTCGAACGCGGGTCGAACGCGTCGCGCAGACCGTCACCGATGAAGTTCACGCAGAGCGCGAGCAGCACGATGAAGGACGCCGGCCACCAGAACAGGTACGGACGGGTCTGGAACGCCGACTGGTTCTGGCTGATGAGCAGGCCGAGCGACGAGTCCGGCGCCTTGATGCCGTAGCCGAGGTAGCTCAGGGCCGTCTCGAGCAGGATCGCGGAGGCGATGAGCAGCGTCGCGGAGACGATGATGACGCCGATCGCGTTCGGCAGGATGTGCCGGAAGATGATCCGCGCGTCCGACGCACCGGCGACACGCGCGGCCTCGACGAACTCCCGCTCGCGGAGCGACAGGAACTCGGCGCGCACCAGTCGGGCGATGACCATCCAGGACACCAGGCCGAGCAGGAGCGCCAGGCCCCAGGCGCCCAGCCCGTTGGCCGTCTTGCCGACCACGGCGCCGATGACGATAGCCGGGATGACGATGAAGATGTCGGTGATGCGCATCAGCACCGAGTCGACGACGCCGCGGAAGTACCCGGCGACCGCGCCCACGACGACACCGATGAACGTGGCGAAGAGCCCGATCACGATCATCACGAGCACGGAGTTCTGGATCCCGCGCATCGTCAGGGCGAAGTAGTCCTTGCCGATGCGGTCCTGCCCGAACGGGTGGTCCGCCGTGGGCGCTCCCCCGTTCTGCAGGTTCTCGAGGCTCTGGTACGAGTAGTGCCACCAGCCCGGGATCGGACCGAGTCCGACCGCGGACACGGCGAAGATCAGCACGAGGACGTAGACGACGAGCGCCACGACCGCCAGCCGGTTCGCGAGGAAGCGGCGGAGGATGATCCGCCCCTGGCTCTCGCCGAGCTGCTTCTCGTGCGAGTCCGGGGTCGTCCCGACGTCGCTGCCGTCGCCGATGTTGGGTTCGAGCGGTGCGCCGCCCTGGATGGTGCTCATCGGTTGTCCTCCTGGTGGTGCACTGCCGTGGAGTGACCGGTCGCACGGACGGTGCGACCGGACACGGTCGTGGTCCGGGGCGCGGTCATCGGACGCGCACCCGCGGGTCGAGGGCCGAGTAGGCCAGGTCGGCGAGGAAGTTGAACGCGATCGCGGTGATCGCGATGACGAGGAAGTACCCCATCACCGGGTTCACGTCGGTGATCGACAGGCCGCTGTTGAACAGGCTGCCCATGCCCGAGATCGCGAAGACGCGCTCGGTGATGATCGCGCCACCGAGCAGCGCGCCGATGTCCGTCGCGACGAGCGTGGCGATCGGGATGAGCATGTTGCGGAGCGCGTGGCGCACGATGACCGTGCGCTCCGGCAGGCCCTTGGCGCGGGCGGTGCGCACGTAGTCCTGGTCGAGGACCTCGAGCATGCCCGAACGGGAGTACCGCGTGTAGCTCGCGAAGCTGATCAGGAGCAGCGAGATCGTCGGCAGCAGCAGGTGCGTGTAGGTGTCGAGCCCGGAGATCCAGAAGTCACCGGTCAGACCCGGCGTCTGCGAACCGACCGTCGCGATCGGACGCGACACGTAGTTCTGCGTGTAGTCGATCCACGAGCGCATGAAGCGGTCGAGCAGGATGACACCGGCGCTGAGGAAGGCCGTCAGCGCGCCGATGCGCATCATGAGCCCACGGTCGTGCCCGCCGACGAGGAAGCCGGACGCGAGCCCCACCAGCACCGTGACGACGGCGAGGATGAAGATCGTCGCGCCGGACGACACGTTCAGCAGGCCCTGCAGCGCGAAGTAGCTGATGATCGCGATGAGGACGTTGATCCCCGCGACGAGCCACGCGCGGCGGTTCTTCGTGCCGGCGAGCAGCGCGACCATGGCGAGACCGATGCCGGCCGTGAACAGGATCACGAAGACCGGGCCGAGCGACGGGTCCGTGAACCACCCGGTCGCCTGCATGAGCAGGAGCATGCCCGCGGTCACGACGGCGCTGATCGCACCCACGACGAGCCGCCGCTTGAGCGTGCCGCCCACCACGAGCTGGATCACGAGGCCGACGATCACGGCGATGAGCACGAGGGTCACCGGTGGGATCTTCGGGTCGACGAGGAAGTTGTTGTAGTCGAGCGCGATGAACGACTTCAGCAGCACGGCCATCAGGAAGGACGGCAGCGAGTAGAGGAAGAAGCTGACCAGCGTGATCGAGTAGTCAAAGCCGGAGTAGACGCGGAGCGCGGTGACGACGCCGAGGCCGATGCCGAAGATGATCGCCAGGATGAACGAGAACGTCACCAGCTGGATGGTCGAGCCGACCGCCTGCGGGAGGAGTTCCGCCACGGGCTGGTTGCTGAACGTGGTGCCGAGGTCGCACTGGCCGATCACGCACTTGCCGACACCGGTGATCCAGATGCCCCAGCGCAGGGGCGGGATCACGTCGAGGTGCTGGGCCGCGGTCCGCGCAGCGATGAGCTGGTCACGGTTCGGCGAGTTGCTGCTCTGGAGGTCCTGCAGGGGGTTCCCCGCGATCGCCGCCAGGTTGTACATGATGAACGACGCGGCGATGAGGATGAGGACCGAGACGAGGATCCGTCTCGCGATGAAACTCACCATGGGCGATGGGTGCCTCTCCGGTGTGGTGGGACGTACTGCTGGTCGTCCGATCGGGCGGCCCGAGCAGCAAGGGTACTGGGTCCCGCGTCGCGGTCGTCTTCGACATCGCTCAGCGGCGGGTGCCGGGGTCTCCGGCGTGGATGGTGCCGGTCAGGGTCCCGGCTCACGGGAGGGCGCCGGACTCGTCGAGTCCGGCGCCCCCTCGTGTGTGGTGCTGATCAGCGACCGGTCAGGGTCACTTCTTCCAGTCCCAGACGTTCCAGAAGATGCCCGTCTGACCGCCGAAGTACTCGACGCCCTTCAGGTTCGAACCGGTGGCGAACAGCCCCGGGCTCTGGAACAGCGGGAGGCCGTAGGCCTGGTCGAAGGCGATCTTGTCGATCTTCTGCTTCATCGTGTCGAGCTTCGACTCGTCCAGCGTGGTCTGGGTCTCGACAGCGAGCTTCGAGGCCTCAGCGTCGGAGAACTTGTTGTAGTTGCCCGAGTTGTTGGTCTGGAACAGCTGCGGGATCGCGGCGTTGCCGGCACCCGGGTTGACCCAACCGAAGATGGAGGCGTCGTAGTCGCCGCCCGCGAGGAGCGAGGACCAGTCCGGCGAGCCGCCGTCGGTGACCTTGATGCCGGCCTTCTTCGCCGAGGCCTGGATCGCCTGGAACGAGTCCACGCGGTTCGGGTTCTCGGTGTTGTAGAGGATCTTGATGGTCGGCGTGGCGCCCTTCAGGAGCTCCTTCGCCTTCTCGATGTCGACCTTCGAGTACTCGTCCGAGTCGTTCGACTTGACGGCGTCCTCGTAGCCCTTCTGGCCCGGCAGGTAGAGCTGCGAGTCGAGGACCTTGGCGCTCTTGTTGACCGGGGTGACGATCGACTTCAGGATCTGCTCACGCGGGATGGTGAGGAGGAAGGCCTTGCGGACGTTCTCGTCCTTGAACACGGACGCGCCGAAGTTCAGGTCGAGGTGGTCGTAGGCAACCTGCGCGCCCTCGATGACCTTGACGCCGGAGGCGGCGTCGAGTGCCTTCACCGTGTCGGCGGAGGCCTGCGGCTGGATCGCGTCGACCTCGCCGTTCTGGAGGGCCGTCACCTGGGCGTTGGCGTCACCGATGAAGCGGACGACGAGCTTGCCGAAGTTGACCTTGTGGTCGCCCGTGTACTCCGGGTTCGGCACGAGGGTCATCGACTGCTTCGGGGTCCATGCGGACACCATGAGCGGGCCGCCGGAGACGAGGAGCTTCTTGTCGCTCGGCAGGCTGGTCTTGTCGTAGCCCGTGTTGACGAAGTCGGCGACCTTCTTGAGGGTCTCGTTCGCCGCGGCCGGCTTGGCGGGGTCACCGGCGGGGGTGTCCTTGAGCGCCTTCAGCAGGTCGTCGGTCGTCGTGCCGGCCTCTTCCGCGACGACGTGCGCCGGGAACTGGATCGGGTTGACGAGGTTCCAGTCGACGTACGGGTCCTTGTACTTGAGCGTGATCGACGTCTTCGTGATGTCGCTCGGGTAGTCCGTCTTGAACGGCGAGGCCGAGGCGAGGGAGAAGTACTGCGTCCCGCTCGTGACCTTGCCATCGGCGTCCTGCGTGGCCGAGTCGTAGTAGCCGGAGGCCTGCGCCCAGCCGAGGAGGAGGTCGTCAGAGGTGATCGCCTTGCCGTCGGACCACTTGGCGTCCTTGTTCAGCGTGTACTTCACCGTCAGCGGGTCGTCGCTGAGCTTCTTCATCGTGCCGAGGTCGGTGTTCGGCGTGATCTTGTAGTCCGACCCCAGCGTCACGAACTGCGGCTGGGTCATGTAGTTGATCATGCCGTTCATGTCCAGGTTGCCCTGGGGGGTGTTGTAGTTGAACGACGTGACTTCGTTGACCTGCGCGACGGTGACGGTCTTGTTCGACGCCGAACCGGACTCGTTGGCACTCGGAGAGGTGGTGCAGCCGGCGAGGGCGATCGCGGCCGCCCCGGCCAGGGCGACGACGCCGAGCAGCTGGCGTCCCCGCTTCTTGGTGATGTTCACTCTGTGATCCTCCTGATGGAATGTGATCGAACGTGCAGGAGGCAGGCTCCACGGCGCGTTCCCGAGAACCATAGGTGCGGGTCGGAAGGGCCTCAAAATCTCCGACGAAGTTGTTACACATCGGAAACGTGTGTGGCAGATCGTTGCGTGAGACTGTGGATACTTGCGCCATCGTGCTGCCATACGCAACGCGTGCGCTTGACCTCGCAACGCTTCCTGAACAGTCTTGCGGCAGGCCGCCAACGCGATGAACGCTCGGGGAACGCCTCGTGGCGATCCCGGGACACCGGAGCACGTCTGGCCGTAGCGTGGCACCGTGCTCGCGAACGACATCCACCACCTCCTCGTCCCTTCATCCCCGACCGTCAGCGGCGACCCGCGGAACGGTGGTGCCGCCTTCGTCGCGGTGTCCCGGCCAGACCTCGACCAGGACGCCTACCGCAGCACCGTCGAGCGCCTCACCGCCGACGGCGCGACGCGGTGGACGTCCGGTGACCGCGACTCGGCGCCGGTCCTCTCGCCGGACGGCCGCTGGCTCGCATTCCTCCGGTCCGTCGACGACGCACAGGGCACCGCTCGCCCCCAGCTCGCCGTCGCACCCGTGCACGGCGGTGAAGCGCGGGTCCTGACCGCCCTCCCCCTCGGCGCCGGCACCCCCGTCTGGTCGCCGGACTCGACCCGTGTGGCCGTCACCGCCCGCTTCCCGGAGCCGGGCCGCTACGGCACCGAGGTCTCAGGCGGGAGCCGTCGCCCCGCACCGAACGCCGAGGCTCCGCGCCTCGTCACCCGACTCGACTTCCACGTCGACGGCACGGGCTACCTGCTCGACAAACCCCAGCAGCTCGTGGTCGTCGACGTCACCGACCCCGACGCCGCTCCCGTCGACGCCGCGCTCACCAGCGCCCCCTGCTCGCTCTCCGCGCCGGCCTGGTACCCGGAGGGTGACGCCCTGCTCGTCGTCGCCCCGCGGGACCTCGGCGAACGCGAGACCCACGACGACGACCTCCACCGCGTCGACGCCACCGACGGCACGCTGACGCTGGCAGTCCGCAGCGAGGGCTCGATCGCCTCGAGCACCGTGACGGCCGACGGCACGATCCACTACGTCGGGGCGTCCCACCGCGACGGCCAGCTCGTGGGCGAGCCGGCCGGGCTCTGGACCGTCACGCCCGGAGCCGACCCGGTCCGCCGCACCGCACGCGAGACCGTCGACGTCGCGAGCGCCCCGGTGCTGCACGGCGACGACGTCCTCGTCGCCGTGCTCGACCGTGGCACCGTGGTCGTCCGTCGGGTCCCGGCGGGCGCGGGCGGACCGCTGCAGCTCGACGAGCTCCCCGCCGTCCTCGACGGGCACGTGGTCGTCTCCGACTTCGACGTCGACGGTGACCTCCTGGTCGCCACGGCCGCGACGCCGGAGTCCCCCGGCGAGGTCCTCGTCCTCGACCTGACGGAGCAGTCCACCACCGGCACACCCCTCACCGACCTGGCCGAGGGTCTGCGCGACGCCGCGGACGCGCCCGGTGTGCGGCGCATCGAGGAGCTGACCGGCACCTCGGCGGACGGCACCCCCGTGCACGGTTGGGTCGTGCTCCCCGAGGGCGACGGCCCCCACCCGGTGCTCCGCGTCGTGCACGGCGGGCCGTTCGGCCAGGACACGTGGGCCTTCTTCGACGAGGCACAGGTCTACGCAAGCGCCGGCTACGCGGTCGTCATCGGCAACCCGCGCGGCTCCGGCGGCTACGGGCTGGACCACGGGCGGGCGGTCATCGGCGCCATGGGCACGGTCGACGTGGACGACGTGCTCGCCCTGCTCGACGCCGCGCTGGAGCGTCCCGACCTCGATGCGTCGCGTGTCGGCATCATGGGCGGCTCGTACGGCGGCTTCATGACGAGCTGGGTCGCCGCGCACCACGGTGAGCGCTTCGTCGCCGCCTGGAGCGAGCGGGCCGTGAACGCGTGGGACTCGTTCGCCGGCAGCTCCGACATCGGGTGGTTCTTCGCGGACGCCTACGTCGGAGCCGACCCCGAGGAACAGCGTCGCCGCAGCCCGCTGACCTACGCCGACCAGGTGACGATCCCGTTCATGGTCGCGCACTCGGAAGAGGACTGGCGCTGCCCGATCGAGCAGGGCCACCGCCAGTTCGTCGCGCTGAAGCGCGCGGGCGTCGACGCCTCGTTCCTGGTGTTCCCGGGTGAGGGCCACGAGCTCTCGCGGTCCGGTCGCCCCTGGCACCGGGTGCAGCGGTTCGAGCACGTCCTCGCGTGGTGGGCGCAGCACCTGCCCGCCACGCCGGCCGCGTAGCCGGGACGGACGAACGGGAGGCCCGTGGCGGATCCGCCACGGGCCTCCCGTCGTCCTGCTGGTGCGTCGAGGACGCGGGGCGTTACGCGAACGCCTCCACCGGCGGGCACGCGCACACCAGGTTGCGGTCGCCGTAGGCCTGATCGATGCGGCGGACCGGCGGCCAGTACTTCCGCGCGCTGATCCCCGGCAGGGGGTAGACGGCCTGCTCGCGGGTGTAGGCGTGTGCCCACTCCCCCGAGATCACCGACGACGCCGTGTGCGGCGCGTGCACGAGCGGGTTGTCGTCCGCCGGCCACTCGCCCCGTTCGACGGCCGCGGCCTCGGCACGGATCGCGAGCATGGCGTCGACGAACCGGTCGAGCTCGGCGAGGTCCTCGCTCTCGGTCGGTTCCACCATCAGGGTGCCGGCGACCGGGAAGGACATCGTGGGCGCGTGGAAGCCGTAGTCGACGAGGCGCTTGGCGACGTCGTCCACGGTGATGCCGGTCGTGTCGCGCAGCGGTCGGAGGTCGAGGATGCACTCGTGCGCCACGAGGCCGTTCTCGCCCGTGTAGAGCACCGGGAACGCGTCACGGAGCCGTGCGGCGACGTAGTTGGCCCCGAGCACCGCGGCCTCGGTCGCGCGGGTGAGCCCCTCGAGTCCCATCATCCGGACGTAGGTCCAGGTGATGGGCAGGATGCTCGGGCTGCCGTACGGCGCCGCGCTGACCGGACCACCGGCGTGCGCGAGGCGTCCGTCCGCGTCCGCCGCGGTCGCGCCGGTCCGACGGTCGGCCTGCTGGGCGAACGGGTGCCCGGGCAGGAACGGCGCGAGGTGTCCCTTCGCCGCGACCGGGCCGACGCCGGGACCGCCGCCACCGTGCGGGATGCAGAACGTCTTGTGCAGGTTGAGGTGCGAGACGTCGCCGCCGAAGTCCCCGAACCGCGCGTGCCCGAGCAGGGCGTTGAGGTTCGCGCCGTCGACGTAGACCTGGCCACCGGCGTCGTGGACGGCGTCGCAGACCTCGCGGATGTCGTGCTCGTAGACGCCGTGCGTGGAGGGGTAGGTGATCATCAGCGCGGCGAGGCGGTCGCCGTGCTGCGTCGTCTTCGCCCGGAGGTCGTCGAGGTCGACGTTGCCGTCCTCGTCGCACGCGACGACGACGACCTGCATGCCCGCCAGGACCGCGGACGCCGCGTTCGTGCCGTGCGCGCTCGACGGGATGAGGCAGACCGTGCGCTGGTCGTCGCCGTTCGCCAGGTGGTACCCGCGGATCGCGAGGAGTCCGGCGAGTTCGCCCTGGCTGCCCGCGTTGGGCTGCAGCGAGACCGTGTCGTAGCCGGTGACCTCGGCGAGCCAGGACTCGAGGTCCCCGATCATGTCGAGGTAGCCCTCGACGTCGCCGCGCGGTGCGAAGGGGTGCACGTTCGCGAACTCCGGCCAGGTGACCGCGGCCATCTCGGTCGCCGCGTTGAGCTTCATCGTGCAGCTGCCGAGCGGGATCATGCCGCGGTCGAGCGCGTAGTCCTTGTCGGCGAGGTGCTTGAGGTAGCGCATCATGCGGGTCTCGCTGCGGTGCGCGCTGAACACGGGGTGCGTCAGGTAGTCGCTGGTCCGCTCGAGACCGGTCGGGAGGCCCGTGGCAGCGTCACGCACGGCGGCCTCGGCGGCCGGGACGGTCGCGTCCACCGCGCCGAACACCCCGGCGAGGGCCGTCACGTCGTCCGGCGTGGTGGTCTCGTCGACGGACAGCTGGAACGTGTCGGCGTCGACCTGGTGCAGCAGGTAGTCCGCGTCCTGCGCCGCCGCGACGATCTCCTCGGCCCGCCCGGTCGCGCGGAGGGTCAGCGTGTCGAAGAACGCCTCGTGCACGACGTCGAGGCCGGCGTCGCGTGCGATGGCGGCGAGCGCCGAGGTCGTGCGGGCGACCCGGCCGGCGATGAACCGAAGGCCCTCGGGCCCGTGGTAGACGGCGTACATCGAGGCCATGACCGCGAGCAGCACCTGCGCGGTGCAGATGTTGCTCGTCGCCTTCTCGCGGCGGATGTGCTGCTCGCGGGTCTGCAGGCTGAGCCGGTAGGCCATCTGCCCGTCGGCGTCGAAGGACACCCCGACCAGGCGACCGGGGAGCTGCCGTTCGAGTCCGGCGCGGACGGCGAGGTACCCGGCGTGCGGGCCGCCGAAGCCGAGCGGGACGCCGAAGCGCTGGCTCGTGCCCACGGCGACGTCGGCGCCGAGGTCCCCCGGGCTGGCGAGGAGGGTCATCGCGAGCAGGTCCGCCGCGACGACGGCGATTCCCCCGCCGGCGTGGACGCGCTCGATGGTGGCGGACGGGTCGACGACGCGTCCTGAGGCACCGGGGTACTGCAGGACCACGCCGAAGGCACCGTCGAGCTGCTCGTCGGTGGGTCCGTCGACGGCGTCGAACTCGCGCAGGGCGATCCCCACGGCGTGGGCGCGGTGGTCGAGCAGTGCCCGGGTCTGCGGCAGCAGGTCGGCGTCCACGAGGAACGCGTCGCCCTTCACCTTGGAGGCGCGACGGGCGAGGAGCATGCCCTCGACGACGGCGGTGCCCTCGTCGAGCATCGACGCCCCGGCGGTGGCCATGCCGGTGAGGTCGGACACCATGGTCTGGAAGTTGATGAGCGCCTCGAGCCGGCCCTGCGAGATCTCCGGCTGGTAGGGCGTGTACGCCGTGTACCAGCTCGGGTTCTCGAGCACGTTCCGCTGGATCACGGCGGGCGTGTGGGTGCCGTGGTACCCCAGCCCGATCATTGCGCGACGGACGGTGTTGCGGCCGGCCTTCGCGCGGAGCTCGGCGAGCGCCTCGGTCTCGCCGACGGCGGCCGGGATGACCGAGTCGGTGACGGGGGCGGCGTGGATCGACTCCGGGATGGCGGCGCGCACCAGGGCGTCGAGCGTCGGCTGGCCGACGGCGTCGAGCATCGTCCGCTGGTCGGCCGGCGTCGTGCCGATGTGGCGGTCGGCGAACGTCGTCTGCAGGTTCTGGTCGGCGGTCGTCATGCGATGGACGCCCGGTACGCGTCGTGGTCCATGAGGTCCTCGGGGAACGACGTGCCCTCGACCTTGATCTTGACGAGCCAGCCGGAACCGAACGGGTCCTGGTTGACGGTGTCCGGGGCGTCGACGACGGCGTCGTTGATCGCGACGACCTCGCCCTCGATCGGGGCGAAGAGCTCGCCGACGCTCTTGGTCGACTCGATCTCGCCGATCTGCTCGCCCGCGGTCGTCGCGGTGCCGACGGCGGGGAGCTCGACGTAGACGACGTCACCGAGCTGCTCGGCGGCGTGGTCCGTGATGCCGACGGTGATGGTGTCGCCCTCGACGAGCAGCCACTCGTGGTCGGCGGTGTACTGGAGTGCGGTCTGGTCGGTCACGGGATCAGCCTTTCTGAGGGCGGCGGTAGAAGGGGAACGCGGCGACGGAGCTGGGGACGGCCGTCCCGCGCACGTCGATGTGGAGGACCTGTGCCCCGTCGGCGACGGCGGACAGGGCGCCCGGGTCGACGAAGGCCATCGCGACCGGGTGGCCGAGCGTCGGCGACAGGGCGCCCGACGTGACCGAACCGACCACGGCGCCGTCGAGGAGGACGTCGTACCCGGCGCGGGGAGCACGGCGTCCCTCGGTCACCAGGCCGACGAGCACACGGGCGTCGTCGGCGGGGACCACCCCGGTGGCCCCGACGAAGTCGCCCTCGGGCGCGACGACGCGGCCGAGACCGGCCTGGGCGGGTCGGACGTCCGTGCCGAGCTCGTGGCCGTAGAGCGGCATGCCGGCCTCGAGGCGCAGGGTGTCCCGCGCGGCGAGCCCCGCGGGCACCACACCGCGGTCGGCACCGGTCTCGAGCAACGCGTCCCAGAGGGCCGTCGCGATCGAGGGGTCGCAGTAGAGCTCGAAGCCGTCCTCGCCCGTGTAGCCGGTCCGGGCGACGAGGACCTCGGCGCCGTCGAACAGGGCGTGCACGGCGCGGTAGTAGCGGAGTTCGTCGAGGGGCGACTCCGGCTGGAGCCGGTCGGCGACCACGAGGGCGTCGAGCGTGCCCGCGGCCGCGGGGCCCTGGATCGCGACGAGCGCGGTCGTGTCGGAGTCGTCGGTGACCTCGACGTCGAAGCCGGCCGCGCGTGCGGTGAGCGCCTCGACCGCCACCTGGCGGTTCGCCGCGTTGGCGACGACGAGGAAGACGTCCGTGTCGGTCCGGTAGACGACGAGGTCGTCGAGGATGCCGCCGTCCTCGGCGAGCAGGAGCGAGTACTTGGCGCGGCCGACCGTCATCGCGCCGAACGAGCCCGCCAGCGCGTGGTCCAGGTACGGGACGGCGTCCGGCCCGGTCACCCCGACCTCGGCCATGTGCGACAGGTCGAACACGCCGGCCGCCTGCCGCACCGCGTGGTGCTCGGCGAGGTCGGACGAGTACCGGACGGGCATGCGGTACCCGGCGAAGTCGGTGAACGTGGCACCGGCGGCTTCGTGCGCGGCTTCGAGCGGGGAGGACCGCTGCGGGGACGAGGGCACTGGGGACGAGCTCATTGCGGAGTTCTCCTGGCATCGACAGGACCCGACGACCGTCGTCGGGCGGAACTCCCCCTCTGTCATGTGCCTGAGAGTTTCACCGCGGCCCGCGAGGTCCGGCGGCTTTCACCGTGGGCGAGACGCACTGCGCCTGCTTTTCAGAGTGGCCTGCCCGTGGCGGTGTTGGACCTGAGAGATTGACGGGGAGGTTGCTCCTTCGGTGTCGTGCGTGTGCCGGGGCACTGCACGACGTCTCCCGCGACGGATGGTCGGCCGGTGTTCAGTTGTCCGCGGACGAGCATACCCAGCCCGCGTTACGGGCATGTGTCGCGCGCCGTGGTTCGACATCTCGTAGAATGCCCCGGTGGCAGGACAGCGATCACGCCCCCGCGGGCAACTCGAGCAGGCGGTGCTCGACGCCCTCTGGTCGACGGCCGGAGGGACGGATGACGGGCTCACCGCTCGGCAGGTGCTCGACGCCTTCCCCGAGCCGCGGCCGGCGCTGACCACCGTCCTCACGGTCCTCGACCGCCTCGGCCGCAAGGGCCAGGTGGAGCGGCAGGAACACGACGACGCCCCGCTGACCTTCCGGGCGGCGAACAGCCGCGAGGAACAGACGGCGTCCCTGATGTCGAACGCGCTCGCGGCCGCCACGGACCGCGAGGCCGCCCTGCTCCAGTTCACCGGGTCGCTCGCCTCCGACGACCTCGACGTCCTCCGACGCGCCATCGACGCTCGGTCGCGCTCCTGACGGACCGGTCGCCGTGGTCGTCGTCGGAGTCGTCCTCATCACGCTCGCCCTCGCGGTCGTCGTCCTCGCGCCGCGGTTCCTGACCCGTTCCGCGTGGACGATCGACCGTCCGCGCACCGCGCTCGTGTCGTGGTCCGTCGCGGTGCTGCTCGGCGTCGTCGGGTTCGTCGTGGGCACCACGCTCGTGGTCGTGGCGAACCGGCCGGTCACCGACCCGTTCCGGCTCGGCGAATCCCCGTCGCACGGCCTCAACATCGGCGTCGCCCTCCTCGCGGTCCTCGCCTTCGTGGTCGCGGTCCGGGTCCGGCCGGGGCCCGAGCACGAAGCTGTCCGCGAGGCCATGCGGTCCGGCGCGACACCGCACCGCGAGATCGACGGCACCCCGGTGGCCGTCGTCGAGGCGGACCACGCACTGGCGTGCGCCGTCCCCGGCAGGGCAGGCGGTGTGCTCGTGAGCACCGGGCTCGCGGACCGGCTCCGCACGGACGAACTGGAGGCGGTGGTCGCCCACGAACGCGCGCACCTGACCCAGCGCCACGCGATCGCGGTCGGGATCGCCGAGTCGATCGAGCGCGCCGTCCCGTGGGTCCCGGGCGCGCGCGCCATGGCGCGCTCGACGCGGGTCCTCGTGGAGTTCGCCGCCGACGACGCGGCGGCGCGGCGCGTCGGGCGGGACGCCCTCCGTCGGGCCGTCCTCGTGGCCGACGGGACGAGCGCGCTCGGGGCGATCCGCGCCTCCCGGATGTCGTCCTGAGTACGCCGTGTCGGCGGTGAGGCATAAGGTGATCGCACCGTGAAGCCACTGACCGAAGCAGACATCCGCTCGTCGTTCGTCAACGCCACCCCGGACGAACTCGCCCAGCTGCCGATCCCCGGCCTGCACGAGACGCTGTGGGACGAACGCGAGTTCCTCGGCTGGCGCGACCCCCAGGCCGCCCGCCGCGGCTACATCGTGTCCTGGATCGACGACCGCCCCGTCGGGATCGTCGTGCGCTCCGCAGGTGGGTCGCTCCGCCCGGGCATCGCCGCGATGTGCTCGTTCTGCCACTCCCCGCAGCCGGCCACGCAGGTCCGCCTGTTCTCGGCCGCCCGCGCCGGGGAGTCCGGTCGGAACGGCAACACCATCGGCTCCTACATCTGCGAGGACCTCGGCTGCCCGATGCTCATCCGCACCGCGCCGCCGCACCTCAACCCGCCCGCGACGATCGCGATGCGCGGCGAGGCGCTGCTCGGTCGCGTCCGCAACTTCACCGCGGACATCATGAAGACCGCCTAGCTCGACCGCGTGTAGCCGTACAGGTCCTGCTGGGCCCCGTTCACCCACAGGTCGGGACCGTCGGGGCGCGCGACCAGGAGCGTGCGGTTGTAGGCCTCGTCGACGATGCGCGGCTGGTGTCCCGCCTCGGTCAGCTGCGCGGCGAGCACCTCGAGGTCGCCGCCGTACTCGAAGGACAGCTCGAGGCGCTCGTCGTCCGACCGGTGCAGGGCGACCGCGCCGCCGCCCACCGCGGTGAAGTCCACCCAGACGCCACTGTCCGACGACAGTCGACGACGCAGCCCGACCGCCTCGAGCACGGCGGCCTGCGCATCGGTGCTGCTGCCGTACCAGATCGGCATCACGGTCAGCGGCGAGCCGGCTCGGACGTCCGCCGAGGCCGAGACCGTCGCGGTCATCGGGAGGGGCCCGTCCACGACGAGCATCGGTCCGACGTCGTCGAGCACGGTGCGTCGCACGACGGCTCCGGCCCCGCCGAGTTCGCGTTCGAGGCGGTCGAGTGCCTCGGGTCCGTCGGCGAGCAGCGTGAGCTCGGTGCGTTCGTCGGCCGTCGAGTCGACCCGGTGGATCGCGAGGACCCCGTCCCCCGCGAACTCGGACCAGACGTCGTCGCCGTCCTCGAGCCGCTCGAGCCCGAGCGCGCGTGCGAGCGCCTGCCACGCGGACGGGTCGGTCGTGTACTGGATCTGCTGCACGGTGATGGTCATCGGGATCCCCCTTCGGTGTCGGACACGTACCGGGAGGCGATGCGCTCGACCAGTGCGGAGAGCGAGACGCCCTCGTCGATCGCGCGGTGCTTGAGGTCACGCACCAGTTCTGCGGGGAGGTACACGTTGAACTGCACCTTCGGACTATTCGCTCCGGCTACCATGCTAGCAATCTAGCGCACAACGGCGGACGTGTCACGCTTCCAGCAGTACGGTCGGGGCGTGAACCGGTTCAGCAGTGCGCGGTGGGCGGTCGTCGAGGAACTCGGCGACGGACGGTGGCGCATGACGATCCGCGACGAGGCCGACGACGAGCTCGGAGCCCTCGGGCTGGGGGTCGAGGGCCCGTGGGATCCCGACGTGGAGCCGCACGTGGGCTTCGTGCTCGCGCAGCTCGGGTTGACGCTCCGCGGGACACGGCCCTGGCGCGAGGACGAGCTCGGCGACCAGCGCGCGCCGGTACTGCCGCTGGCCTGAGCGTCGGCCGCTGACCCGGCGGCAGGCACTCACCCGGTGGCAGCGACGAAGTTCCGGAGGATCTCGCGGTCGTCGTCCGCGCGGGCGGCCCAGACCAGCTCGCTGCGGTGATCGTCCCCCTCGAGCGGCAGCAGCACGACCGTGTCCGGGGCCGCCAGGGTGGCACTCTCCGGCGCGACCGTGACCCCGAGCCCGGCGCCGACGAGGTGCAGCACGGTCGCCCAGGTGGTCGCCTCCTGCACCACCGTCGGACGGCGGGTACCGGCGACCACCGGCGCGAGGTTGCGCTCGGTGGCGACCGCTCCGGCCGCCGGCGGGAAGAACACGAACGGGTCGTCGAGCAGCTCGGGGCCGCGGACGGACGCGCGTCCGGCGAAACGGTGCCCCCGCGGCACCGCTGCGACGAAGCGCTCACTGCGGAACGGCGTGCACCGGACGGCTGGATCCGGGTCCGGGTCCCGCACGACGGCGAGGTCGAGCTCGCCGCGGACGATCCGGGCGAGGAGCGTGGACGAGTACCCCTCGGTGAGCTCCACGCGGACGAGCGGGTAGCGCTGCCGGAACACCTGCACGCGCTCGATCGGGCCGAGCGGCAGCGCCGACACCACGAAGCCGACGTCGAGCCGCCCCGCCTCGCCCCGCCCGACCCGCACGGTCTCGTCGAGGTCGCGGGCGACCTGGGCGAGCAGCGAGCGAGCCCGCCCCTGCAGCACCCGCCCGGCCGGGGTGAGCGCCACGCTCCGCGACGTCCGGACGAACAGGTCCACGCCGAGCGCGCGCTCCGTCCGCCGGACCTGCTGGGACAGCGCGGGTTGCGCGATCCGCAGGGCGTCGGCGGCACGACCGAAGTGCAGTTCGTCGGCGACGGCGAGGAACGCCCGGAGCTGCCGGAGGTCCACGTCGGGGGTGTGATCCATGCTTGCAGGTTATCGATCGGCGCGAACGAGTATTGGACGACATCGCGACGAGGTCGCACGATGGTGACATGCCCGACGCCACGACCACCGAGCCCGTCATCATCGCCGACATCGCCTCCGCAGCGGACGCCGAGGCCTTCCGGGTCCTCAACGAGGAGTGGATCGGCCGGTTCTTCACCCTCGAGGACGAGGACCGCAAGTTGCTCGGCGACCCGTTCGGCCAGATCGTCGAGCCCGGAGGCGCCGCCTTCGTCGCCCGGCTCGGACAGGACGGCCCGGTGATCGGGTGCGTCGGGATCGCGCCCGTCGCCCCGGGCGTCGTCGAGCTCGTGAAGATGGCCGTCTCCCCCGACCACCAGGGGCACGGCACGGGTCGGAAGCTCATCGGTGCGGCCCTCGAGCGCGCCCGGACGACCGGCGCCCACCGGGTGGTGCTCGAGAGCAACGCGCAGCTCGCCAGCGCCGTGCACCTCTACGAGGCGTTCGGCTTCCGACACCTCGGGCACGACGAGGTCGCGCCGAGCCCCTACGCACGGGCCGACGTGCACATGGCACTCGACCTGGCAGACCACAGCGCGAGCACCGCGAGCACCGCGAGCACCGCGAGCACCGCGAGCACCGCGAGCACCGAACACTGACCATCGTCGGCCGCCGTCCGATAACGTCCGACGAGATGCGGATCCACGAGCGAGCCGAGAACGACCTCGACCCCCTGGTCGAGGTGCTCTGGCGCGCGCACGGCGTCGGCTACCCGGCCCACTGGCCGGCGGCGCCGCGCGACTGGATCTCCCCCGCCGGACTGCTCGGCGCCTGGGTCGCTTTCGACGACGACCAGGTCGTCGGACACGTCGGCGTCGCAGTGCCCGCGCCGGGACGGATGGCCGAGGTCACGCGCCTCTTCGTCGACCCGGCCCACCGCGGCAAGGGCATCGCCGACGCCCTCCTCGACGCCGCCGAACACGGTGCACCCGGCACGCACCTCCGCCTGGACGTGACCGAGGAGTCGCCCGAGGCGTGGCGCCTCTACGAGCGTCGTGGCTGGTGCCTCACCGGGCGCGGCCCGGCGGACTGGTGCACGCCCTCGGGCGAGGTCCCGACCGTGCGGTACTACGCGAAGCGCGTGGGCTGACCCGGTACGCTCGCGGCATGGCGACACACGAGGTGCAGGCCGTCCGCGAACGCGGCGCGTGGCAGGTGTTCATCGACGGGTTCCTGGTGACCGAGGTCACCCGCTGGCCGTCCGTCGGCTTCGTCGCCCGCGAGTGGGTCGCCCTCACCGAGGAGGTCCCGGCGCGCGAGGTCGACCTCGCGATCCGCGTCGTGGGCCGCAACCAGTACGTCGCCTGACGCCACGGACCGACCGACGCCGAGGCACGCGCAGCGCGCAAGCACGCGCTCGCGCCCTCACGCGACGTGCCAGATCAACCCCTCCTGCGCGCTCGACGGGTACGCCGACGCGATCCGGAAGACGGCCTCGCGCAGCGTCTCCGGTGAGCAGGCCAGGTTGAGCCGCACGAACCCCCGCCCCTGGGAACCGAAGCCGAGCCCCGAGTTCAGCGCGACGTAGGCGTGCTCACGCAGCGGGACGGCCGGGTCGTCGCCGAGGCCGATCCCGCGGAAGTCGAGCCACGCCAGGTACCCTGCTCGCGGCCGGGTGTAGACGACCCCCGGCAGGTGCTCCGCCAGGAGCTTCGCGAGCAGCCGGTCGTTCGCGACGATCCGCGACACCACCTCGTCGAGCCACGCCGTCCCCACCGTGAACGCTGCGAGGTTCGCGTGCAGCCCGAGGATGCTCGTCCGGCAGGCGACCTCCTCCCACAGCGTGTCGAGCAGCGCGGCGGTCCGCGGGTCGCCGGCGACGATGATCGAGCACTTCACGCCGGCGAGGTTCCAGCCCTTGCTCGCGCTGGTCACGCACACGCTCCGCGCCCCGACCGGCTCCGCGACGGCGGCGAACGGCGTGAACTCGACGCCGGGGTGGGTGAGCGGCGCGTGGATCTCGTCGCTGATGACGAGCACGTCGTACCGCGCGGCGAGCTCGGCGACGGCGAGCAGGTCCGTCCGGTCGTGGACGAGGCCCACCGGGTTGTGCGGGTTGCAGAGCAGGAAGACGCCGACGCCGCTCGCGAAGGCTCGTTCGAGGCCGTCCAGGTCGAGGCGGTAGGTACCCCACTGCTCGAGGAGGGGGACCTCCTCCACCTGACATCGGGCCTCCGCCACGAGCTCGAAGAACGGCGGGTAGACCGGCGGCGTGATCGCGACGCGGCCGCCGTCCGGCAGGGCGAGACGCAGCGACTCCACGATGCCGACGCTGACGTCGGTGGCCAGGTGGATGCGCGACGGATCGATCTCCCACCCCCACCGTTCGGCGGCGAACGCCGCGAACGCGGGCGCGAGCGGCCCCGGTCCGTCGAGGTACCCGAGGTCGGACTGCTGGACGCGCTCGATCAGCGCCTGTCGGATCTCCGGAGCGACGTCGTGGTCCATCTCGGCGACGAACAGCGGGAGCACGTCGGGCGCGTACCGCGTCCACTTGATGCTGGTGCGGACCCCGCGGAGCGTGCCGACCGGGTCCTGTTCGTCGCTCACCATGCGTCCCAGCATGCATCGCCCGGGAGGCGCGGCGCGACTCCGGCCGTCATCTCGCGTCGTCCGGGGGTCCGGCTGCGGCCGTGGGCCGCCCCGTCGGCCTACTGTCGGCTGCATGAGCACGAGCACCGCCGAGAAGGCGACCACACTCAAGCAACTGCACGAAGCACCCGAGATCCTCCGGGTCGTCAACGTCTGGGACGCGATCAGCGCGAAGGTCGTCAGCGACCTCCCCGGCACGACGGCGATCGCCACGGCCGGACACTCGATCGCCGCGTCGTACGGGTACGACGACGGCGGGATGCCGCTCGACCTCGCCCTCGCCGGGGCCGCCACGATCGTCGCAGCCACCGACCTGCCCGTCACCGCGGACCTCGACGACGGGTACGAGGACCCGGCCGAGACGATCCGTCGCGCGATCGGCGCCGGGATCGTCGGTGCCAACGTCGAGGACCGGCTCCGCCCGTTCGACGAGGCCGTCGCCCGGGTCGCCGCGATCACCGCCGCCGCCCGCGCCGAGGGCATCGACTTCCAGCTGAACGCCCGGACGGACGCGATCGCCCGGGGCGGTGACCGTCCGATCGACGAGAGCGTCGAGGACGCGATCGCCCGCGGCAAGGCCTTCCTCGACAACGGTGCCGCCCTCGTGTTCGTGCCCGGCGCGATCGACCGCTCCGTGGTGGAGCGGCTCGTCGCCGGTCTCGGCCGCGGCAAACTGTCCGTGATCGGCCTGCCGGGAGCCCTCCCCGCCGCCGAGTACGAGGCGCTCGGCGTCGCCCGGATCTCCTACGGCCCGTTGACGCAGCGCGTCGCGCTGCGCGCGCTGCGCGACCTGGCGACCGACCTCTACGGCGACGGCGTCGTGCCGGAGGACACCCCGGCGTTGAACTGACCCCGGGGACGGACGGGAGGCGCGTGGCGGGGCCGCCACGCGCCTCCCGTCCGCACGGCGGTGTCCGCTAGCGTCGTGTCATGGCCCTGGACGTCCACGCGCTGCTGACCCCGCCCTCCCCCGTCGCGGCCCGTGCGCTCGACGTGGTCCGCGCGTGGTCGTCGCCGGCGCTCGTGAACCACTGCCTGCGGTCGTGGGCGTGGGCGTCACTGCTCGCCCCGACGATCGACCTCGACCCGGATCGCGAGCTGCTCTTCGTCGCGTCGATGCTCCACGACCTCGGCGTGACACCGACGTTCGACGCACACGCTGTGCCCTTCGAGGACGCCGGTGGCGCCGTCGGGTCCGTGTTCGCGCTCGGAGCCGGGTGGGACGCAGGACGTGCCCGTCGTGTCGCCGAGGTCGTCGAACGGCACATGTGGCAGTCCGTCGACCCGGCGCTCGACGCCGAGGGGCACCTGCTCGAGGTCGCGACCTCCCTCGACGTCTCCGGCATCGGCTTCGACCGGTGGGACGCGGCCGACCTCCGAGCGGTCACCGCCGCGGTCCCGCGCCTCGACTTCTCGACGGCGTTCGACGGTCTCGTGCACGGGCAGGCCGAGCGGAAGCCGTCCTCGGCGGCCACCCGGCTCGACCGGTCGGGGAACGTCGCGGCCGGTGGCCGGCGCTGGGACGAGTTGCTGGCGCCACAGCCCGACGTGGTGTAGTGTCTTCAGTTGGTGCACTGCAGCGAACCCATCTGACTCGCGCACACCGACCGTCTCGAAGCCGACTCACCCGAGTCGCATTCCCGCGAGACCCCCGCTCGATCCGAACGGACGAGCTGCACGTTGAAACGCGACGTGCGCGCCCCGCACCCGATGCGTCGGCCCGGACTCAGCCGTCCGCCGACACCGGGTCGCCCTGGCGCCGAACGACCAGGAAGTACCGCAACACCATGACCAGCAACGAACGAATCACCATCATCGGCACCGCTCTCGCGGCGCCGACCGTCTCCCCCGACCGCATCGCCGAGTTCGGGGTGCGCGACGAGCGCTCGCAGCGCGAGTACCTCGTCCGCATCCCCGCCGACGACCTCGGTCTCTTCATCACCCGTGGTGCCCGCGTGGACATCGACGGCGAGGCCGGCTGGACCGTCCCCGGCCGCTCGTGGCGCGGCGAAGCGAGCCGCACGCTCGTGCAGGCCCAGAGCGTCCGCGTGGGCGAGCTGGCCCTCGCCGCCTGAGTCCCGCACCGCACACACGGAAGCCGCCGAGCACTGCTCGGCGGCTTCCGTCGTCCAGGGACCGGTGCGCGCAGACTGCCTGCTCGGTCAGGACCGGTCAGTGAACGGCGCGTCCGCGTCGTCCACCCCCGCCGGTCCGTCCGCGCCGCGGAACCGGTTGCCGCCGTCCGCGTCGATCGGGCGCAGGTCACCGGCGCGGCCGGCTGCGTCCCGCAGGTGTCGGACGAACCCGTGGTCCTCCGGCTCGAGCTCGTCGTCCGGAGCCGCCGTGAGCGTCAGCTCGCTCGCCGGGCCGATCAACACGGTGGTCCGGGTCACCGAGCCGTCGTCGGCGACGGCCGGGATCGCGACGGTGTCGGTCCTCCCGTTCGCGCCGAGGACCGCCGCGTAGTCGAGTACTGCGTCGGCGATCGCGTCGCCCGTCAAGATCATGCTGTTGTCGTAGTGGATGTACTTCACGATGCCTCCCCACGACGACGCTAGGTGGGCAGGCTCGTCGTCGACTCAACATGTGCGTGCAACGGCCAGAACCGCCTGTACCGTGCCCCGGTGGAAGCAGTCGGAGTGGGCACACTGATCCGGGCCGCCCGACAGGACATCGGGATGTCGATGGATCGCCTCGCAGCAGCCGTAGGTGTTCCGACGGCTGACCTCCGTCGCTACGAGGAGTGCGCCGCACGCCCTGCGCCCGCTGTCCTCGAGCGGATCCTGTCCGCTGCGCAACTCAGGCCGAGCATCCCGCTCGCACTCGAGGCTCGCGCTGTCGCCGAGCTGGCCGAGCAGCACCATCTCCTGGACGTGCGCGTCTTCGGCTCGCTCGTGCGCGGACGCGACACCGCGGCCAGCGACATCGACCTCCTGGTGACAACGACCCCGGAGACGACGCTCTTCGATCTCGGCGGCTTCGCTCACGGCGTCGAGGAACGAACCGGCTTCCCCGTCGACATCCTGACCGACGACGACCTCCGCCAGGACCCGTACTTCGCGCATGTCCTCGACGAAGCGGTACCGCTCTGGTGACTCAGTGCTCGCCCTTGATGACAAAGTACGAGCCGCGGATCGTGCCCGCGAGCTTCGACTTCTGCCGCGCGAACTTGAACGACGCGAGTTCCTCCGGCACCTCCATGCCGTCCGACAGCTTGAAGCCCACCGCGCGCTTCCCGCCCGGTTCGAGCGTGTAGAGGACGTTGACGGCGAGACCGGACTCGTAGAAGACGTGCGTCCAGCGGATGCCGTCGACGACCGCCTCGCTCACTTCGAGTGGCTTCGACGCGATGACGATGCCGCGCTCGTCGTCGAGTACCCGTGCGACGTAGTCCACGAGTGCCGGGGCCTCGGCCGCCGTCTCGGTCGTGAACGTGTGGTCGTACTTGTTCGCGAAGTAGCGGGCCTCGTTCGCGCGCAGGCCGGCGAGGGCGTCGGCGACCGGCGAGGACTCGACGCCGACGGTGGACACGTTCACGAAGTCGACGGTGTGGGACATCGGGTCACTCCATTCGAGCCAGCTACGTACCGTGACCTCGACAGTAGCGCTGGCGCGACCCAAGGCGGCCGCGCGGGGTCCTTTAGCGGTTCACCGTGGTCAGCCCCGGAGCGCGTCGACGATTGCTTTGAAGAGCCCGATTGGGTCATAGGTCGACCTCTGCCCGCCCGCCATGCGCCACTGCTGCTCGTGAGCCGGGTCATCAGATGTTGAGTACAGAATCACGCCAAGCCCCGGTACACGTTCCACAACACCGGCGAGGAGGTCATACCCGGCCAATGCCTCGTCTCCTCTGCGCATGTCCGTAATCACAAGGTCGAATTGGTTGTCCGAATCAAGCAACTTCAAGGCTTCGAACGTGTCCGTCACCAGGACCGAGCGGCTCCCAGTTGCGGCAAGGATCGCTCGCTCGTTTTCGACCCAGCGAGGGTTGTCGTCCACCCAGAGCACCATCGCAGGCGGTAAAGCCTGCAGGTCTTGAAAGACATCACCAGCAACGTCTAGTTGCGCAGCCGTTAGCCGGTGGTCGCTCCTGAGCTGCTGCGCCCGGGCGAATGATTGCCTCACGCGCGTGAAGCTCCGCTCGATCCGCGCGAACGCCTTCAGACTCTCAGCCCGGCTCGCTGCGGCCGCTCGCTGCTGCACTACGAAGATTGCAGCGGCAAGGACGACACCGAAGATCGTGAACACAAGCCCGATCAACCCGAACGGCGTCACGTCGTCGTGACCCCACTGAAGACGTGTCGACCAGACTATGACCACATCGAACAACGTTACGAACACGATGAGCAGCGTGACGGAAATCGCCAGCGCCCACCGAGCGTCTAAGTTGGCTCGTGTCGGCGCGCTTGGCCGATCGTCCTGCGTCATGAGCTCCCCCTTGCTCTCGTGACTGCCTAGTTGTTGAAGCGGAACTCCACCACGTCGCCGTCCTGCATGACGTAGTCCTTGCCCTCGATGCGGGCCTTGCCGTGCGCCCGCGCCTCGGCGATCGACCCGGCCTCGATGAGGTCCGCGAACGAGATGACCTCGGCCTTGATGAAGCCCTTCTCGAAGTCGGTGTGGATGACGCCGGCGGCCTGGGGTGCCTTCCAGCCCTTGCCGATCGTCCACGCCCGCGACTCCTTGGGGCCGGCGGTCAGGTAGGTCTGCAGGCCGAGGGTGTCGAAGCCGATGCGGGCGAGCTGGTCGAGGCCCGACTCGGTCTGCCCGGTCGACTCGAGGAGCTCGGCGGCGTCGGCGGGGTCGAGCTCGATGAGCTCGGACTCCACCTGGGCGTCGAGGAACACGGCCTGGGCCGGGGCGACGAGCGCGGACAGCTCGGCCTTGCGGGCGTCGTCGGTCAGGATGGCCTCGTCGACGTTGAAGACGAAGATGAACGGCTTGGCGGACAGCAGCCCCAGCTCGGCGATCGGCGACAGGTCGATCGACGTCGCGGAGAGCAGCGTGCCCTTCTCGAGCTCGGCCTTCGCCTCGCGGGCGGTCTCGAGCACGATCGGCTCGGCCTGCTTGAGCTTGACGGTCTTCTCGTAGCGGGGCAGCGCCTTCTCGATGGTCTCGAGGTCGGCGAGGATCAGCTCGGTGTTGATGACCTCGAGGTCGTCCTTCGGGGAGACCTTGTTCGCCACGTGCACGACGTCGTCGTCGGTGAAGCCGCGGACGACCTGCGCGATGGCGTCGGCTTCGCGGATGTTCGCGAGGAACTTGTTGCCGAGCCCCTCGCCCTCGCTGGCGCCCTTGACGATGCCGGCGATGTCGACGAAGGACACCGGCGCAGGCACGGTCTTCTCGGAGTGGAAGAGCTCCGCGAGCTGGTCGAGCCGCGGGTCCGGCAGGTTCACCACACCGACGTTCGGCTCGATCGTCGCGAACGGGTAGTTCGCCGCGAGGACCTGGTTCTTGGTCAGGGCGTTGAACAGGGTCGACTTGCCGACGTTCGGGAGACCGACGATTCCGATGGTGAGTGCCACGGGAGGACAGCCTACCGGCGGCAGCGTGACGGGGCCGACCCGCGCCTCCCGGCCGACGGCGTCAGTGCTGCCAGCCGGACAGCAGGAACACCCACAACCCGGTCCACAAGCCGTAGGCGGTGCCTGCGACGATCACCGCGACGGTGGCGCCGCACGCGAGGAGTGCGGCGCCGAGGCCGACCACCCGCTGCGCCGTCCGGTCCCGCGCCTCGACGCGTTCGGCGCCGGCCAGCAGTTCGTCCATGTCGCGTGGATCCCCCATGCGGGCAGCGTACGGCTGTGGCCACCCCGGCGGTACTCCCGCTTCGGGGCACACGCGGCGGGACGTGACGAGCAGGGCACGCAACGCCGACCCGGGTTCCGACGATGTCGGCACCGCGTGCGACGATCGGACCCGTGCCGTTGAACTTCACCGCGATCGACTTCGAGACCGCGAACAGCTCGCCCGCCAGCGCCTGCTCGGTCGGACTCGTCAAGGTCCGCGCGGGGAAGGTCGTCGAACGGGCCTCGTGGTTCATCCGACCGCCCGTCGGTCACGACGCCTTCCTCGAGTGGAACACGCGCATCCACGGCATCGTCGCGTCCGACGTCCTGCACGCGAAGTCCTGGGAGCAGCAGTACCCGGACATCGTGGCCTTCGCTGCCGGCGACGTCCTCGTCGCGCACAACGCCCGCTTCGACATGGGCGTGATCGCCGGTGGCTGCTCGGCGACGGGCATCGACATCGCCGAGCACCACTCGCTGTGCTCGCTGCAGGTGGCCCGCAAGACCTACACGCTCGACTCGTACCGCCTGCCGATGGCCGCGCGCGCAGCCGGCTTCGAGGGGTTCCAGCACCACGACGCCGCGGCCGACGCCGAGGCCTGCGCGGCGATCGTCGTGCACGCCGCCGGCCACCACGGCACCGACACGGTCGAGGCACTCGGCGCTGCCACCCGCGTGCACATCGCGCCGGTCCGTCCGCGCGCGGAGAAGCCGCGGACGACGCCGCAGCCGCGGCTGTCGAACCGGCCGATGATCTTCGCCGACTGAGCGACCCGGCCACTACGCTCAGCGCATGGCAGCGACCAGCACCGTGCAGCGTGAGGCCGTCATCGCCGCGCCGGCAGCGGCGATCCTCCCGTACCTCGCCGACCTCCACCGGTGGGAGGCGTGGTCGCCGTGGGAGGGGCGGGACCCCGACCTGCACCGCGAGTACGGCGGCGAACCGGGCGCCGTGGGGTCGACCTACGCGTGGCGCGGCAACCGCAAGGCCGGGAGCGGAGACATGACGGTCCGACGGGTGACCCCGCACGAGGTGGAGATCGCCCTGCGGTTCACCGCGCCGTTCGCGTCGGAGAACACCACCGCGTTCCGGCTCGACGAGGTGCCCGGCGGCACCACGGTCGTGTGGACGATGACGAGCCCGGTGACCGCGATGTCCCGGATCGTCAACCTGTTCATGAACATGGAGCGCTTCGTCGGTGGCGACTTCGAGAAGGGTCTGGCCACCCTGCGGACGGTCGTCGAGCGCTGACCGGCGCGGCCTCGAGTCGATCAGCGGGGACCCCGAGGTACGCCTCGGGTCCTGCCGGGTGCAGCTCTGGACGACGGAGCGCCGGTGGTATTGTCATGACATTCCCTCGGCACCGTTGCCGACCCGCACTCCCCCGAAGGACCGCGATGACCAACGATGGCCAGCTGCCGTCCGACCTGTTCATGGACCTGGACCGGTCGGGGCCGATGCCCCTGTACTTCCAGGTCGCCTCGCGCATCGAGGAGTCGATCCGGTCCGGTGCCATGCCTCCCGGAGCGCGGCTGGAGAACGAGATCGCCCTCGGCGAGCGCCTCGGGCTGTCCCGACCGACGATCCGTCGGGCCATCCAGGACCTGGTCGACAAGGGCCTGCTCGTGCGGCGCCGCGGCATCGGCACGCAGGTCGTGCACGGTCCGGTGACCCGCAAGGTCGAGCTGACGAGCCTCTACGACGACCTCGCGCAGGGCTCGCAGGCCCCGGCGACGACCCTGCTCGCACGGGACGACGTCCCGGCGCCGGACGCCGTGGCCGAGGCGCTCGGTGTGGCTCCGGGGACGACGGTGGCCCACATCCGCCGCGTCCGCTTCGCCGAGGACGTGCCGATGGCGATCCTCGAGAACTACCTGCCGCCGGAGTTCCTCGAGATCACCGACGAGGACCTGCGGACCCACGGGCTCTACCAGCTCCTCCGCGGCCGCGGTGTCACCATGCGCGTCGCGAAGCAGCGGATCGGGGCCCGCGCGGTGACCGACGACGAGGCGGCCCTCCTCGAGATCGAGGACGGCGACCCGGTGCTCACGATGAGCCGGACGGCGTACGACGCCTCGGGGCGCGCGGTCGAGTACGGCGTGCACTGCTACCGGCCGGACCGCTACTCGTTCGAGGTCACGCTCGTCGACAAGTGACGACGGTCGCTGGTCGCGACCGCGGTCGGACGGGAGGCGCGGTGCGGGCCGGCACCGCGCCTCCCGTCCGTCTCGTCACCCGTCCAGCACAGGGGTCGCTGCGGTGGAGGTGACCGGCCCGTCGACGCGGGCGACGTCGTGCCAGGCACCGTCGGCGAGGGACGCCTCCGCCGCCTCCACGATCGAGGCCGCGGACAGGCCGTCGGCGACCGACGGCGCGAGCTGCTTCCCGCGTCGCACACTCGCGATGAACTGCGCCGCCTCGATCGTCTTCAGGTCGTCGTACCCCATCGCGGTCCCGGCGCCGGGCTGGAACCGGGCGAACTCCCCGTCCCCCGGAGCGACGTGGTGCGTGGCGTACCCGTCCACCTCCTGCCCGTCGAGGAAGACCTCGAGTTCGTTGAGCCGCTGGAAGTCCCACCGCAGGGATCCCCTCGTGCCGTAGACCTCGATCGTGTACTCGGCGTGGGGACCGCGCATGACCCGGCTGGAGTCCATCGTCCCGACCGCGCCGTCCTCGAAGCGGAAGAGGAGTGCGGCGTAGTCCTCGTTCTCGACCCGCCCCGGTGCGCCGGTCGCAGCCGCCGACCGGTCGACGATGCCGGCGCCGGGCACCGGCCGCTCGGTGATGAACGTCTCGGCGACGGCGCTGACGCTCGCGATCCGACCGACCAGGTACTGCGCCAGGTCGAGTCCGTGCGAGAGCAGGTCGCCGAGGACGCCCGAGCCGGCACGGTCGCGCTCGAACCGCCAGGTCAGGGGCGCGGCGGGGTCGGCGGAGTAGTCGGCGAGCAGCGACCCGCGGACGTTCGTGATCCGTCCGAGCCGCCCGCTGCGCACGAGGTCCCGTGCACGTTGGACGGCGGGCGCGTGCCGGTAGTTGAACCCGACGGCCGTGACGACGCCCGCCTGCTGGACGGCGTCGTGGATGGCACGCGAGTCGCTGGCGGAGCGGCCCATCGGCTTCTCGATCCAGAACGGTTTGCCCGCTGCTGCGGCGGCGACCGCCATCTCGCGGTGCAGGAAGTTCGGCGAGCAGATCGACACGACGTCGACGGAGGGGTCGGCGAGGACGTCGTGGTGGTCGGCCACCGCGCGCTCGTAGCCGAGCCGCGTGACCGCCTGCTCGCGGGCGGCCTCGACGGGGTCGGCGGCGACGACGAGCCGCGGCCGGACGCCGAGCTCGGGGAAGTGGTCGGGCAGCGCCCGGTACGCGCGGGAGTGCAGTCTGCCCATCCACCCGACCGAGACCAGCCCGACGCCGATCGTGTCCGGGCCGCTCATGCCGCCGGCACCACGATGTCGCGGACGAGCGCGTCGAGCTTCGCGTCCGCGTCGAGGAACTGGCGCAGCGTCGTGACCGTCGCGCCGAACCGGTCGAACTCGTCGATCGTCATGCCGTCGACGTCGTACCCGCGGGCGAACTCCGGCGTCGCCCGCCGCAGCGCGTCGAGGACGTGGTCCGGCACGGCGTCGTCGATGGCGTCGGGGCGGAACGGCACGGCGTTGTCGTTGATGTCCTTCGTCCACTGGAACGGCGGCGAGACCACGAGGTCGCCGCCCTGGAACTCGGACCACTGCAGCGCGTTCCGGAACGCGGCGACGAGCACCCGGGACCGGAAGCCCCGTTCGCGGAAGACGCGGTACGCGTGCTTCACGGCCGCGACGCCGGCCCACTCGAGGTACCCGGGGTCGATCATGACGTGCTCGCGCGCGACGACGGTCTTCAGCCAGTCGTCGAACCGACCGGCCATGAGCGTCACGACGTGGCCGAACTCCTGCTCCGGCAGCCCCTCGGCGGCGCGACGGTCGAGCGCGCGCTCGATGGCCTCGCCGACGGCGACGACCTGCGGCACCGTGAACGACACGGTCGCGTTGATCGACACCCCGCGGTACGCGGCCTCCTCGATCGCGGCGATGCCGACCTTCGTCGCCGGGATCTTCACGATGATGTTCGGCGCGAGACCGGAGAACCGGACGGCCTGCTCGACGAGGGCGTCGCGGTCGCGGTGCAGGCGCGGGTCGGTCTGCATCGAGAGCCGGCCGTTGCGACCACCGGAGGCCTCGAACGCGGGCAGGAGCTGCGCGGCCGCGGCGATCGAGAGCTCCTCGACGGCTTTCCAGCCGATCCAGGACTCCCCCGCGGTCGGGTGCTCGGCGGCGATATGGCGGATCCGCGGCTCCCACGTCCCGGGGTCCTGCTGGATGCAGGTGTACGCGATCACCGGGTTGCAGGTCGCGCCGACCGCCCCGTACTCGTGGATGGCGGTGGACAGCTCGTGCGGGTCCGCGGAGTCGTTCCAGAGGGCCGTCGGCGTCTGCGTCGCGGCCTGCAGCGTCACCGGACGGGTGTCGACGTCCGCCGACGTGGCGGGAGCGGTCGTCATCGGGAGAGTCCCTTCGTGATCGTGTCGAGCTGGGAGCGGGAGACCGCGTCGGCGTCCTCGTCCTCGGCGAAGACGCTCGAGACGGCGACGGTGTCCTCGCGGGCGGTGAACCCGACGCGGTCGAGGGCGGCCCAGAACGCGTCGAAGTCGACGTCCGCCCGACCGACCGGCAGGTGCTGGTGGACGCGGACGGCGTTGCCCGGTGGGTTCGTGATGTAGCGCAGGCCGTGCGAGCGGCGGTGGTCGTAGGCGTCGGCGACGTGCACCAGCTGCAGTGCGTCGCCCGCCGCGTCGATGATCTCGTCCGTGTTGCCGCCGTAGTGGAACGTGTGGCAGGCGACGTAGACGAAGCCGACGTGCTTCGAGTTGAGGCCGCGGATCACCCGGAGCGCCTCGAGGCCGTCCTCGACGAAGTCGTCCGGGTGGGGGTCGATGAGCACCCGCATCCCGGAGCGCTCGATGATCGGCAGGAGTTCCTCCATCGACCGGTAGAAGGCGTCCTCGGACTCCTCGGCGCGTTCGGGGCGACCGGAGAACTCGGTGTTGATGGTGTCCACGCCGAGCCGCTTCGTGATCTCGATGACCCGCTTCCACTTCGTCACCGCTGCCTCGCGGGCGTCCCGGTCGGGCCCCGACCACCGCAGGACCGGCAGCACACTGGCGATCTGCACGCCCGCGGCCGCGCAGGCCGCCGCGAACGCGTCGACGAGCTCGTCGTCGGCCTTCGGGTGGCGGTGGAAGGGGATGAAGTCGCGGTGCGGGGTGAGCTGCAGGTACTCGTAGCCCAGGTCGGCGACCTTCTGCGGGAACTCCAGCAGCGACAGGTCGTGGTGGTACGGGGTCGGGTCGAGGGCGATCTTCGGCACCGGTCAGGCTCCCCGGGGCGCAGTGTCGCCCCCGTCGTAGAAGGCGGGCCTGGCGGTGGCGTAGGTCACCTGCTCGAGCGCACCGGACTGCTGCGCGCGGACGGCGACCTCGGCGACGACGGACGCCGTGTAGCCGTCCCACGCGCTCGGTCCGTCGATGCCGCCGTGCTTCGCGGCGTCGACCCAGCGCTGGACCTCCTCGTCGTAGGCGGCACCGAAGCGCTCGACGAACGACGGGGTGACGCCCTGCCCGGAGACGCCCTGCGACACGAGCGTCAACGACGTCTCACGGCCGATGTACGCGACGCCGGACTCGAAGACGGCGTCGGTCGTGACCTGGTACCCGAACTGCGCGTTCACGTTGATCTCGACGATCGCCATCGTGCCGGACTCCGTCGTGAAGAGGACGAACTGCGGCTCGGGCAGGTCCGCCGGCGCGAGCGAGTTCTTCCGGGGCTTCTTCACCTCGACGCTCGTGATCGCCTCGCCGGTGATGAACGGGATGATGTCGATCTCGTGGATCACCGAGTCGTGGATGAGCATCGACTCGCTGAAGTTCGGCGGTGTCGTCGGGTTGCGGTGCGCGTGGTGCAGGGCGAGCAGGGCGCCGTTCGCGCCGGACTCGCGGAGGGCCCGCAGCTCCTGGTAGCCCGCGTCGAACCGGCGCATGAACCCGACCTGGATCCGCGGGCGCTCGGCGGTCGCCTGCTCGAGCTCGACGATGCGCAGCGAGTCCTCGGCGCTCGTGGTGAGGGGCTTCTCGCAGAGGACGGCGAGACCGCGCTCGAGCGCCGGTACGAGGACCGGCTCGTGCAGGAACCCGGGGGTCGCGACGATCACCGCGTCGATCGCGGTGGCGTCGAGGGCGTCCTCGAACGACGCCGCGGTGATCGCGCCCGGTGCGTTCGCCGCGGCGGCCGTCGCACGGGCGGTGTCCGGGTCGACGATCGCCACGACGTCGGCGCCGGCGGTGGTCGAGGTGATCCGACGGACGTGGTCGCTGCCCATGGCGCCCGCGCCGACGACGGCGACGCGGAGGTTCTCGGTGGTGCTCATGCTGTTCTCCTGTGGGTGGACGGCGTCAGGACGTGCGGGCGGCGGTGGTCGCGCCGAAGATGTGCTGGAACGTCCGCTCGGCGATCGGTCCGGGGGCGTCGACGGCGCAGCCGTACATGTCCTGCTCGACGATGCCGAAGATCTCCGGGTCGATCGCCGCGACGGCCTCGATGATCGGCGCGAGCGCCGGGGAGCCGTGCGGCGGTTCGGTCATGATCCCCTGCGCGACGGCGGTGGCGAACGGGACGTCGTGCTCCAGCACGTCGGACAGCAGCTCGGTGTCCACCTGCTTGAGGTGCAGGTACCCGATGCGCTCCGGGTGCTCGGCGATGAGCCGCAGGTTGTCGCCGCCGTAGTACGCGAAGTGCCCGGTGTCGAGGCAGAGGTTCGTGTACGCCGGATCCGTCTCGGACAGGAAGCGCACGGTCTCCTCGTACGTGCCGACGTGGCTGTCGGCGTGCGTGTGGAACTGCTGGTGGACGCCGAACTCCTCGAGCAGGGCCTTGCCGAGCTGGTCGTGGCCCCTGCCGAGCCGGTCCCACTGCTCGTCGGTGAGGGTCCGCGGTTCGAGGACCTCCTCGGTGGCGTCGGACCGCCACAGGTCCGGGATCGTCACGAGGTGCCGTGCGCCGAGCGCCGCCGCGAGCCCGGCCACCGCGACGGCCTGGTCCCAGGCGCGCTGGAACTGGTCGTCGCCCTTGTGGAAGCCGGTGAACACGGTGCCGGCGGACAGCTTGAGCCCACGGGACTCGAGCTCGTCGGACAGCTGCGCGGGATCGGTGGGCAGGTACCCGTAGGGTCCGAGTTCGATCCACTCGTACCCGGCGGCGGACGCCTCGTCGAGGAACCGCTGCCACGGCACCTGCCGGGGGTCGTCGGCGAACCACACGCCCCACGAGTCGGGGGCCGTGCCGATGCGGATGGAGGCCGGGGCGCCGGTGGCGGGGCCGTCGCCGGGCGTCGCGGGGGTGACGGTGTCGGTCATGACGTCGCTGTCGCTTCCTGTCGGAGGGGTGTCAACCGAGCAGGGGCCGCTGCGCCGCGACCTGCTGCTCGTACTCGGCGCGGGCGGCCCGCGTGCTCTCGAGCGTGGCGGTCTGCGCCACCGGCACGTCCCACCAGCCGTCGCCGTCCGGCGCGTAGACCAGCGGGTCCGCGTTCACGTGCACGAGGGTGGTGTGGTCGTTGGCCTTCGCCTGACGCACCGCGGCGCGCAGGTCCTCGATGCTGTCCGGCCCCGGCTGCACCTCGATGACGTCGACGCCGTACGAGCGGGCGTTCGCCGCCAGGTCGACGGGCAGCGGGTCGCCGTCGTCGAACGACTGCGTCTCGTCGCGGTAGCGGTACCGGGTGCCGTAGCGCTCCGACCCGACGGTCTCGGACAGGTGCCCGATCGATGCGTACCCGTGGTTCTGCACGAGGACGACGATGATCTTGAGTCCCTCGGCCACCGCGGTCACCAGCTCCGTGTGCAGCATCAGGTAGGAGCCGTCACCGACCATCACGATCGTGTCGCGGTCCGGGGCACCCCGACGGACGCCGAGGCCGCCGGCGATCTCGTAGCCCATGCACGAGAAGGCGTACTCGACGTGGTAGCCGAGGTCGTCACGCACCCGCCACAGCTTGTGGAGGTCGCCCGGCAGCGACCCCGCCGCCTGGACCACGACGTCGCGCGGGTCGGACGCGGACTGCACGGCGCCGATGATCTCCGGTTGGCCGGGCAACGCGGCGCCCGACGGGGCGAACGCCTCGTCGACCACCGCGTCCCACGCGGCCTTCCGCGAGGCGATCTCGGCGGCGTACGCGGGGTCCACGACGGACGCGGGGTCGGCCGTCAGCGCCGCGGTCAGGGCGACCAGCGCCTCCCGGGCGTCCGCGACCACCGGCAGCTGCGTGCCGTGCTTGTACGCGTCGAACGCGGCGACGTTGACGTTGACGAACGTGACGTCCGGGTCCTGGAACGCGGTCCGCGACGCCGTCGTGAAGTCGCTGTACCGCGTCCCGATGCCGATCACGACGTCGGCCTGCGCGGCGATCGCGTTGGCGGCGGCGGTACCGGTCGCGCCGATCCCGCCGAGGTACTGCGGGTGGTCCCAGGGCAACGATCCGCCACCGGCCTGCGAGGTGCCGACCGGGATGCCGGTGGCCTCGACGAACGCCCGGAGCTCCGCTGCGGCGTCCGAGTACAGGACCCCGCCGCCGGCCACGACGAGCGGACGCTCCGCGGCGGCGATCGCGGCCACCGCTCGCGCCAGCGGGCCGTGCTCGGGCAACGGGCGGCGGAGGTGCCACTCGCGCGGCTGCAGGAAGGCCAGCGGGACCTCCAGCTCCTCGGCCTGCACGTCCTCCGGCAGCGCGATCGTGACCGCACCGGTCTCGGCCGGGTCGGTCAGGACCCGCATCGCGGCGAGCGCGACGGAGAACAGCTGCTCCGGCCGCTCGACGCGGTCGAAGAAGCGTGACAGCGGACGGAACGCGTCGGTCACCTGCAGCGAGGTGTCGTGGGGCATCTCGATCTGCTGCAGCACCGGGTCCGTGGTCCGGGTGGCGAAGGTGTCCGACGGCAGCAGCAGCGCCGGCAGCCGGTTCGTCGTCGCGAGCGCGGCGCCGGTGAGCATGTTCGCCGCCCCGGGCCCCACGGACGCGGTGGCGGCGTAGGTCGCCCGCCGGCGGTGCATGCGGGCGTACCCGACGGCCTGGTGCACCATCGCCTGCTCGTTCCGGGCCTGGTGGTACGGCAGCAGACCGGGCTGCTCGACGTGGAGCTGCTTGACGGCCTGGCCGAGCCCCGCGACGTTGCCGTGCCCGAAGATCCCGAAGATCCCGGGGATCGTGCGCTCGCGGACGTCGCCGTCGACCGTCCACTGGTTCGCCAGGAACTCGACGAGGGCCTGGCCGACGGTCATCCGCCGCGTCTCGGTGGTCACGCGTGCTTCCTCTCGTAGGGCAGACGGGGGTCGAGCGTCTCGTGCTCCCACGTCTGCCGGACCCAGCCGTGCGCCGGGTCGTCGGTGATGTTCCACACGCGCTCCGGGTCGGGCCCGGCCATCACGTTGAGGTAGTACATGTCGTAGCCCGGCGCCGCGACCGCGGGCCCGTGCCAGCCGTACGGCACCAGGGCGATGTCGCCCGTCCGCACCTGGCGGAACTCGTCGATCGGTCGGTCGTCGGAGGCGTAGGTCCGGTGCAGGGCGAACGGGTCGGCTCCGGCCGGAGCGGCGAGGCCGCGGGCGACCGCGGCCTCGTAGTAGTAGATCTCCTCGAGGTCCGACTCCTCGCCCGGCACCGTCGTGTCGTGCTTGTGCGGCGGGTACGACGACCAGTTGCCGGCCGGCGTGATCACCTCGCACACGATGAGCTTGTCCGCGTCGAGTGCGGCCGGGGTCCCGAAGTTGTGCACCTGCCGGCTCGACCGTCCGGCGCCGCGGAGCTCGACGGGCACGTCCTGCCGGCCCACGTACGTGGTCGGCTCGACGGTGTCGGTGGGCGCCTCGGCGACCGCGACCCGACCGCTGCCGGTGATCCGCGCCTCCGTCCCGGATCCCAGGTACAGGACGTCGGTGGGGCCGTCGAAGACCCCGCTCCGTCCCTCCAGTGCCTGGTCGCCGGTTCCGGCGTCGCCCGCGTACTCGACGTGGAACGACCCGGCGAGCGGCACCACGATGCGCTCCACGGCGTCTGCCGGGAGGCGCAGCTCGCCACCGTCGGTGAGGGCGCCGGTCCGCAGGCCGGTGTGCGTCCACCCCGCGACGCGGCCGTCCACGACGTCGGTCCAGCCCGCCTCGGGGCGGGACCCGGCCGGGATGAACCAGCCGTCCTGCCGGTCGTGTCGCGTCATCGCTGTCGTCACCGTCAGCCGTTCGACGGGAAGCCGAGGTTGATGCCGCCGTGGGAGGGGTCCAGCCACCGGCTGGTGATCGCCTTCTGGCGGGTGAAGAAGCTGACGCCGTCGGCGCCGTACGCCTTGTGGTCGCCGAACAGCGACTGCTTCCAGCCACCGAACGAGTAGTAGGCGACCGGCACCGGGATCGGCACGTTGATGCCGATCATGCCGACCTGCACGTCGCGCTGGAAGCGGCGCGCAGCGCCACCGTCGTTCGTGAAGACCGCCGTGCCGTTGCCGAACGCACCGTCGTTGATCAGGGCGAGGCCCTCCTCGTAGGAGGCGACGCGGACGACGCTCAGCACCGGGCCGAAGATCTCCTCGGTGTAGACGCGGCTCGTCGTCGGCACCCGGTCGATCAGGGTCGGTCCGAGCCAGAAGCCGTTCGCGTCACCGTCTGGTCGCACGGTGCGGCCGTCCACGACGACCGTCGCGCCGTCCTGCTCCGCGACCTCGATGTACGAGGCGACCTTGTCCCGGTGCTGCTCAGTGACCAGCGGCCCCATGTCACAGCCCCGGCGCCCGTCCCCGATCCGCAGCGTCGCCGCGCGCTCGGTGATCTTCTCGACGAGCGCGTCCGCCACCGGCTCGACGGCGACGATCACCGAGATCGCCATGCAGCGCTCGCCCGCGGATCCGAAGCCCGCGTTGATGGCGTTGTCGGCGACGAGGTCGAGGTCCGCGTCGGGCAGGACGAGCATGTGGTTCTTCGCCCCGCCGAGGGCCTGCACCCGCTTGCCGTGCTTCGTCCCGGTCTCGTAGACGTACTGGGCGATCGGCGTCGACCCGACGAAGGAGATGGACTCGACGTCCGGGCTCGTGAGCAGGCCGTCGACGGCGCGCTTGTCGCCGTTGAGCACGGTGAACACACCGTCGGGCAGGCCGGCCTCCTGGAACTTCTCGGCCAGCCAGACGGCGGCGCTCGGGTCCTTCTCGCTCGGCTTGAGGACGACGGTGTTGCCGGCGGCGATCGCGATCGGCAGGAACCACAGCGGCACCATCGCCGGGAAGTTGAACGGGCTGATGATGCCCACCACGCCGAGCGGCTGCCGGATCGAGTAGACGTCGATGCCGGTCGACACCTGGTCGGAGAACTCGCCCTTCATCAGGCTCGGGATGTTCGTGGCGAGCTCGACGACCTCCTGCCCGCGGGCGATCTCGCCGAGGGCGTCGTCGATGACCTTGCCGTGCTCGCTCGTGATGATCTCGGCGAGTTCCGCCTTGTCGCGGTTGAGGACCTCGCGGAAGGCGAACATGATCTGCTGCCGCTTCGACAGCGACAGGTCGCTCCAGGCCGGGAACGCCGCCTTCGCACTCGCGATCGCCGCACGGATCTCGTCCTCGCTCGCCAACGCGACGCGCTTCGTCTCCACGCCCAACGCCGGGTCGAACACCGGCGCGGTGTCCCCCGACGTCGACTCCACACGCTTGCCGTCGATCCAGTGACCGACCGTCGTGGTGGTCTGCTCCGTGGTGGTCATGCGTTGCTTCCTTCGAGGGTGGTGGTGGACACGGTCGTGTGGACGAGGCCGGCGGCGACGTCCACCGCGGCGGCGACGTCGCCGTCCGGCGGGTAGAGCAGGGTGCGACCGACGACCAGCCCGCGGACGCCGGGCAGCGCGAGCGCGTCGGCCCACTTCGCGTAGGTCTCGAGCGGGCGGCTGGACGGGTCGCCGCCGAGCAGGAGCGTCGGCAGCGTGGTGGCCGCCATCACCCGCTCCATGTCGTCGACGACGGGGACCTTCAGCCAGCTGTAGGCGCTGGACTCCCCCAGGCCGGCGGCGATCGCCATCGACGTGATCACCGCGTCCGCGCTGAGGTCGTTGACGATCGCGTCGTCGCGCCACGCGGACACGAACGGCTCGAGCATGATCGGCAGGCGCCGCGCCGCTGCCTCGGTGACCGCGCGCGCCGTCGCCTCGAGGGTGCGGGCGGTGGCGGCGTCGGCGAGGTTGATCCGGACGAGGAGCTTCGCGAAGTCGAGCCCGGCGTCCGCGATGGACGACGCCGAGTACGCCGTGTACCGGTCGTCCATCTCGAAGGTCGCGCCGCGCAGGCCGCCGCGGTTCATCGACCCGACGACCACCTTGCCGTCGAGGGCGCCGAGGAGTGCGAGGTCCTCGATGACGTCCGGGGTGCCGAGGACGCCGTCGACGCCCGGTCGGCGGAGCGCGGTGACGAGCCGCTCGAGCAGGTCGTAGCGGTCGGCCATCGCGGACCCGTCACCGCGGACGGCGAGGGCCCCGCGCGCGGGGTGGTCCGCCGCGACGATGAAGAGCTTGCCGTCGTCGCCGAGCAGACCGCGCCGCCGGCGGGCGTCGAGCGTCGCACGGACGAGGTCGGGCTGACCGGCGCGGACGTCGCGGAGGCGGTCGAAGGCGGCGCTGCTGATCTCAGGCACGGACGGACTCCTGCGCGGTGGTGGTGCCGTCGGTCGGGTCCTCCTGCAGGAAGCGCTCGACCTCGTCGGTCGTCGGCATGGCGGTCGAGCACTCGAACCGCGTCGCGACGATGGCACCGGCGGCGTTGCAGAACGCGAGGGTCCGTCCGAGGCTCCACCCCTGCAGCAGGCCGTGGGTCAGCGCACCCCCGAAGCCGTCCCCCGAACCGAGCCCGTTGACGACCTCGATGCGGTGCGGCCGGAGCACGACGGACTCGTCGCGCGTCTTCGCCAGGACACCCTCGGGGCCCTGTTTCACGATGGCGACCTCGACGCCGCGGTCGAGCAGGGCGTCGGCGGCGCGCACCGGGTCGGTCTCCCCGACGGCGACCTCGCACTCCTCGCGGTTGCCGACGGCGACGGTCGCGTGTTCCAGGGCGACGGCGACCTCGCGGGTGGCGGCACCGGGGCTCGACCAGAACACCGACCGGTAGTCGAGGTCGAGCACGGTGTGCAGCTTCGTGTCGTTCGTCGCGTCGCTCCGTGCCCGCAGGGCGGCGTGGTGGGCGCTCCGGCTCGGTTCCTCGCTGAGCCCCGTCACCGTCGTCCAGAAGATCCGCGCCCGCTCGATCTCGTGCAGCGGCAGTGAGGCCGTCGTGATCATGAGGTCGGGTGCCTTGGGCGCCCGGTAGAAGTAGAGCGGGAAGTCGTCCGGCGGGAAGACCTCGCAGAACGCGACCGGGGTGTTGAGCCCGTCGACCGTCTCGACGAACGCGTTCGCGACGCCGAACTCCGGCAGCGTGCGGGCGATGTAGCGACCGAAGGGGTCGTTGCCGGTCCGGGTGATGACGGCGGCGTCCGCTCCGTGGCGGGCCGCGGCGATCGCGACGTTCGTGGCGCTGCCGCCCACCGACTTCGAGAAGGTCGACACGTCCTCCAGCGGACCCGTCTGCTGCGGGTAGACGTCCACGCTGACACGACCCATGGTGATCACGTCGTAGGCGTGTGGAGCGCGGTTCGTCATGCGACGGGGACCTTCCGTGCGGCTTCATCGTCGGACGATCACGACCGTACACCATGTTCGTCCTTATGTCATGACATGGGTCGGCGAGCGGGCCGGGTGATGGCGGGCGGTCGCTCGGGTCGGTCCGGCGGCACCGGTGTGCCGGGAGGCACGGTGTCGGTGGGATCTGTCACTGTCACGACATGCAGATCCTCGCCCTGGTCATCGGTCTCGCGATCGGCGCCGCCGTCGGTGCGGTCGTCGCGTGGTCCCTCGCCCGCTCGCGGGCCGGCGTGGACGCCGCCTCGGCGCGTGCCACGGCCGAGGCCCTCCGCGGGCAGCTCGACGCCGTCCGACGCGACGCCGAGGAACGGCTCGACGCCCAGGACGCCCAGTACCGCCGACAGGTGGACTCGCTCGAGCGCCGGTCCGCCGAGCTCGAGCACCTCGTCCAGCGCATGCACGGTGCCGACGCCGCGCGGTCGCAGGACGAGTCGAAGGTGCTGTCGGCGCTCAGCCCGGTCGCGCAGACGCTCGACGTGATGCGGGCCAAGATCGCCGAGCTCGAGCAGTCCCGCAGCGAGCAGTACGGCGCGCTCTCCGCGCAGCTGCGGTCGGCCGCCGAGTCCGAGGAACGCCTCCGCGCCACGGCCGACACCCTCGCCAGCGCCCTGTCGTCGAACAGCACCCGCGGGGTGTGGGGCGAGACCCAGCTGCGCAACGTGGTCGAGGCGGCAGGGCTGCTCGAACGCGTCGACTTCGACGTGCAGTCCTCGGTCACGACGACCGCCGGCGCCGCCCGACCCGACATGGTCGTGCACCTGCCCGGTGGGAAGACCATCGCCGTCGACGCGAAGGTCCCGTTCAGCGCCTACCTGCAGGCGGCCGAGATCCCGGCGACCGCGACCGGCGCCGAGGGAGCGCGACGCCAGCAGCTCGTCGCGCAGCACGTCAAGGCGCTGCGCGCGCACGTCGACGCCCTGGCCGCCCGCGAGTACTGGAGCGGGTACGACGCCTCCCCCGAACTGACCGTCGCGTTCATCCCGTCGGAGTCGCTCGTCTCGAGCGCGCTGGCGGCGGACCCCGGGCTGCTCGACCACGCCTTCCGGAAGCGGATCGCCCTGGCGTCGCCGGTGACCCTGTGGTCGGTGCTCAAGACCGTGGCGTTCTCGTGGCAACAGGACGTCGTCACACAAGAGGCACGCGAGCTCTTCACGATCTCGCGTGAGCTGCACGGGCGTCTGTCCACGATGGCGCAGCACGTCGACAAGCTCGGCCGGTCGATCCGCGGCTCCGTCGTCGACTACAACCGCTTCGTGGGCTCGCTCGAACGGCAGGTCCTGCCGAGCGCGCGACGCCTGTCCCTGCTCGACGAGTCGAAGGTCATCGCCGACCCCACTGCGATCGAGGACGAACCCCGGCTGCTCACCGCGCCCGAGCTCGTCGCCGCCGTCGACCGCGACTGAGCCGCCCCGGCGCCGGCCGCCGGGATCGCGAGCCGCCCCGCTCCGCGTCGCACCCCGGAACGGACATCGCGCCCCGTCGGGACGGGGCGCGATGTGCGCACCGGGGTGCGGTACCGGTCAGGACCGGTGGGGCTCAGCGGATCAGAACCACTTCTCGGCGCGGTGGTCGGCCTGGATGCGGCGGATGGTGTTCGACCGCGACCGGAGCACGAGCGAGTCGGTGTGGATGACGCCGCGCGAGCGGCGGACCCCGTCCACCAGGACACCGTCGGTGACGCCGGTCGCGACGAAGAACGTGTTGTCGCCCGTGACGAGGTCGTCCTGGTCGAGGACCTTGTCCAGGTCGTGGCCGGCGTCGATCGCCTTCTGGCGTTCCTCGTCGTCCTTGGGCTGGAGCTTGCCGAGGATCACGCCGCCGAGCGCCTTGATCGCGCACGCGGTGATGATGCCCTCCGGCGTGCCGCCGACACCGACGCACATGTCGATGTTCGAACCCGGCAGCGCCGCGGCGATCCCGCCGGCGACGTCGCCGTCGAGCAGCAGGCGGGTGCCCGCACCGGTGGCACGGATGGCGCGGATGAGCTCGTCGTGGCGGGGCCGGTCGAGGACGGCGACGACCATGTCCTCGAGGTCCTTGCCCTTCGCCTTCGCGAGCGCGCGGATGTTCTCGCCGATCGGCTTCTCGAGGTCGAGGACCCCACGCCCTTCGGGACCGGCGGCGATCTTGTCCATGTAGAACACCGCGGACGGGTCGTACATCGAGCCGCGGTCGGAGACGGCCATCACCGAGATCGCGTTCTGGCGGCCTGCGGCGGTGAGGGACGTGCCGTCGATCGGGTCGACCGCGATGTCGCAGGCGGGGCCGTGGCCGTTGCCGACGTGCTCGCCGTTGTAGAGCATCGGGGCGTTGTCCTTCTCGCCCTCGCCGATGACGACCACGCCGTCGAAGTTCACGGTGCCGAGGAACTTGCGCATCGCGTCCACGGCCGCGCCGTCGGCGAGGTTCTTCTCGCCCCGTCCGACCCACGGCTGCGCCCGGATCGCGGCGGCCTCGGTCGCGCGCACGAGCTCGAGCGCCAGGTTGCGGTCGGGCTGGAGGAACAGGGAGCCGGTCTCAGTGGTGGGAGTCACGACCAGAGCCTACCGAGCCGCCTCCGGGCCACCGCACGGGGTGCACGGACGTGCACGGACGTGCACGCTGTAACCCGTGGAGGGTCGCTGACTAGGCTCGGCGTCGAACCACCAGTCGAAGGAGATCGCAGTGCCCATCGCAACGCCGGAACAGTACGCCGAGATGCTCGAACGAGCGAAGGCCGGCAAGTTCGCCTACCCCGCGGTCAACGTGTCCTCGTCGCAGACGATCAACGCCGTCCTCCAGGGCCTGCAGGAAGCCGGTTCGGACGGCATCATCCAGGTGACCACCGGCGGCGCCGACTACTTCGCCGGCCACACCGTGAAGAACCGCGCTGCGGGTGCCCTCGCGATGGCGCGCTTCGCCCACGAGGTCGCCAAGAACTACGACATCACCGTCGCCCTGCACACCGACCACTGCCCGAAGGACGCCCTCGACGGCTTCGTCCTCCCGCTCATCGCAGCCAGCGAGGAAGAGGTCCGCCAGGGCCGCAACCCGATCTTCCAGTCCCACATGTGGGACGGCTCGGCCGTGCCCCTGGACGAGAACATCGAGATCGCCCGCACGATGATCGAGAAGACGCGCAACATCAACGCGATCCTCGAGGTCGAGATCGGCGTCGTCGGCGGCGAGGAGGACGGTGTCCAGCACGAGGGCACCAACGACGCCCTCTACACCACCCCGAACGACGTCGAGAAGGTCGTCGACGCGCTCGGCCTGGGTGATCAGGGTCGCTGGATCGCCGCGCTCACCTTCGGCAACGTGCACGGCGTCTACAAGCCGGGCAACGTCAAGCTCCGCCCCGAGCTCCTCGGCGAGATCCAGGCATCGGTCGCGCAGAAGCACGGCACCGGCGAGAACCCCCTCGACCTCGTCTTCCACGGCGGCTCCGGTTCGACCGACGACGAGATCCACGAGGCCGTGCGCAACGGCGTCATCAAGATGAACATCGACACCGACACGCAGTACGCGTTCACACGCTCGATCGCGGACTCGATGTTCCGGAACTACGAGGGCGTGCTGAAGATCGACGGCGAGGTCGGCAACAAGAAGCAGTACGACCCCCGCGCCTGGGGCAAGGTCGCCGAGACCGCCATGGCGGCCCGCGTCGGCGAGGCCGCGAAGGTCCTCGGCTCCGCCGGGCACACCCAGGGCTGACCAGCAGGCACCAGCCTGGAGGAACGGGGCGCGTCCGGCGGACGCGCCCCGTCCTGCGTCCGGTCACCGCCACCGCCCGTGACACGATGGGCCGGTGACCACCGACGCCATCACCTCCGCCTTCGCCCAGTACGTCACCGAGTCCCCGACCGCGTTCCACGCGGCGGCGGTCGCACGGGACCAGCTCGTGGCGGCGGGGTTCACCGAGCTGTCGGAGCTCGACGCCTGGCCCACCGAGGCCGGCGCCTACGTCGTCGTGCGGGACGGCGCGGTCATCGCCTGGCGTCTGCCGGCGTCGGCGACCGCGACCACGCCGTTCCGCATCCTCGGCGCGCACACCGACTCCCCCGGGTTCCGCATCAAGCCGAACCCGGGCGTGCGGACCGGCGGGTGGGAGCAGCTGAACGTCGAGGTCTACGGCGGTGCGCTCCTGTCCACGTGGTTCGACCGGGACCTCCGGATCGCCGGCCGGGTCGTCGACGCCGACGGCACGGTCCGCCTGGTCAGCACCGACGCCGTCGCACGGATCCCCAACCTGGCGATCCACCTCGACCGCGGCGTGAACGACGGCAAGGAGATCGACCGTCAGCGGCACACCCTGCCGATCGTCGGGGTCGACGGCGATGCCGGCGGGACGGACGTGGTGTCGTGGCTGCGCGCGCGGCTCGGGGAGACGTGCGTGTCGTGGGACCTGTTCCTCGCCGACACCCAGGCACCGGCCCGGATCGGCATCGAGCGGGAGTTCCTGGCTTCCGGCCGGATGGACAACCTGACGAGCGTGCACGCCGGTCTCCGGGGCATCGTGGACGCTCCCGCCGACGGCGACCACATCCCGGTGTTCGCCGCGTTCGACCACGAGGAGATCGGCTCCTCGACCCCGTCCGGCGCCGGTGGCCCGTTCCTCGAGGACGTGCTCGGCCGGGTGCAGGAGGGCCTCGGTGCCTCGCGCTCCGAGGCCGCCCGGGCGTTCCGTGCCTCGTGGCTGCTGTCCAGTGACGCCGGGCACCTGGTCCACCCGAACCAGCCCGAGAAGCACGACCCGACGAACCGTCCGCGCCCCGGTGCCGGCCCGCTGCTGAAGATCAGCGCGAACCAGCGCTACATGACCGAGGCGAAGGGCGAGGCCGTGTGGGCCGCCGCATGCGACACCGCCGGCGTGCCGTGGCAGCCGTTCGTCAACGTGAACACGATCCCCGGCGGTTCCACCATCGGGCCGATCGCGGCGACCCGGCTCGGCATCCCGACGATCGACATCGGCGTGGGGCTGCTGTCGATGCACTCGGTCCGTGAACTCGTGCACGTCGACGACCTGGCGGCCCTGCACGGCGCCGTCGGTGCGTTCCTGGCGTCCTAGAGCGTCACGACGACCTTCCGCGCCGACACCCCGGCGCGCTGGCGATCGATCGCCCCCTGCACGGCCTCGAGACCCGAGCCGACGACGAGGGGCTCCGGCAGGGCGCGCAGCGTGCCGTCGGCGAGACCACGCGGGATGACCTCGCCCCAGATCCGCCGTCCGACCTCGTCGTCCCGCAGGCTGCTGCCCCAGACGAACGCCGCTCGGATGCCGCTCCGTCGGGCGCGCGTCATGATGCCGGCCATCGTGATCCCGATCCGTCCGAACACGGGCAGCATCGCCGGGAAGAGGCGACGTCGCCCGGCGAGGCCGTCGAGCGACACGGGCGTGCTCGCCAGCGCGAGGACGGTGCCGCCCGTCCGCCGCAGCACGGCGGTGCAGGCCGCGGCCGAGGTGGTGCCGAGCGCGACGGCGCCGACGACCCGGCGACCGGCGATCCCGGCCACCAGGGCGTCGACCGCTCCGGGGTCGTTGTGGTCGACGACGACGTCGGCGCCGAGCGACCGGACGAGTCCGGCGTTGCGCGGCGACGCGGTGCTGACGACGTCGTAGCCCGCCGCCCGGGCGAGCTGGACCGCGTTCATGCCAACGCTCGTCGATCCGCCCCACACGACGACGACCCCGCGCCCACCGGTCGGCACCGGGTCCTCCGAGCCGGGCATCGTCAGACCGAGGTGCCCGGGCTGGAAGAGCGCGCACGCCGCGGTCGAGGCGCCCAGGGGCAGGACGGCGGCCTCGGCGTCCGAGAGCCCGTCGGGGACCGGCGCGGCCAGGCGCTCGAGCAGGACGGTGTGTTCCTGGAACGCCCCCTCGCGCAGCGGGTCACGACCACGGTCGGTGCCGGTCGCGAGGCCGAGGACGCGGTCGCCGACCCGGAACCGGGTGACGTCCGAGCCGATCGCGACGACCTCGCCGGCCACGTCGGAACCGAGCACCGCGGGGTACCGCAGCCACCGGTACGTCACCGGTCCGGTGCCCTGCACCACCCAGTCGACGGGGTTCACGGCGACGGCGCGCACCCGGACCACGACCTCGTCGGCGCGCGGCTCGGGGGTCTCGACGGGAGCGACCACGAGCGACGCGCGCGCGGATCGGAGGACGGCGGCGGCGTGCTTCGACACGGGGTGCCCTTCTGCAGAGTGATGACACGGGATGTCCTCACCGTACCCCACAGATGACACTCCGTGTCATGGGCGATCCGGCTACCCGCCCGACACGCCCTGCAGGTAGGCGGCGAACCGCGGGTCCTGGAAGATGACGACCATCACCGGGACCATCCCGAGCACGGTCGCGACCACCCCGCCGACGAGCGGGACCCAGAACGTCCAGCGCCGCGCGCGGAGCCGACGGAGCGACCACCAGGCGACGAGCACGAAGACCACCGCGAGCACGAGCGCACGCACGAGCACCGCGGACGACAGCGCGGCCGGGTCGGCCAGCTCGGTGTACTGCTGCTCGACCACCGTGCGGATGGTCGACGCGGTCGACCCGACGGCGAGCGACTCGACGACGGTCCACAGCCCGACGGCGAGGAAGCCGACGGTCAGCACGAAGTCGATCGGCGACCGGCCGAACCGGGCCGACAGCGGCAGGGGACGGCCGTCCGGGCGGGTCCCGGACCGACCACCGTCGGGGTCGGTGGCACGGGACGACGCCCGTGCAGCGGGGCCGCCGGCGCGGTCGCGGACCGCGTCCTGGGCCGCCTGCTGCCGGAGGGCGCGCGACCGCTCCTCCTGTTCGCGCCGTTCCGCCTCGGCGAGCACCGGGTTGACCCAGCCCTCCGGGGCGTACTCGCCGTAGTGCGGAGCGGGACGGCCCTGGACCCGACCGGGTGCCGTGCCGCCGGCCGACGCCGGGGACGCGTGTCGCGCCTCCTGGCCGTCAGCGGACGCGGGGACGTGACCCGGTTCGCGGACCGGCACCGAGGACCAGCCGTCCGGACGCTCGTCGCTCACCGGCGGCGACCGCCGAGACCGCGCGTCGGGTTGCCGGCCGCGTCGGTCCGGAGTTCCTTGGGCAGCGAGAACATGAGGTCCTCGTGCGCGGTGACCACTTCCTCGACGGTGGCGTAGCCGGCGTCCGCGAGCTGTTCGAGCACCTCGGTCACGAGGTCCTCCGGGACGGACGCGCCGCTCGTGACACCCACGGTGCTGACGCCGTCGAGCCACTCCTGCTGGATCTCCGAGGCGTAGTCGACCCGGTGCGCCGCCCGCGCGCCGTGCTCGAGCGCGACCTCGACGAGGCGGACGCTGTTCGACGAGTTCGCGGAACCGACGACGATCACGAGGTCGGCGGCGGGGGCCACCTTCTTGATCGCGACCTGCCGGTTCTGCGTGGCGTAGCAGATGTCGTCCGAGGGCGGGTCCTCGATCGCGGGGAACCTCTCGCGCAGCAGCCGGACGGTCTCCATCGTCTCGTCGACGCTCAGCGTGGTCTGCGACAGCCAGACGAGGTTGTCCGGGTCCGGCACCTCGAGCGCTGCGACGTCCTCGGGGCCGTTCACCAGGATCGTGCGGTCCGGGGCGTGACCCATGGTGCCCTCGACCTCCTCGTGACCGGCGTGGCCGATGAGGATGATCGTGCGCTCCGCGCGGGCGAAGCGGGTCGCCTCGCGGTGGACCTTCGTGACGAGCGGGCAGGTGGCGTCGACGGCGTGCAGGTCACGGTCCGCCGCTCCCGCGACCACCGCCGGCGAGACGCCGTGCGCACTGAAGACCACGTGGGACCCACGGGGCACCTCGGCCACGTCGTCGACGAAGACCGCACCGCGCTGCTCGAGCGTCGACACCACGTGGACGTTGTGGACGATCTGCTTGCGGACGTAGACGGGCTCGCCGTACTGCTCGAGCGCCTGCTCGACGGCGACCACCGCGCGGTCGACCCCGGCGCAGTACCCGCGGGGGGCGGCCAGCAGGACCTTCTTGGTGCCGGCGACCGGCTCGTCCCGCAGCCGGCCGCGCGCCGCGAGGACCCGCGGCGGGGCGAGCGGGACCGTGTGGCCGTTGGTGATCGTCACGTCCCCGATGATAGGTGAGCACGTCGCGCGCGGGCTGGGCGCGGACGTCGGCGCCGACCCGCCGTGCGTGCGAGCCGGTGTCGTCGGCTTCCGGCAGGATCGGACTGCACCACCAGGAGGAGCACATGGCGATCGAACAGGGACCACCGACGGCCGACAACCCGTGGCCGGTCGCGCTGCTCGGTGCGAAGCTCCGCGACTGGATCGACCGCCTCGGTACCGCCTGGGTCGAGGGTGAGATCACCCAGTGGAACGTCGCCGGCGGCAATGTCTACGGCAAGCTCAAGGACGTCGAGGTCGACGCGACGGTGTCGTTCTCGATCTGGTCGAGCGTGCGCTCCCGGGTGCCGGCCGACATCAAGCAGGGCGACCGGGTCGTCGCCGCGGTCAAGCCGAACTACTGGGTCAAGGGCGGCTCGCTGACGATGCAGGTCGTCGAGATGAAGCACGTCGGCCTCGGGGACCTGCTCGAACGCCTCGAACGGCTCCGGAGGACCCTCGCCGACGAGGGCCTCTTCGACCCGGCGCGCAAGAAGCGCCTGCCGTTCCTGCCGCACCGCATCGGCCTGATCACCGGCAAGGACTCCGACGCCGAGAAGGACGTCAAGCGCAACGCGCAGCTGCGGTGGCCGCAGGTCGAGTTCCGCACGGTGCACACCGCGGTGCAGGGCGAACGGACCGTCGGCGAGGTGACGGCGGCCATCCTCGAACTGGACGCCGACCCCGAGGTCGACGTGATCGTCATCGCGCGCGGCGGCGGGGACTTCCAGAACCTGCTCGGCTTCAGCGACGAGGGTCTCGTCCGCGCCGCTGCGGGCGCCACTACACCGATCGTGTCGGCGATCGGCCACGAGGCCGACCGGCCCATCCTCGACGAGGTCGCCGACCTCCGTGCCTCCACCCCGACCGACGCCGCGAAACGGGTCGTGCCCGACGTCGCCGAGGAACTCGCGAACGTCCGGGCCGCGCGCGCCCGCCTCGGCCTGCGGCTGTCGCACACGCTCGGGGTCGAGGCGGACCGGATCGCCGCGCTGCGCTCCCGACCGGCCCTCGCCTCGACGGCCTGGCTGGTCGACACCCGGGCGGAAGAGGTCGCTCGTGACCTGTCCCGCGCCCGCGAGCTGCTCGACCGTCGACTCGAGCGGTCCCACGCGGACGTCGGCCACCTCACCGCACGCCTCCGCTCGCTCTCGCCGCGGGACACGCTGCGCCGCGGGTACGCCATCGTCCAGACGCCCGACGGCGGGGTCGTGCGCAGCTCGGCGGACCTGCCCGGCGCGACCGCCGTGCACGTGACCCTCGGCTCCGGGACGGCGACCGGCACGCTGGAGCCGGACGGACCGGGGCCGGACGGCTCCTGACCGAACGGGTGCCGTCCGCCGTCCGCGTCCTCCACAGGTGCGTCGGTGGGGGCCGCACGTCGGTGGACGCTCGGTAGGATCGACGCGTGTCATCCCAGCAGGAACCCGAGCAGCCCGACGTCCGGTCGCTGAGCTACGAAGCGGCGCGCGACGAACTCGTACGCGTCGTCGCCGAGCTCGAGCAGGGCTCCGCCACGCTCGAGCGCTCCCTGACCCTCTGGGAACGCGGCGAGTCGCTCGCCGCCCGGTGCGAGGAGTGGCTCGTCGGCGCACGGGCCCGGCTCGACGCCGCACGCGCCGCGTCCGAGACCGCGGACGGCGCAGCCACCCCGGACGGTGCCCGGTGACCGATCCCGACGGCCGCCCGATCGTCGCGGAGCTCGGCCGCCCCGAGACCGCCGAGGAGACCTGGGCGCGGAAGGACGCCGCCCGCACCGCCCGTCGGCAGCACCAGACGGCGTTCAACCTCGTCCTCGCGCTCATCGCGTCGCTCGGCATCGTGCTGTTCCTCGTCGCGGTGGTCGTCCGTCCCGACACCACCGTCGTCGACCGTGCAGTCGACTACCGCCAGGTCGCGTCGCAGGCGAAGGTGCCCGGTGTGACGCTCGCCGCCCCGGTGCTGCCCGACGGGTACTCGTCGAACCGTGCCGACTTCAAGGACAAGACGACCGACGGCGTGAGCGTCTGGACCGTCGGCCTCATCACGCCCGACAAGCAGTACATCGGGCTGCAGCAGGGCATCGCGGCGAACGCCACGTGGGTGTCGAACCAGCTCGAGCAGCACGCCGCCACCGGCACGCGCACGATCGCCGGGACGAAGTGGACCGTGTACGACCGACGCGCCGAGGGCGACGACGCCGGCAACCAGGCGTACTCCCTCGTGTCCACCTTCGGCAGGAGCACGATCGTCCTGTCCGGCACCGCGAACGCCTCGTCCTTCCGGACCGTCGCCACCGCCGTCAGCGAGCAGCTCGCCGGCTGACCGCCGCCGACAGCACCCCACCCCGACCAGACCCGTCCCGTCCCGTCCCGAGGAGCCCCATGCCCGACCGCGCCGCCTCCACCCCGTCCGACGCCCTCCGCCTGCTCGTCGAGGGCAACGCGCGCTTCGCCTCGGACAAGCGCCGCACGGGCCGCATCGACCCCGACCGCCGCACCGAGCTCACCGGCTCGCAGGCGCCGTTCGCGACCGTGCTCGGCTGCTCCGACTCGCGGGTGCCCTTCGAGCACGTGTTCGACGCCGGGATCGGCGACCTCTTCGCCATCCGCAACGCCGGGCAGATCGTCGACGACGTCGTCCTCGGGTCCATCGAGTTCGCCGTCGTCGCGCTCGGCACCCCGCTCGTCGTCGTGCTCCGGCACACCCGGTGCGGCGCGGTCGCCGCGGCACGCTCGGGCGAACCGGTCCCGGCCCCGCACCTGCAGGCCCTCGTCGACGCCATCGCCCCGAGCGTCGAGCGGGTCCGCGCCACCGACCCCGAGGTCTCCCAGGAGTCGGTCGGTGCCGCGCACCTCGAGGCCACGCTCCGCCACGTGATCGAGCGCTCCGGCGCCGTCTCCGACGCGATCGCCGAGGGTAGATTGGCCGTCGTCGGCGCGACCTACGACCTCACCACCGGCGAGGTCACGATCGACACCGTCGTGGGCCAGGCCTGACCGACCGCCACGACGACCGTCCCGGGATCCGGCGGACACCCCGCCGGCGCCCTCCCGGCCACCGGGACAGCCCACCAGCCGGCGCGACCGCTCCGACTGCGCACCCAGGAAGGACCACGACGACGTGACCGACACCACCACGAGCACCGCGACCGACGGCGACTACCGCATCGAGCACGACACGATGGGCGAGGTGCGGGTCCCTCGGAACGCCCTCTACCGTGCCCAGACGCAGCGCGCGGTGGAGAACTTCCCGATCTCCGGCAGCGGGCTCGAGTCCGCGCAGATCGTGGCCCTCGCCCGGATCAAGCGGGCGGCGGCGATCGTCAACGGGGAGCTCGGCATCGTCGAGCCGGCGTTGGCGGACGCCGTGGCGAAGGCCGCCGACGTGGTCATCGCGGGCCAGCACCACGACCAGTTCCCGGTCGACGTGTACCAGACCGGCAGCGGCACCTCGTCGAACATGAACATGAACGAGGTCCTGGCGACCCTGGCGTCGGACATCGCGGGGTCCCCCGTGCACCCCAACGACCACGTGAACGCCTCGCAGTCCTCGAACGACGTCTTCCCGACGTCGGTGCACGTCGCCGTGACCGAAGCCCTCATCCGCACGTTGGTGCCGTCGCTCGCGCACCTCGCCGAGGCCCTCGAGGCGAAGGCGTCCCTCTGGGCGGACGCCGTGAAGTCGGGGCGCACCCACCTCATGGACGCCACCCCCGTCACGCTCGGTCAGGAGTTCGGCGGCTACGCCCGTCAGGTCCGTCTCGGCATCGAGCGCGTCCAGGCGACACTCCCCCGCGTGGCCGAGGTCCCGCTCGGTGGCACCGCGGTCGGCACGGGCATCAACACCCCGAAGGGCTTCCCGCAGCGGGTGATCGCCCAGCTCGCCGACGACACCGGCCTGCCGATCACCGAGGCGTTCGACCACTTCGAGGCGCAGGGCGCCCGCGACGCCCTCGTCGAGGCGTCCGGGGCACTCAAGGTGATCGCGGTCAGCCTCACCAAGATCAACAACGACCTGCGCTGGATGGGCTCCGGACCGAACACCGGGCTCGGCGAACTGCACATCCCGGACCTCCAGCCGGGCTCCTCGATCATGCCCGGCAAGGTCAACCCGGTGATTCCCGAGGCGACGCTCATGGTGGCCGCCCGGGTGATCGGCAACGACGCCACGATCACGTGGGCAGGTGCGTCCGGCGCGTTCGAGCTCAACGTCGCGATCCCGGTGATGGGTACCGCGCTGCTCGAGTCGATCCGGCTGCTCGCGAACAGCTCGCGGGTGCTGGCCGACAAGACCGTCGACGGCCTCGAGGCGAACCTCGACCGTGCCCGGTCCTTCGCCGAGTCCTCGCCGTCGATCGTCACCCCGCTCAACCGTGTGATCGGGTACGAGGCCGCGGCGAAGGTCGCGAAGTTCGCCGTGGCCGAGGGCGTCACCGTCCGCGAAGCCGTCATCGCCCTCGGGCACGTCGAGCGGGGCGAGGTGACCGAGGAGCAGCTCGACAGCGCCCTCGACGTGCTGAGCATGACGCACCCGAACTGACGGACGCAGCCCGCGTCGGACGCGGCAGACGCAGACGGGAGGCGCGGTGCCGGCTGGCACCGCGCCTCCCGTCCGTCCTGGCGGAGCGCCGCAACCGCCGAGACTCGCGCTGGTGAACGGTTTCGCGGTTCGCGAGCCGCGAATGTGTCCGCCGAGCCGAGTCTCGGGCCGCGGCCCGCGGCGCCGCTACACGAGGTCGGGCGAGTCGAGCAGCTCGGTCACGAGCGCCGCGATCGCCGACCGCTCCGAGCGCGTCAGTGTGACGTGCGCGAACAGCGGGTGCCCCTTCAGGCGCTCGATCACCGACGCGACGCCGTCGTGCCGGCCCACCCGGAGGTTGTCCCGCTGCGCCACGTCGTGGGTGAGCACGACCCTCGAGTTCTGCCCGATGCGCGACAGCATGGTGAGCAGCACGTTGCGTTCGAGGGACTGCGCCTCGTCCACGATCACGAACGCATCGTGCAGGGAGCGCCCGCGGATGTGCGTGAGCGGGAGGACCTCGAGCATGCCGCGTTCGACGACCTCGTCGAGGACGTTGTCGGACACCAGCGCGCCGAGGGTGTCGTAGACGGCCTGCGCCCACGGGTTCATCTTCTCGTTCGCGTCGCCCGGCAGGTACCCGAGCTCCTGCCCGCCCACGGCGTAGAGCGGCCGGAAGACCATGATCTTCTTGTGCTGCTGCCGTTCGAGCACCGCCTCGAGGCCGGCACAGAGGGCGAGCGCCGACTTGCCCGTGCCGGCAGAACCGCCGAGCGACACGATCCCGATCTCCGGGTCGAGCAGGGCATCGATGGCGAGTCGCTGCTCGGCGGACCGGCCGCGCAGGCCGAAGACCTCGCGGTCGCCGCGCACGAGCGTCACCGAGCCGCCGGGGACGACGCGTCCGAGGGCCGAGCCACGCTCCGAGTGGATGACGACGCCGGTGTTGACCGGGATGCCCTCGAGCGCGGCGGAACGGATCTCCTCGCGCTCGTACAGGTCGGCCATCTGCTCCCCGGACACCTGCAGGTCGGCGACCCCGGTGTAGCCGCTGTCGACCGCGAGTTCGGCGCGGTACTCCTCGGCCGCCATGCCGATCGAGGACGCCTTGACCCGGAGCGGCAGGTCCTTCGACACGACGACGACGTCGAGGCCGTCGTTCTTCAGGTTCGAGGCGACCGCGAGGATGCGCGAGTCGTTGTCGCCGAGCTGCAGCCCGGACGGCAGGACGGACTGGTTCGAGTGGTTCAGCTCGACGCGGAACGACCCGCCCTCGCCGATCGCGATCGGGAAGTCGAGCCGCTCGTGCTCGATCCGCAGTTCGTCGAGGAGCCGGAGGGCCTGCCGGGCGAAGTACCCGATCTCCGGGTCGTTGCGCTTGGACTCCAGTTCACTGACGACGACGACCGGCAGGACGACCGCGTGCTCCGCGAAGCGGAACAGTGCCCGCGGATCGCTGAGGAGCACCGAGGTGTCGAGCACGTACGTGCGCTGGGCGACCGATGTGGACGAGTCCGCGGTGTGCTGCTGCTGTGTTCCGCGAGAGACGTTCTGAGAGGTCACGACCACTCCATCCCCGGGCCGCGCTCGGCCCGGTCCATGTCCTCGAACGCGGCCGTGGAGCGGGTCCCGAAGCACCGACTGTGGCCGCTTCGATCGGGCGCGGTGCCCGATGCCGACAACGTACGTCGCACCCCCGACACGACACCAGCGACACGCTGTTCCCCGCGTTACGGTCGCGTGAACAGGAGACCGGTCCCGTCGGCCGGGTCGCACGCACGTGCGCGAAAGCGACAGACTGCCGCGGTCGTTCGGCGTCAGACCGTCGCTCTCGCGGGACGGTCCCGACCGGACGGGGGCACGGTGTCGCTCAGGCAGCACGGACCGCGGCAGCACGGACCGCGGCAGCACGGACCGCGGCAGCACGGACCGCGGTGGCGCAGCGCCGCTACTGCATCGTGGCGTAGGACAGGCAGGCGTCCCGGAACATGTCGAGCGTCTCGTCCGTGGTGGACGCGAAGACGGACACGCGGGCGACGCCGAGCCGCGTGGTCGCGGTGACGCCATGGTTGTGGAACGCCGCCGAGAGCGCCGTGAGCCGACCCTGCGGCGGACGGAGCACGACGATGCCGGCGCGCTCGCCCGGGTCACGGCTGGACTCGATCGACAGGCCGAACTCGTCGGCGATGTCGAACACCCGCTCGACCCGGTCGGCGACGCGCTCCTGCACCGCGGCCACGCCGACGGCGGTGAGTCGATCGAGCGACACCGCCAGGCGCGCCTGGGCGACCGGGTCGACCCGCGTCATCTGGAACCCGGCTGCCCCGGGGCGCACGGACGGCACCTCGGTCGGCCACCCGGTCGTGCCGTGGGGGCCGGACAGCGCCGGACGCAGACGGTTCAGTGCCCGGTCGCTGAAGGCGGTGAAGCCGGTGCCCCAGCCGGCGTGCAGCCACTTCTGCCCACCGGTCGCGACGACGTCGGCGACCTCGTACGGGGCGTCCACGACGCCGAAGCCCTGGATGGCGTCGACGATGAGCAGGCGGTCGCCGATGGCCTCGCGGATGGCCGCGAGGTCGGCGAGGTAGCCCGTCTGCCAGTCGACGAGGGACACGGCGACGGCGGTGACCTCGTCGGTGAGGCGTGCGGCGATGAGCGCCGGCGTCATCCAGCCGGCGCCGGACTCGATCACGACCGGCTGCACGCGGCCGCCGGTGGCCGACGCGGCGCTGGCGAGGGCGAGCGGCAGCGACGGGTACTCGTCGGCGGAGACGAGCACGCCGCCGGTCAGCCCGAAGGCGGTGTGCAGGAGGCCCGGGGTCGTGGAGGTCTGCGAGACGACCTGGTCCTCGCGGCGGCCGACGAGGCGCGCGGCCACGGTGCGGACCCGGGCGTCCTGCTCGTCGAGCGTCTCCATGGCCCCGAAGCGCATGTGCTCCTGGATGGTGCCGAGGACCCGCTGTTCCTCGAGGACCGCGGTCTGCACGGGCCCGAAGGCGGCGTGGTCGAGGTAGCCGGGCTCCTCGGCGAAGCCTGAGGCATACTCGGCGATGTTCACAGGTGCAACCTTCCGTGGGACGAAAACCCTGTGAGTCTACTGGGATGGTCGCCGCGGGGCGAACGCAGGCCGCTGAGCGCAGCGCGGTGTCAGCCCCCGTAGCGGCGGGACCGGAGTCCGAAGTCGCGCACCGCCCGGAGGAAGTCGACCTCGCGCAGGTCCGGGTAGAAGGCCTCCACGAAGTAGAACTCGCTGTGCGCGCTCTGCCAGAGCATGAAGTCCGACAACCGCTGTTCGCCCGAGGTGCGGATCACGAGGTCCGGGTCGGGCTGTCCCTGCGTGTACAGGTGGTCGCCGATGAGCTCGGGCGTGAGGACCTCGGCGAGCGTGTCCAGGGTGCCGCCGCCCTCGCCGTGCGCCCGGACGATGCTGCGCATGGCATCGGCGATCTCCCGCCGACCGCCGTACCCGACGGCGAGGTTGACGTGCAGGCCGGTGTGGTCGGCGGTGCGTCGCTCGGCGTCGTCGAGCGCGGCGAGGAGCGCCGGCGGGAGTCCTTCGTCCGCGCCGACGTGCTGGACCCGCCAGTCCCGGTGGTCGGCGAGGGTGCCGGCCAGGTCGGCGATGATGCCGACGAGCTGTTCGAGCTCCTCGCCGCCGCGCCCGGTGAGGTTGTCGGAGGAGAGCAGGTAGAGCGTGACCACCTGGATGTCGAGGTCGTCGCACCAGGTCAGGAACTCGGGGATCTTCGCCGCACCCGCACGGTGTCCGTGCGCCGCCGACTCGAGCCCGAGCTGCTTCGCCCAGCGCCGGTTGCCGTCCACGATCATGGCGACGTGCTTCGGCTTGGCGGCGTCGTCGATCTGTCGCCGGATGCGGCTCTGGTAGGCGCGGTAGAGGATCCCGCGCCCTGCCCATCCGACCTTGCCGCTCACGGGACGAACATAGTGCACCCGACCTCGGAACCGCCCACGGCCCGGGTGCACGCGACACCCGGTGTTCGGCGTTCGTTCGGCATCCGGCCCTACGGTCGGACCATGCAGGCCGAGCACGACACCGGGACGCTCCCCCACGTCCCCTTCACCGACGAGGCCGCGAGCACCGCGGTCGCCAGCACCTCGGAGACCCGACCCGCCTGGCGCGGCTGGATCCACCTCGGCGCGTTCCCGTTCGCCGTCGCGATGGGGATCGTGCTCATCTGCCTCGCCGGGTCACCCGCCGCGAAGGTCGGCAGCGCCGTCTTCATGGCCACCTCGCTCGCGATGTTCGGCGTCTCGGCGACCTACCACCGCTTCCCGTGGGGGCCGACGGTCAAGCGCGTGCTGAAGCGCATCGACCACACGAACATCCTGCTGCTGATCGCCGGCACCTACACGCCGGTCGCGATCTGCGCCCTGCCGCACACGCTGATGGTCGTGGTGCTGTGGGTGATGTGGTCGGGCGCGGCGCTCGGCATCGCGTTCCGTGTCCTCTGGATCACCGCCCCGCGCTGGCTGTACGTGCCGATCTACCTCGTGCTCGGGTGTGCCGCGCTCGGGTTGCTGCCGCAGTTCTTCGCGGCGAGCGTCCCGATGACGGTCCTCATCCTGTCCGGCGGGATCGCGTACATCGTCGGCGCCCTGGTCTACGCGTTCAAGCGTCCGGACCCGTCACCGACGCTGTTCGGCTTCCACGAGGTGTTCCACGCGCTGACCGTCGTCGCGTTCGCGGCGCAGTGGGCCGGCGTGCTCCTCGTCGCACTCCACCCCGTGCGCTGAGGTCTGCGGCCGCTGGCCAGCGGTCCCACGTCACCCGTCGTCCCGTCGGCGCGCGACGCGTCAGGGGACCACACGGCGGACGGGAGGCGCGGGACGGATCCGCCCCGCGCCTCCCGTCCGCCGTCCGGTCGCGTCACCCGCGCTCGGTGTCGTCCCCGAGGTCGGCCCGGCCGTCCTCGGCCGCGCGCCGTCCCGGCTCGTCGGTCGTGACCGCGGCGCGACCGTCCGCCGTCGTGCTCGCCTCGGCCTCGGCCTCGAGGCGTTCCCGGATCTCCGCGCGGTAGCGGGTCCGACGGATGCGTCGGGTCATGTCGATGACCAGCAGGATCGTCACGACCGCGACCACCGCGATCGCGATGAAGCCGGCGACGCCCGGCGTCACGTCGACGTCCGGCACCGTCGAGGTCGGGCTCGGGCTGGGGGTGGCGGCGAGTACGGCCGCGATGGTGCTCACTCGGTGGTGTCCTTGTCGACTGGGATGCCTGCGAACAGGTCGGACTCGGGGAGCTCGGTGGGCACGCGGGCCTCGACGAGCTGGTAGTCCTCGGTCGGCCACACCGTCGCGAGGAGGTCGTTCGGCCAGTAGAAGAAGGCGCTGTCCGGCGGCACCTGGCTGGCGTGGGCGCGCAGTGCGGCGTCGCGGGCGTCGAAGTACTCGTGCACGTCGACGTGCGTCGTGGCGAGGTCGGGCCGGTCGGCGAATCGTTCCACCCACTCGCGGAGCTGCTCGATCGCGGGGCTGTCCGGGTCGCGCTCCTGCAGCGCCTCGAAGATCGTCCGGAAGCGACGCGGGTTCATGGTCCGCTCGTAGTACAGCTTCGCGATCGACCAGACGGGTCCGGCGTCGGGGTACTTCGCCGGGTCCGCCGCGTCGCGCCAGGCGGCGACGGAGACCTCGTGCGTGCGGATGTGGTCGGGGTGCGGGTAGCCGCCGTTCTCGTCGTACGTGACGAGCACGTGCGGGCGGAACCGGCGGATCACCCGGACGAGCGTCTCGGTGGAGTACTCGAGCGGCACGGTCGAGAAGGTGCCGGGGCGCACGACCTCGCCCTTCTCGGCGTCCGGCAGGCCGGAGTCGTGGTAGCCGAGCCAGACGTGGTCGATGCCGAGCGCCGCCTGCGCGCCGGCCATCTCGGTGCGGCGGTACCCGGCCATGTCGCGGTGCGCCCTGCTGGTCGCGGGTTCGCCGAGCTGCTCGTTGAGGATGTCCCCGGCCTCGCCCCCGGTGCACGACACGACCAGCACCTGGTTGCCCTCGGCCACGTACTTCGCCGCCGTCGCTGCTCCCTTGCTCGACTCGTCGTCGGGATGGGCGTGGACGGCCATCAGGCGGTACGGCACGTGGGGTTCCTCACTGGTCGTGCGGCGGACGCGGGCAGCGCACAGCGACACGTGAACTACCCTGGGATCAGGATAATCACCCCGGGAGCCCCGAACTGTCCGAACCGCAGCACCCATCGGCACCTCAGCCGTCCGCCGGCACGACCGCGACGCTGGACGACCGGTACGGCCGCACGCCCGGCCGCGCTCGTCGGGCGCGGGTGGTGGGCGTCGTCGTCGCCGCCGCCGTGGTGCTCGTGTTCGTCGTCTGGGTGATCTGGGCGGGCCCCGGACAGACCAGCCACGGTCTCGACTCGGACGACATCGGCTACCAGGTCGTGTCCGACCACGAGACCGTCGTGCACAGTCAGGTCTCCGTCGACCCGGGCACCGCAGCGAAGTGCGCGGTGCAGGTCCTCGACAAGTCGTACACGATCGTCGGGTGGAAGGAGATCGCGCTCCGGGCGTCCGACCAGCGCACGCGCAGCATCTCCACGCCTGTGAACACGGTGTCCCGCGGCGTCACCGGCTTGATCCACGACTGCTGGGTTCCCTAGACTGCCCTGATTCGCGGACGAGACCGGCCACACCGGCCGGTCTCGTTCCATGCTGAAGGGAATCACGATGAGCAACGACACGCAGGTCACCTGGCTGACGCAGGAGGCACACGACCGCCTCACGGCGGAACTGGCGCAGCTGTCCGGCCCGGCTCGTCAGGAGATCGCGAACCGCATCGAAGCCGCTCGCGAAGAGGGCGACCTCAAGGAGAACGGCGGCTACCACGCCGCAAAGGACGAGCAGGGCAAGATCGAGGCCCGCATCCGCCAGCTCACCGAGCTGCTCAAGCACGCCACGGTCGGCGAGGCGGACTTCGACGGCACCGTCGAGCCCGGCACCGTCGTCACCGCGGTCATCGCGGGCGACGAGTCGACGTTCCTCGTCGGCAACCGCGAGATCGTCGGCGAGGGCTCGGACCTGACGGTCTACAGCCCGGTCAGTCCGGTCGGCGCCGCCATCGTCGGCCTCCGCGCCGGGGACTCGACGACCTACACGGCGCCGAACGGCAAGGAGATCGCCGTCCAGGTGACGAACGTCGAGCGGTACGTCCCGTAGGACGCACCACGAACACGGACAGGAGGCGCGGTGCTAGCTGGCACCGCGCCTCCTGTGCAGGACCGGTCGACGCGGCCCGCGTGACGCTGGCGCGCCACCCCTGACCGGGCGGCGCCCGCCCGTCCGCGGCCGGTCCTCAGTGCTCCAGCAGCTCCGGCCGGAAGCCGACCTCGCGCAGGCGGTGGATGACCTCCTGCGCGTGCTCCGGCCCGCGTGCCTCGATCGACAGGTCCAGGGCGACCTCGTTGATGACGAGCCCCTGACCGTGCCGGGTGTGCAGCACCTCGACGACGTTGGCGCCGGCGTCCGAGATGACCTGCGAGACCCGCGCCAGCTGCCCGGGACGGTCTGGCAGCATGATCCGGATGCCGATGTACCGTGACGCGGCGACGAGGCCGCGGGTGATCACGCGCTCCATCATGAGCGGATCGATGTTCCCGCCGCTCAGCAGGACGACCGTGCGCCCCGTGTCGCGGACCGCGCCGGACATGATCGCGGCGACGCCGACGGCGCCCGCCGGCTCGACGACGAGCTTCGCGCGCTCGAGCAGCACGAGCAGCGCCCGGGCGACGTCGTCGTCGGACACCGTGACGATCTGGTCGACGAGGTCGCGGATGATCGGGAAGTTCAGGTCACCGGGACGTGCCACCGCGATGCCGTCCGCGATGGTCGGCTTCGTCGTGACCGTGACGGGCTCGCCGGCGTCGATCGAGCTCGGGTAGGCCGCGGCGTTCTCCGCCTGCACGCCCACCACCCGGATGGTCCGGCCGAGACGCTCGGCCATCCCCTTCACGGCCAGGGCGATCCCGGCGATGACCCCGCCGCCGCCGATCGGCACGACGACCGTGTCCACGTCGGGGACCTGGTCGAGGATCTCGAGTCCGAGGGTGCCCTGACCGGCGATGACCGCGGGGTGGTCGAACGGCGGGATGAAGACGGCACCGGTGCGGTGCCCGAAGTCCTTCGCGGCACTCAGGGCCTCTTCCACCGAGTGGCCACGCAGGACCACCTCGGCGCCGTAGTGCCGCGTGGCCTGCAGCTTCGGCAGGGCGACCCCGACGGGCGTGAAGATCGTGGCGGGGATGCCGAGCTCTCGGGCGGCGAACGCGACCCCCTGGGCGTGGTTGCCGGCGCTGGCGGCGACGACACCGGCGGCGCGTTCCTCGGCGGTGAGCGTCGACAGGCGGTTGTACGCACCGCGGACCTTGTAGGCACCGGTCCGCTGCAGGTTCTCGCACTTGAGGTGCACGGGAGAGCCGAGGACCTCGGCCAGGAACTGCGACGTCTCCATCGGCGTGACCCGGGCGACCCCGGCGATGGTCTCCCGCGCCCGCTCGATGTCGTCGAGGGTGGGGATCAGCGTCGCTGTGGTGTCGGTCACGGTCCCATCATCGCCGGTTCGGGCGCTCGTGACGAACCCGTGACGTCAGTTGGTGCTGGCCGTTCCCTCAGCCGCGGTGGGTTCCGGCTTCGTGCCGGGCGCGGGGACGTCGTCGCCCACCTTGTGCCGTCGGCGCCGCATGAGCTGCAACTGCCCGTGCTGTCCGCGCTTCGGCGTCGCCTCGAGCACGTGGTCGGAGTCGAGCCTTGCCCACCGCCCGGACGAGATCGTCGTCACCATGGCGTTGAGCGTGGCGATCAGCGGCACCGCGAAGAAGGCGCCGGCGATGCCCGCGAGCCCGGAGGCGGCGGTCACGCCGAGCACCACCGCGAGCGGGTGCACCTTGACCGCGTTGCCCATCACGAGCGGCTGCAGGATGTGGCCCTCGATCTGCTGGACGAGCAGCACGACGCCGAGCACGAGGACGGCCGCGAGGGGACCGTTGAAGATCAACGCCACGAACACCGCGAGGAAGCCGGTGACGATCGCACCGACGACGGGGATGAAGGCGCCGAGGAAGACGAACGCGGCGATCGGGATGACGAGGGGCATGCCGCCGAAGAAGAGCCCGACGATGAAGGCACCGAGCCCGATGCCGACCGCGTCGACGAACGCGACGAAGATCTGCACGCGGATGAAGCTCGTCAGGGTGATCCAGCCGGCCACGCCAGCACCGTCCACGGCGGCACGTGCCTTCTTCGGGAACAGGCGGACCGTCCACCGCCACACGTTCTTGCCGTCGATGAGCAGGAAGATCGTGGTGAACAGGATGATGAACAGGGCCTCGAACACGTGGGTCGCCCCGGACCCGGCGCTCGCGACGCCCGACAGGATCGAGGCGGAGTTGTCCTGCAGCCACTTCGTGCCGTCGTCCAGCCAGCCGTTCACGTCGTTCTGCGTGATGCCGAGCCCGGAGTTGAGGACGAGGTCCTTGATGTTCGCGTACTGGTCGACCGTGCGGTCGCGCAACGAGGGGTAGGACGCGATGATCTGGTCGACGACGAGCCAGACGAGCCCGCCGAGGGCCGCCAGGCCGCCGAGCAGGCTGATGATCACCGCGAGCCACTTCGGCACGTGGTGCCGCTGCATCCAGTTCGAGATCGGGACGAGCAGCGCCGAGATCACGATGCCGACGAGGAACGGGATGAGGATCTGGCTGAAGACGGTCATGAGCCAGATGAAGACCGCGATGACGCCGACGACCACGAGCGCACGCCAGGACCACGCCCCCGCGATGCGCATGCCCGTCGGGACGCTGTCCTCGACCACCGGGTCGGGATGCGTCGGCTGCTGCTTTCTCGCCCATGCCATGCCGCCACTGTACCGATGTGCCGCCCGACAGGTACCAGATGCGGCATACACGCTCCGGAGGGCCTGTCGGCGGGCATCGGTAGCGTCGAGACCATGGTCAGGACCACGCTCTCCGCCGCCGAGGCCCGCCGAGTCGCGTTGGCCGCCCAGGGCTTCGGCCAGCCACCTGCCGACGCGGTCTCCACGCGCGCGCTCAAGGCGGGGTTCGCGCGGCTCGGGCTGCTGCAGATCGACTCGGTCAACGTCCTCGAGCGGAGTCACTACCTGCCCCTCTTCGCGCGGCTCGGCGCCTACGACAAGTCGACCCTCGACCGCCTCGCGCTGAGCGCCCGCGGCCCGTGGACCGAGTACTGGGCGCACGAGGCCGCGTTCATCGACCGCGACGACCTGCCGCTCTTCCGCTGGCGGATGGACGCCCTCCGCGCGCGTGACGCCGGTCCGACGCGGATCGACTCGGTCACCCGGACCGAAGGGGTCCGCCGCGAACTGCGCGCCCTGCTCCGCGCCGAGGGACCGATGCCTGCGAGCGCGGTCGAGCACGAGTCGAACGTCCGTCGCGGCCCCTGGTGGGGATGGAGCGACGTGAAGCTCGGCCTCGAGCAGATGTTCCGCTGGGGCGACGTCGTGACGGCGGGGCGCACCGGCTTCGAGCGCGTCTACGCGCTGCCCGAGCAGGTCCTGCCGGCCGGCACGCTCGAGACCGCTCCCCCGCGGGCGGCGGCGGTCCTCCGGCTCGTCCGGCACGCCGCGCGAGCGCTGGGCGTGGGTACCCGGGCCGACATCGCCGACTACTTCCGCCTGCGGTCCGACGACACCGCCACGGCGATCGCCGAACTCACGGCCGCGGGCGAGCTCGTCCCCGTGCAGGTGGAGGGCTGGGGCGAGAAGGCCTGGTTGCACGCCGACGCCCGCGTTCCCCGCCGCACGTCGGCCGACGCCGTCCTCAGTCCCTTCGACCCGGTGGTCTGGTTCCGACGGCGGGCCGAGCGGATGTACGGCTTCCACTACCGCATCGAGATCTACACCCCGGCGCCGAAGCGGGTGTTCGGCTACTACGTGCTGCCGGTGCTGCAGGACGACCGGCTCGTCGGACGCGTCGACCTGAAGAGCGACCGGCAGCGCGGGGTGCTGCGGGTGCGGACCGCGTGGGAGGAGTCCGGCGAGCAGCTCGACGCCGACCGGCTGGCTGCGACGCTCCGGCGGACGGCCGCCTGGCAGGGACTGGACGGCATCGAGGTCACCGACCGCGGGACCGCGTCGGCGGCGGTGGCTGCTGCGCTGGGGGTGCCGCTGGTGCCGCACGACGCTGCCGACGACACCGACGCGACCCCGGCACCGGCCGAGGACGAGGCCGGCGAAGCTGCCCGAACGGCCGGAGCCGACGTCCGCGTCGCGCCCACGGCGCCGGACCCGGCGGTCTGACGGGCACGAGGTCGCGGGCGGAGTCGGGCCGCGCCTCCCGACCGCTGGCCGACCGCAGGCGTCCGATCGGCCGCGCGCACCGACGCCGTCAGAAGCGGTCGGCGTCGCGCCGCAGCCGCGCGATGCGGTCCGGCAGCGGCGGGTGCGTCGAGAACAGCCGGTCCATGACGCCCGGCCGCATCGGGTCCGCGATCCAGAGGTGCGCCATCGACGAGTTCTGCGTCTGCATCGGGCGGCCGTACGCACCGAGCTTCTCGAGCGCCCGTGCGAGTCCCTCGGGGTGCCGCGTCGTCATGGCGCCGGTCGCGTCGGCGAGGTACTCGCGCTGCCGGGACACCGCCGCCTGCACGCCCGCTGCAGCGATGGGCGCGACGATGACCGCGACGATCCCGGCGATGAGCAGGATCGGGTTGTTGCCGCTGTTGTCGTTGTTCCGGCGTCCGCCGCTGAGCCCGCTGAAGACCGAGATCCGCAGGAGCACGTCGGCGATGAGCCCCACCGCGACGACGAGCCCGAAGACCATCGTCGACACCCGGATGTCGTAGTTCCGGACGTGCCCGAGTTCGTGCGCCATGACGCCCTGGAGCTCCTGGTCGTCCATGATCGCGAGCAGCCCGGTCGTCGCGGCGACGATGGCGTGGTCCGGGTCCCGGCCGGTGGCGAAGGCGTTCGGCGACGGATCCTCGATCACGAAGACGCGCGGCATCGGCATGCCCGTGGCGATGGCGAGGTTCTCGACGGTGCGCCACAGCCGGGGCTCCGAGGCGCGGTCGATCTCGATGCCCCCGGCGATGGCCGTCGCCTGGCGGGCCGCCAGGAAGTACTGCAGGACGGCGTACCCCAGCGCGACGGCGAGGACGATGACCCCGATCGAGACGTTGCCGGCCAGGTACCCACCGAGGAACCCCAGGGCTCCGATGATCAGCAGGAAGACCAGGACGATGACGACGGTGTTGCGCTTGTTCCGCGCGATCGCGCTGTACACGTCAGGCCGACGCGGGACGGGTCAGAACTGGACGCGGGGCGGTTCCGCGATGGCCGCGGGCTCCGCCGTCTCGAAGAACGCCGCCTCGGAGAAGCCGCGGCTCTTCGCGAAGGACGAGTTCGGGAAGACGCGGATCTTGGTGTTCAGCTCACGGACGCCGCCGTTGTAGAACCGTCGTGCCGACTGGATCTTGTCCTCGGTGTCCACCAGCTCGGACTGCAGCTGCAGGAAGTTCTGGCTCGACTGCAGCTGCGGGTAGCCCTCGGCCACGGCGAACACGCTCTTCAACGCCTTCTGCATGTGCCCCTCGGCCGTCGAGGCCGTCGTCGCGTCCCCGGCGCTGAGCGTCTCGGAGCGCGCCTTCGTGACGTCGTCGAACACGGCCTTCTCGTGCGTCGCGTACCCCTTCACCGTCTCCACGATCGTGGGGATGAGGTCGGCCCGTCGCTTCAGCTGCACGGAGATGTCGCTCCAGGCCTCGTCGACGCGCACCTTCAGCGTGACGAGCGAGTTGTACGTGACCCAGAGGTAGATCCCGACGACCACGAGGAGGACCACCACCACTCCGACGACGATCAGCGTCGTGATGAGTCCGGTGTCCATGAGGGCGTACTCCTTTGCGCGTCGGGTTCGCGGTGGTTCCGTGGCCGGTCTGGGCCGGGATCGATTGTATCGACGCGCGAGCGGTGGTCCCGCCCGCAGCCGCGGTTCACGGCCGATTCCCGATCCGCACACACCGGGCGTCCGGCCTCGACGGCGTGTCGGGGTGTACGGCCGCGTCATCCGTTCGACGTATTGACCCCAGCCGCTCGATCGCGTGGGATGGGTGTGGATGAACACGCACGGGGAGTACGTGGACGAACGGGCGGTCGGGGGCGACCGCCCCGTCCGGCGACCTCGATCGGCGATGGTCGTCGCCGGGGCCGTGGCGCTGGTCGTCGGGTTGCTCGGGGCCGTCCTCGTCGGGTCGGTGGCGTCGCCGGCCTTCGCCGAGGGCACGGGTACGGGCACGCGCGGCGGTGCCCAGCAGTCACTCGCCGACAGCGGTGTGGACGGTGGCGGCAGTGCCCTGAGCGGCCCGGCGACCCTCGCCGACGCCGACACTGCCCAGCAGGCACCCGCCGCGACGACGACGCCCACCCCGACGCCCGTCCCGCAGAACCACCTCTCCCCGAGCCCGGGCGCCCCCACCACCGCTCCGATCGGCCGGCCCGTCGCACCGACCATCGCCGACCCCGGGGACATCACGAGCAGCACCGTGCGCTTCAGCGGCTCGGCGACGCCGGGGCACACCGTCAGGGTGTCCGGCCCGGGTGCGACCGGCCCGACCCGCTGCTCCGTCGTGGCCACGGGCGCCGGGTCGTGGTCCTGCCTCGCGTCCGTCGCCTCCGGACCCGCCCAGGTGTTCACGGTCGCAGACCGCGACGCACCGGAGGTCGGGACGGCTCGCACCCCCGCGTCCGACGTCGTCGTCCCCCCTGTCGTCACCACGACCCGTCCGACGAACGGGCCGGTCAGCGGCACGGGTCAGCCCGGCTCCACGGTGACGCTGTCGGTGTCCGGCTCGACCACCGAGCGCACCGCCACCGTCGACCGCGGCGGTCGGTGGACGGCGACCCTCGGCGGGACCCGCGGCGGCGACGCCCGGCTCTCGGTCACGGCGACCCAGACCGCGAGCACCGCCGCCGGCTACCGGTCCGACCTCCGGAGCGCCGCCTCGGCACCGGTGACGATCACGCTCGACAGCACCCCGCCGGCAGCACCGCGCATCACCGCCCCGCGCCCGGACGACCGCGTGCGGACCCAGCCCGCGACCGTCGTCGGGACGGGCGAGCCGCGCGGGGTGCTGACCGTCTACGTCGACCGCGCGCCGGTGTGCCGCGTGGATGTCCCGGCATCCGGACGCTGGTCGTGCACGACGACCGGAGCGACCCTGGCACCCGGTGTCCGGACGATCAGTGCGAGCCAGTACGACGCCGCCGGCAACTTCTCGCGGTCCTCCGCCCAGGTCGAGGTCGTGGTGACGTCCGCCTCGCTCGCCCCGACCGGGACGACCACCACCGGAGTCGGCAGCGCGTCACCCACCGGTCCGACCGGCACCGCCGGCGGGACGCCGGGCGACCACGACACGACCGGTGGCCACGGCTCCACCGGCGGCTCGGCGACCGACGGCGCGGGCGGCCCGAGCAGCGGCACGGGCGGCAGCGGCGGCTCCGGCACCGGCGGGTCCGCGGGCTCCGACGGTGCTCCCGGGTCGTGGGGCGGCACCGGTGCCGGTGGCCCGCGCGGGCTCGACTGGTCCGGACCGGCCGGCGACTGGACCGCCTCGACGGCCTACGACGCGACGGTCCCCACGATCCAGGCCGCGTTCTCGTGGCGGACCGTCCTCGTCGCGACGGCGGTCGCCGCCGGCTTCCTCGTGCTCGTCGCCGGGCCGCTCGACCTCGTCGCCGGGACCGCGCGGGGTCGGCTCCGCAACCCGTTCGCGGGTGTCCTCGGCCGCAACCGTCCCCGCGCGGAACGGCGGCACGGCGACGACCTGCTGCCGACCTGGGCGTCGATCACCGTGGCCGTCCTGGTCGTGGGACTCTGCACCGTGCTCGGGGTCGGTGTCTCGCTCGAGGCACGGTACGTCCGGCTGGCGATCGCGGTCCTCCTCGGTGCCGCGGTCCTCGCGACGACCGTCGTGCTGGCGAGTCGGTGGGCAGCCGGTGCGGACCGCGGGACGATCGGCTTCCGGGTGTCCCCCTGGCTGGTCCTGGCGGCACTCGTCGCCTGTGGTGTGACGCGCGCGCTCGACCTCTCGCCCGCCGTGATCGTCGGCGCGGTCCTCCTGCCCGTCGGCCGTCCGCAGGTCGACACCGCGGCGCTGCGGCTCGGCTCGTCGATCGCCGCCGGTGCCCGCAGCGCGACGTGGCGCTCGGTCGCGCTGCTCGTGGTCGCCGCGGTCGGCTGGGTGCTGCACTCCGTCACGCCGGGATCGGGCTTCTGGGGCTCGATCGTGTCCGAGTTCGCGATCACCCTGTGCGTGGGCGGCCTGGGCGCGGTGGTCACCACGATGCTCCCGGTGGCGGCGTCTGCCGGGCAGTCCCTGCTCGCGCAGTCACGCGGTCGCTACGCCGCGATCGCTGCGGTCGCCGTCGCGCTCACGGCTGCCGTCTACTCCGGGACGGCCGGTACGCACGTCTCCCCCGTCGTCCTGGGGATCGCCGCAGCGACGTGTGCCGCGGTGGCGGTGGCGACCCGTGTCTGGCTGCACCGGGCACGCTCCGAGCGGACCGCCTGAACCAGCCGTTCCCCCGGGTCGACCGACGGATACGCTGACGAACGGTGCTCGACGGCACCCCGACCGTCCCAGGGAGCGACGATGACCGAGACCCGATCCGACTACGACCCCACGCGCTTCCGCGAGGTGTTCGAGGGCAGCTACACGTACGCCAACGGCTTCGCCCGGAACACCCACCGGTTCGCCGGCCGTCCGGCACTGCGTGACCCGGGCACCGACCGGTCGTGGACGTACGCGGAGCTCGGCGCCGACGTCGACCGGATCGCCGGCTGGCTCGCGCGTCACGGGGCGGGGCGCGGGTCGGTGGTCATGGTGGAGCTCTTCAACTCCCCCGAGTTCGCGATGCTCTACCTGGCGTGCCACCGCATCGGCGCGGTGTTCTCCCCGACGAACTTCCGCCTCGCGCCGGACGAGGTCGCCTTCATCATCGAGGACTCCGCCCCCGTGGTCCTGGTGCACGACGCCGTCCGGAACGCCGAGATCACGACGGCGCTCGAGACCTCCTCGCACCGACCGGACCACGTGGTCACCGTCGGCGACGAGCACGACGGCTTCGCCGAGCTCCTCGCCGCCGAACCGGTCACCGCCGCCGAGGTCGCGGCCGCCGAGCCGCGCAGCACCTACGACGAGACCACCCGGCTGTACACGTCGGGCACGACCGGCCGACCGAAGCCGGTCCCCCTGCCGAGCCTCGTCGAGGTCCTCAGCGCGCACGACGTCATCATGCACTTCCCGCTGAGCCCGTTCGACAAGACGCTCAACATGTCGCCGCTGTTCCACCGCGGCGGCCTGTACTCGGGCGGCCCGAACCCGGTGTTCTACGTCGGCGCCGAGCTCACGACGCTCCGGCACTTCGACGCCGACCGCGTGCTGGACCTCGTCGAGTCCGAGCAGCTCACCTTCCTCATCGGGGCGCCGCCGAACCTCGTGCAGCTCGCGAACGCGCAGGAGCAGCGACCACGCGACCTGTCCTCGCTGAAGGGCATCGTGACGATGGGCGCGCCCCTCGACCGTGCGGCGGCCCTCCGCTACCAGGAGCTGCTGTCGCCCCGGATCTTCAACGGCTACGGCACGACGGAGACCTTCTGGAACACCTTCCTCCGACCGGAGGACCTGCCCGACGGCGCCGGTTCGACCGGGCGGGCATCGACCGACGACGACGTCGCCGTCGTGCGCGTGTACGAGGACCGCCTCGCCGACCCGACGGACACGGTGCCGAAGGACGGGTCCGAGATCGGCGAGTTCGCGGTCCGCACGGTGAAGTCGGGCTACTCGTACCGGAACCCCGGCCTCGAGGCGGAGAAGTTCGCGAACGGCTGGTTCTACCCCGGCGACCTGGCGACCTGGGACGAGCACGAGCGGGTGACGATCGTCGGTCGCAAGGACGACATGATCATCTCGGGCGGCGAGAACGTCCACCCGGTGCAGGTCGAGGCGACGCTGCAGGAGCACCCGGGCGTCGCCGACTCCGTCGTCGTCGGCGTGCCGGACGAGCGGTGGGGTGAGGTCGTGACGGCGTACGTGGTCCGCGCTCCGGGCCGGCTGCCGGAGGACGACGCCGAGGCGGCCGCCGCCCTCGAGGAGTGGACCGGCTCGCACCCCGGCCTCGCCCGCTACAAGCGTCCGCGCCGCTACCGCTTCGTCACCGACCTCCCCTACAACGCCACCGGCAAGAAGGTGCACTACCTCGCCAAGGAGCGTGCCGCCGAGGACCAGGCGGCCGGCCTGCTCATCGAGCCGTAGCGTCCGTCGGGCGACCGGCTGACGAACGGGAGGCGCGGTGCGGGCCCGCACCGCGCCTCCCGTCCGTCACCGGACACGTCGCGATCGCGACCGCGTCCGGGGCGCACTACGAGCGGTGCGGGGCGGAGCGGGCGAAGAGACCGGGCAGCAACCCACCGATCTTCGTGCCGATGCAGAGGCTGACGAAGGTCGCGAGGGGTGTCGCCAGCGCCTCGGCGTTGAACGTCGCCACCGCGACGAGCCCCACGGTCCCCGGCACCAGCAGCAGGAACGCCGGGAAGAACGACGCCGTCGCGGGGATCGCCGGCACGAGCCGTTCGACCAGGCGGGTCGCCACGAACAGCAGCGCCGCTGTGGCACCGGTCGCCACGACGCTGCCCCACAGGGGTGTCGTACCGCTGACGAGCGCGTAGGCGGTGACCATGACGGCGACGGACACCAGCGTCAGCCGCCAGCCGGACCGGAACACCAGCCCGAGCCCGACGGCCAGACCCACCACCGCGACCCACGAGACCCAGTAGGACGGGACCGCCTCCCAGCCGCCGCGGTCCGTGCCGACCCCGGCGACCTCGCCGACGAGCGCCGCGGAGGACGGGTCGACGTGCAGGCCGGTGAGGGCGCTGCCCGCTGCGATGCCCGCCGCCATGAACCCGAGCATGATGAGGCCCTGTACCAGGCGTGACGCACCGGTGACGATGTCGGCCGCGGTCAGCTCGAGCAGGGCGTTCGTGATCAGCGCTCCCGGGACGAACACCGCCACCGGCGCGCACACCGCGAACAGCGGGACGTGGTCGAAGCCCGTCCCGGCTGCGACCAGGCCGACGACCGTCGTCGACATGAAGGCGGCGAGGAACGGGATGATCGCCACGGCCTCGCGGAACCGCCGGAGCACCAGGCCGATCACGCCGACGAGCGCACCGACGCCGAGCGCCACGAGGATCGCCCACCACGGGCACCGGAAGACGACCGCGAGGCCGGCGGACGTCAGGGCGTTCCCGAGGATCCACGGGATCGCGGGCGGCGGGGCGGTGCCGGCACGGATGGCGCGGACCCGTGCGGGGATCTCGGCGAGGGCGATGGAACCCCGCTCGAGGCCGAGGACGAGGCGGTTCGCGCGGGCGCCCTGCCGCGACGACAGTTCGACGCCCTCGGCGTTCACGATGGTGGCGGCCCCGGTGGCGGTCTCGCTCACCATCACCAGGGCGGGAAGGACCCCGACCGCGAGGCTCGGCCCGACCCCGGCTGCGTCGCGCGCCTTCTCGAGCGCGGAGCGGACGTCGGTGACGGAGCTGCCGGCGTCGAGCAGCAGGGCGCCGAGCGTGCCGAGGAGCATGCCGACCGGGACGGTCTCGCCGTCGACGACCTCGACGTGGGCCTCGGGGCGGTTCAGCGCGTTCCGCAGGTTGGCGAGCGCGCTTCCGAATCCGACCACGCGACGATGGTACTGGGCGGCGCGGGTGCGGCGGTGCCCGTGGCCGCGGCCGGCACCGGGCGCGGGTGCGGGTGCGGGTGCGGGTGCGGGTGCGGGCGCGGGCGCGGGCGCGGGTGCGGGTGGTCGGTGGTCGGTGGGGCAGTCACTACGCCGAAGCGACAGGATGCGACCGAGGTGCGTCGTCTGTTCCGCCAAAGCGACACTGTGCCGCCATGCGACGGCCGCAGAGTGTCGCTTTCGCGCGCTCGGGTGTCGGTCCCCGATCTCGGTACCCCCGGTGGGAGCGGGCGTCGGTCCCCGATCTCGGTACCCCCGGTGGGAGCGGGCGTCGGTCCCCGATCTCGGTACCCCCGGTGGGACTCGAACCCACAACTCGGCGATTTTAAGTCGCATGCCTCTACCGATTGGGCCACGGGGGCGGGCCGCAACAGCCTACCGACAGCCGGAACGCGACGAGGCGGCCACCTCGTGGGGTGACCGCCTCGTGTGCAGCGTGTCGTTACTTGGCGTCGGCCGAGGCCTTCACCGGCTCAGCCTCGTTCGAGACGTCCTTCGCCGGCTCGCCGTACGCCGGGCCGGCCGCACCCGCGGGCTGGCCTTCGGCGGGCGCCGCTGCCGGAGCGGCGGGTGCCTCGGCGGCGGGCTTCGGACGGGACGCGAAGGTCTCGAACGCGGTGCGCGGGGTCTCGCGGTCGTCGAGCGACGCGATGTCGCGGCCGAGGAAGAAGCCGCCGACCCAGTCGCCGATGACGCGCCACTTGCGCTCCCACGACGGCATCGCCAGGCCGTGGTAGCCGCGGTGCGCGCCCCACGCGAGGAAGCCCTTCATGGCGAACTTGCCCGACTGGAAGACGCCGATGCCGAGACCGAGGCCCGCGACGGCTCCGAGGTTCTCGTGCTTGTAGTCGGACGGCGCCTCGTTGCGGAGGACCGCGACGAGGTTCTTCGCGAGCTGCTTCGCCTGACGGACCGCGTGCTGGGCGTTCGGCACGCAGAAGCCGCCGACGCCACCACCGGTGAGGTCCGGGACAGCTGCGACGTCGCCGCAGGCCCACGCGTCGGCGATCACGCCGTTGTCGTCGACCACGCGGAGGTCGGGCTGCACCCGGATGCGGCCGCGCTGCTCGAGCGGGAAGTCGGTGCCCTTGACCATCGGGTTCGCCATGACACCGGCGGTCCAGATGATGAGGTCGGACTCGATCTTCTGGATCGACTCGTCCTTGGCCTTGAGCTCGCAGACACCGCCGACGGCGGACGCGAGCTGCGTCTCGAGGTGCACCGTGGCACCGCGCTGCGCGAGGTTCTCGAGCACCCAGTGCGAGGTCTCGAGCGAGACCTCGGGCATGATGCGGCCCATCGCCTCGACGAGGTGGAAGTGCGTGTCGTCGAAGGACAGCTGCGGGTAGCTCTTGAGGAGGTCGGAGACGAACGAGCGGAGCTCGGCGAAGACCTCGATGCCGGCGAAGCCACCACCGACGACGACGACGGTGAGCAGGCGGTCGCGCTCGGGACCGGCCGGCAGGTTGGCCGCCTTGTGGAAGTTCGTGAGGATCTTGTCGCGGATCGCGGCGGCCTCTTCGATGGTCTTGAGGCCGATGGCCTCGTCCGCGACGCCCGGGATCGGGAACGTGCGCGAGACGGCGCCCGCGGTCATCACGATCTGGTCGTAGGTCTCTTCCCACGCCGCGCCCTCGGACGGCGTGATCGTCGCCGTCCTGGTCGCGTGGTCCACCTTCGTGACCTTCGCCGTGACGACGCGGGTCTTCTTCAGGTGACGACGGTGCGAGACGACCGCGTGACGGGGCTCGATGGAGCCGGCGGCGACCTCGGGGAGGAACGGCTGGTACGTCATGTACGGCAGCGGGTCCACCATCACGACCTCTGCTTCGCCCGGGCGAAGGTGCTTCTCGAGCTTCCAGGCGGTGTAGAAGCCGGCGTAACCGCCGCCGACGACGAGGATCTTGGGCACGGGGGATGATCTCCTTGGATGGGGGTTTCGGGAGCCGAGTCAGACTTCGCCGCCACCCGCCCCGACTCCAGCGTCTGCACCGTCATCATACGCCCGGCACTCACACCGGGAGGGCGACCAGCTCGCGCGCTCGAGCGCGAGGTCGCCGATGGGGTTGACGCCGGGTCCGGCGGCGAGGGCGTGACCGACGAGGGCGTGCAGGCACTTCACACGGGTGGGCATGCCACCGGCGCTGATGCCGACGATCTCGTCGACGTGCTCGATCGACTCACGATCGGCCAGGTAGGACTCGTGCGCTGCGCGGTACTGCGCGGCGACGTCGGGGTCCTCGAGCAGGGCCGCCAGTTCCGGCATGACCTGGTTGGCCTCGAGGGTGCTCACCGCGGCGGTGGCCGCGGGGTGGCACAGGTAGTAGAAGGTAGGGAACGGGGTGCCGTTCGACAGTCGGGGCTTCGTGGACACGACCGTGGGGTTGCCGCACACGCAGCGGGCCGCGATCCCGATGACGTCACGCGCCGGTCGGCCGAGCTGCGCCGACACGACCTGGACGTCGCGGTCGGAGGGCGGGTCGAAGGGAGGGGTCGTCACGGGAACGTGAGCCTACCGGAGTCCCGCGGCCCGGCCTACTTCGTGTCGCCGGTGCCGGTCACGTCCGGTGCGACGAGCTCCTTCGAGGTCTGGTCGGTCAGACCCGAGGTGAGGACCGACGACAGCATGGCCTGCACCCAGTCGACCTTCGGGGTCTGCACGGTGGAGCTCACCGGTGTCCCGGACTCGGTCGTGGGCTTCTGGTCCGACGTCCGGTCCTCGGACCCCATGACGAGGTAGCTCTCCTCGCCCGGGTAGACGTAGAGGAGCCGGTCGCGTGCCTGGGCCTCGATGTACGCGGGGTCGTCCCAGCGGGCGACGTCCTTCTTCTTCTGCGACACGTCGGCCTTCTGGCTCGCTACCTCGCGCTGCTGCTGCGCGATCTGCTCCTGCTGCTGGATGAGCGTCCGGAGCGACGGCGCGAGCACGACGACGAAGAGCACGATGATCGCGAGCATGAGCAGGCTGAAGCCGGAGAAGTGCATCGACCGGAACCACGGCTGCTCGGACGTGCCACGCTCCGGCATGGCCACGGGGACGCGGCGGACGCGGGGCTTCTGGCTGGGCACGGTCCGACGATAACCCGACGGCGGTCCGGCACGCGGTCGGCACGCGGCCGTTCGGTCGCCTCCCAGCGTCACCGGACTGGAGGCGCGGCCCGCCTCCGTCACGCCGGCCCGGCCCCCGGCCCGGTCGCGGAGTGCACAGCGCGTCGAGCGCCGAGCGCCGAGCGCCGAGCGCCGAGCGCCGAGGTCGCACGATGTGCCGCCCGGGCGCCGTCGCGCCGACCGTTCCCGGGACCCGGGCGCACCACGCGCGGCATGTCGTGCGACCCGGCCCGCGGAGGAGGCGGGCGGGACGACGAGACGCCGCCCTCCCGGAGGAGGCCGACGGAACGACGAGACGCCGCCCTCCCGGAGGAGGACGGCGTCTCGTGGGGAGCGCTGACTACAGGGCGGCCGAGCGCGGGAAGGCCGAGCGACCGGCGTACACCGCGGCGTCGCCGAGCTCTTCCTCGATGCGGAGCAGCTGGTTGTACTTCGCGACACGGTCCGAGCGGGCCGGGGCACCGGTCTTGATCTGCCCGCCGTCGACGGCGACCGCGATGTCCGCGATCGTGGTGTCCTCGGTCTCACCCGAGCGGTGCGACAGGATCGAGGTGAGTCCGTGACGGTGCGCCAGCGAGACGGCGTCGAGCGTCTCGGTCAGCGTGCCGATCTGGTTGACCTTGACGAGGATCGAGTTGGCGGCCTTCTCGTCGATGCCCCGCTGCAGACGCTTGGGGTTCGTGACGAAGAGGTCGTCGCCGACGATCTGCACCTTGTCGCCGAGCTCGGCGGTCAGGTGGGTCCAGCCGGCCCAGTCGTCCTCGGCCAGCGGGTCCTCGATCGTGGCGAGCGGGTAGTCGCGGACGAGCTCGGCGAAGTACGCCGTGAACTCCTCGCTCGAGAGCTGCTTGCCCTCGAAGGAGTACTTGCCGTCGCTGAAGAACTCGGTCGAGGCGACGTCGAGGCCGAGCGCGATGTCCTTGCCCGGGGTGAACCCGGCCTTCTCGATCGCGGCGAGCAGGAAGTCCAGCGCCGCGCGGTTCGACGCGAGCTCCGGGGCGAAGCCGCCCTCGTCGCCGAGGCCGGTCGCGAGGCCCTGCTTCTTCAGCTCGCCCTTGAGGGCGTGGTAGGTCTCGACGCCCCAGCGGAGTGCCTCGGAGAAGGACTCGGCGCCGTAGGGCACCAGGAAGAACTCCTGGATGTCGACGTTGGTGTCGGCGTGCGCGCCACCGTTGACGACGTTCATCAGCGGGACGGGCAGCGTGTGCGCGTTCGGGCCGCCGAGGTAGCGGAACAGCGGCAGGTCGGCCGAGTCGGCGGCGGCACGAGCGACGGCGAGCGATGCGCCGAGGATCGAGTTCGCCCCGAGGCGCGACTTGTTCTCGGTGCCGTCGAGCTCGATGAGCGCGGCGTCGACGAGGCGCTGGTCGGTGGCGTCGAAGCCCTCGAGCGCCGGACCGATCTCGTCGAGGACGGCGTCGACGGCCTTGAGGACGCCCTTGCCGCCGTAACGGGCCTTGTCGCCGTCACGGAGTTCGTACGCCTCGAACGCACCGGTGGATGCACCGGAGGGGACGAGCGCGCGGGACACGACGCCGTCGTCGAGGAGGACCTCGACCTCGACCGTCGGGTTGCCTCGGGAATCGAGGACTTCGCGTGCTCCTACGGCATCGATCACGGCCACGGGGTACTCCCTACACGTTCGGTTGGTGATTGCGGGATCGATCCTAGCGAGGCGCGGGTGAATACGAGACGTGCATGACGGACCGCTGTGGAGAACTCAGGCGAGCGGGCGGAACTCCACCGCGTCAAGCGACCCGGTGTCCGCGTGCACGGAGGCGAAGGAGTCGAAGCCCTGTGCGGCGAGTCCGGCGAGCAGGTTCTTGGTGTTCTTCGTCCGCCGTTCGAGCCGGACGCGCCGGTGCGTCCCGAGCGCCTCGGCCTTCAGCGCGGCGAGCCGCACGGGGTCGACGTCCTTGTCGTACACGAGCACGACGGCGTCGGACTCCGCGGACTCCGGCAGCGTGACGAGGTCGACGAGCCGCTCGAAGCCGAGCGAGAACCCGACGGCCGGGACGTCCTGCCCGAGGAAGCGCCCGATCATGCCGTCGTACCGGCCTCCGCCGCCCAGGCTGTACCCGAAGTCCGGGTGGGCGACCTCGAAGATGGTGCCGGTGTAGTAGCCCATCCCGCGCACGAGCGTCGGGTCGAAGCGCAGGTCGACGCCGGGGAGCGCCTCGCGGAGGCGGAGCAGATCACCGAAGGCGTCGACGTCGAGCCAGTCCGATCTCGCGACCGAGTCCCAGTCGGCGGACTCGAGCGTCCGGATGGTCGCCTCGAGCCCCGGCAGCTCGGTGCCGACGGTCTCGCGCAGTTCGGCCGCCACACCGTCGGGCCCGATCTTGTCGAGCTTGTCGATCGTGATGAGGGCGCGGTCGGCGGTGCCGGCCTCGGTGATCCCCCACGATGCGAGCAGCGCCAGCAGGATGCGACGGTCGTTGATCCGGATCGTCGTCCCGGAGATCCCGAGCTCGTCGAGCGCCGCCGTGGTGGCGCGGATGAGTTCGATCTCGGCGAGTTGCCCCGGCTCGCCGAGGACGTCGATGTCGCACTGCACGAACTGCCGGTAGCGCCCCTTCTGCGGACGCTCGGCACGCCAGACCGGTGCGATCTGCACGGACCGGAAGACCGACGGCAGCTCGGCGCGGTGCGACGCGTAGAACCGGGCGAGCGGCACGGTCAGGTCGAACCGGAGACCGAGGTCGGCGAGGTCGAGCGGGGCCTCGGCGCGCTGGAGGTCCTCGGTGGAGAGCCCGCGCTTCATCACCGCGAACGCCAGCTTCTCGTTGTCGCCGCCGAGGCCGGAGTGCAGTCGCGCGGCGTCCTCGACGACGGGGGTCTCGATCTCGTCGAACCCGTGTCGCGCGTACACGCCGCGGATGACCCCGAGCACGTGCTCGCGCCTGGCCTTGTCCGCCGGGAGGAAGTCGCGCATGCCACGGGGTGCCGTCACGGTCGTCGCCATGCGGTCAATTCTGGCAGACCGCCGATCGGGTTGCGCGCCTCCCGACCCACTGGTATTCTGCATCCAGAACCTCGGTCGGACACGTGTCTGATCCACGTGTCCGGCCGAACGCGTGGGCAACGTGCTGCAGTGTGCCCCGCGGTTCGAGCGGGCTTCCGTGGCGGCACCCTTTCCCTGGTGGTGCCGTCTGCCCGCTCGCGGGCGTCCTCCTTCGTTCGGGTTGGGAGGACGCCCGCACTTCTCCCGCCGCGCACAGGCTGGCGACTCACGCCCGCTCGCCGGCTCGACCCGCGTCCTCGAGCGCGGTGACCGCTGCGCGCAGGCTCGCGATCGGGTCGATGCCGGCGTCCCGGGCGGCCGCGACCGAGCCGAGCACCGTGGCCCCCCACGAGACGTCGACGACACCGGAGCCGTCGGGGACCGCCCGCGCCGCGCGATCCTCCGGGACCGGACCCGACCCCGGCGACGACCCGGCCGACAGGACGGACGCGACGACCCGGTCGGCGTCCCCACGTTCCTCCAGGCGTTCCAGCAGCTTGACCGCACGTTCCAGGGGCGGCATCGCGCGCGGCACCCCGTCGAACGCACTGCGCCGGTCGGACTTCTCGGCGGCCTTGGCCGCGCGCCAGACCCGCACGACCTCCTCGACGGTGTCGGCGCGCTCGTCGCCGAACACGTGCGGATGGCGCCGGACCATCTTGTCGCGGGCGTCGGCGGCGACGTCCTCGAGGTCGAACGACGCCGCGAGACCCGCGTGCAGGACGACCTGGTAGAGCACGTCGCCGAGCTCCTCCCGCAGCTCGACGTCGTCCCCGGAGTCGATGGCGTCGACCAGCTCGTACGACTCCTCGACGGCGTACCGGGCCAGGGACGCGTGCGTCTGCTCGCGGTTCCACACACAGCCCGTGACGGGGTCGAGCAGGCGGTCGACGACGGCGACGAGGTCCGAGACGGCGGTCATGGCGCCATGCTCGCACGCCCGGGTGTCAGGGCCGACCGGTAGGCTGGCGGAGGCGTGTCGGGAAGTCTGGTCGACGGACCCTCACCCGACCCCGAACGACGGAGCTCCGTGTCCGCACTCGTCCGCTCGCCGCGCTTCAGCGCGATCGCCCTCCTCACCGCCGCCGTCCTCGGCCTGGTCGTCGCGAACTCCGCGCTCGGCCCCGGCCTCGAAGAGCTCCTCCACGTGCACGCTCCGTGGGGTGCCGTCGGCCTCGACCTCTCCGTGTCGCACTGGATCAGTGACGGCCTGCTCGCCGTGTTCTTCCTGCTCGTCGCGATCGAGCTCAAGCACGAACTCGTCGCCGGCGAGCTGTCGAACCCGAAGACCGCGATCATCCCGGCCATCGCGGCCGTGGGCGGCGTCATCGTGCCGGCCGGCGTCTACCTCGCGGTGACGGCCGGCACCGCGTACGGCCACGGCTGGCCGATCCCGACCGCGACGGACATCGCCTTCGCCCTCGGCGTCCTCGCGATGTTCGGCAGGGGTCTGCCGTCGACGCTCCGGGTGTTCCTGCTGGCGCTGGCCGTGCTCGACGACCTCATCGCGATCATCATCATCGCCGTCGTGTTCGCCCACGACACCGACTTCCTCGCCCTCGGCGGCGCGGTCGTGGTCCTCGTGCTCTTCTGGTTCCTCAGCAGGGCGCTGCGCCCGGGTCGGACCGGGCAGGCGTGGCTGATCGCGGGGATGGTCGTCCTCGGCGTCCTGACGTGGTGGCTCGTGTACCACTCGGGTGTGCACGCGACGATCGCCGGCGTCGCACTCGGGCTCGTCCTGCCGCGGCGCCCCGGACACACCCTGCACGAGAACGTCGAGCCGTGGTCGAACGCGATCGTGCTGCCGGTGTTCGCGTTCGCCTCGGCGGCGGTGGTCGTGCCGTCGGTCGGCATCGGCGAGCTCTCCCCCACCTTCTGGGCCGTCGTGCTCGCGCTCCCGGTCGGCAAGGTCATCGGCATCACGCTCTTCGGGGCGGTGGCGACGCGGATCTTCCGGGCGCCAGGGCGCGCGACGCTGTCGTTCTGGTCGATCGTCACGGTCGGCGTGCTCGGCGGGATCGGCTTCACGGTGTCCCTGCTCATGAACGAGCTCGCGTTCGCCCGGAACGAGGAGATCCTCGACGAGGGCGTCCTCGCCGTGCTGGTCGGCTCCGGCATCGCGATCGTCGCCTCCGCCGTCGTGGTCAGCCTCCGGGCGCGGCGGTACCGGGCACGGCGGGAGCTCTCCGAGGCTGAGGCGACCGAGTAGCGGCGCGTGCGGCCGCGCCGGGCGTCCGCTGACGCGCGCATCCCGGGACCCGCCGCCGCGCTCCGATCCCGTACGACGTCGTCGTTGTCGTACGACAGCGACGACGTCGCTCCTTGGGAACGCAAGCAGTTGCGGACGCGGGGCTGCGACATCTCCGACGTCGTACGACAGACGTCGCTCCTTGCGGACGCGGACAGTTGCGGACGCGCGGCTGCGACATCTCCGACGTCGTACGACAGCGACGACGTCGCTCCTTGCGGACGCGGACAGTTGCGAACGCGCGGCTGCGACATCTCCGATGTCGTACGACAGCGACGACGTCGCTCCTTGCGGACGCAGGCAGTTGCGGACGCGCGGCTGCGACATCTCCGACGTCGTACGACATCGGGGATGTCGTTCCGGGTCCGCACCGCCCGGCGCATCGGACGCGACCACCGACGGACTGGAGGCGCGGTGCCAGCCGGCACCGCGCCTCCAGTCCGTCGTCCCGCGCGTCCCGCGCGCTACGCCGCAGACGTCTCCGCGGTCGCCTTCGACGCCCCGTACACGGCCGTCAGGATGCCCTCGACCCACTGGATGAGCGCATCGTCCGGCAGGGTCTCGCCGTGCGGCTTCGGCAGCGGGATGCTCGCGGCGTCCTGCTGTGGGAACCATCGGGCGCCGGGGTACATGCGCTTGAGCCGCACCTGCGCCGAGTCGGCGAGCTCCTTGCCCGCGACCCGGAGGTTCGATCCCATGACGACGACGTCGGACAGTCCGACCTGCTGCGCCATCCGACGGAGGCGCGACACCTCGACCAGGGTGAGCACCGGCTGCGGCGGTTGGCCGTAGCGGTCGGTGAGCTCGTCGAGGACCATGTCGATCCCCTCGGCCTGCGCCGCGGGGGCCGAGGCGGCGGAGAGCTTCTGGTACGCCTCGAGGCGGAGCCGCTCGGACTCGACGTAGTCCTCGGGGATGTGCGCGTCGACGGGGATCTCGAGCCGGAGCTCGGTCTGCCCCTCGGCGACGTCCCCGCGGAACTGCGACACGGCCTCGCCGATCATGCGGAGGTACAGGTCGAAGCCCACGCCCGCGATGTGTCCGGACTGCTCACCGCCGAGCAGGTTGCCCGCTCCTCGGAGCTCGAGGTCCTTCATCGCGACCTGCATGCCGGCGCCGAGCTCGTTGTTCGCGGCAATGGTCTCGAGGCGGTCCTGCGCGGTCTCGGAGAGCGGCTTCTCAGCGTCGTAGAGGAAGTAGGCGTACCCGCGCTCACGACCACGACCGACACGGCCGCGCAGCTGGTGGAGCTGCGACAGACCGTACTTGTCCGCCTTGTCGATGATCAGGGTGTTCGCGTTCGCGATGTCGAGGCCGGTCTCGATGATCGTCGTCGACACGAGGACGTCGAAGCGGCGCTCCCAGAAGTCGACCATGACCTGCTCGAGGGTGCTCTCGGACATCTGGCCGTGCGCCACCGCGATGCGGGCGTCCGGGACGATCTCGGCGAGGTGCGCGGCGACGCCCTGGATGTCCTTCACGCGGTTGTGCACGTAGAACACCTGGCCCTCGCGGAGCAGTTCGCGCCGGATCGCCGCGGCGACCTGGAGGTCGGACTGCGGCCCGACGAACGTCAGGATCGGGTGCCGGTCCTCCGGCGGGGTCGCGAGGGTCGACATCTCGCGGATGCCGGTCACCGCCATCTCGAGCGAGCGCGGGATCGGGGTCGCCGACATCGCGAGCACGTCGACGTTGGTCTTGAGCTTCTTGAGCTGGTCCTTGTGCTCGACACCGAAGCGCTGCTCCTCGTCGATGATGACGAGCCCGACGTCCTTGAACTGGATGCCCTGCGACAGGATGCGGTGCGTCCCGATGACGATGTCGACCGTGCCGTCGGCGAGCCCGGCGATGGTCTCCTTCGACTCCTTCTCGGTCTGGAACCGGCTGAGGGCGCGGAGGTGGACCGGGAATCCGGCGAAGCGCTCCTGGAAGGTCTCCATGTGCTGACGGACCAGCAGGGTGGTCGGCACGAGCACGGCGACCTGCTTGCCGTCCTGCACGGCCTTGAACGCGGCACGGATCGCCACCTCGGTCTTGCCGTAGCCGACGTCGCCGGACAGCAGCCGGTCCATCGGGATCGGGCTCTCCATGTCGCGCTTGATCTCGTCGATCGTGGTCAGCTGGTCGGCGGTCTCGGCGAAGGGGAACGCCTCTTCCAGCTCCCGCTGCCACGGTGTGTCCGGCCCGAACGCGTGCCCCTTCGACGCCATGCGCGCCGAGTACAGCTTCACGAGGTCGACGGCGATGTCGCGGACGGCCTTGCGCGCCTTCGACTTCGCCGCGGACCAGTCCGAGCCGCCCATCTTCGACAGGGTCGGGTTCTCGCCACCGACGTACCGGGAGAGCTGGTCGAGCTGGTCGGTGGGGACGAAGAGCTTGTCGCCGGGGTAGTTCCGCTTCGACGGCGCGTACTCGAGGACGAGGTACTCGCGCTGCGTCTTCACCGCGTTGCGTCCGCCGGAGCTGACCTCCCTGCTGACGAGCTCCACGAACTTCGCGATCCCGTGCGTGGCGTGCACGACGACGTCGCCCGGCTTGAGCTGCAGCGGGTCGACGACGTTCTTCCGCCGGCTCGCGAGCTTCTTGACGGTGCGGGCGCCCTGCTGGACGCTGCGGCCGTAGAACTCGGCCTCGCTGACCACCGCGATGCGCGGGTCGGGGATGGCGAACCCCGCCTCGACGGTGGCGGTGGTCACGACGGCGACCCCCGGCTCCGGAGGCGCCGACACGGCCTCGGCGCGAGCGGCGACCCCGGCGTCGGCGAGCACCTGGACGGCTCGCTCGACGAGGCCCTGCCCCTGAGCGGTCACGACCACGGCCCAGCCGTCGTCGGTCAGTTCCTTGACGTGCGCGATCGCACCGTCGGCGCTGCCGGCGAAGCTCGGGACGGCCTCGGCCCGAACGCGGATGTACTCCCCCGCCTCGGCCGCGGCCTCGGCGTCGGTGAGCACGCGGTCGGCGTCGCCCTCGTCGAGGCCGGAGTCGAACGGCGAGACCGTCCACCAGGTGCGCTGGCCACGGCCGTTCTTCAGCTGCTGCACGCTGAGGAAGTTGCCGGCGTCGAGGTCGATCGGCGCCTGGGCCCCGGCGACGGCCGCACTCCACGCCGCCTGCAGGAACTCGGTGTTCGTCTCGGCGAGGCTGTGCGCGCGGCCGCTGACCCGTTCCGGGGAGAGCACGGCGACGACGGCGTCCTCCGGCAGGTAGGACGTCACCGGCACGAGGTCCTGCACGAGCGCGGGCGCGAGGGACTCCATGCCCTCCACCGGGATGCCCTCGGCGATCTTCGCGAGCATCTGGGACAGGTTGGGGAACTCGTGGAGCATCTCGCGGGCGCGCTGCCGGACGTCGTCGCTCAGCAGGAGTTCGCGCGACGCCGTGAGCTCGACCGAGCCGAGGTCGTCCTCGGTGGTGCGCTGGTCGGCCACGGAGAAGGGCTTGATCGCCTCGATCTCGTCGCCGAAGAAGTCGACGCGGACCGGGTGGTCGGCAGTCGGCGGGAAGACGTCGAGGATGCCGCCGCGCACGGCGAACTCGCCGCGACGCGTGACGAGGTCGACGCGGGCGTACGCCATGTCGACGAGCTGGCCGGCGATGGTGCCGAGGTCGTTGCCCCGCGAGTCGGTCCGCAGCACGATCGGCGCGAGCGACGTCAGGTTGCCGGCGATGGGCTGCAGCGCCGCGCGGACGCTCGCGACCACGACGGTCGTGGGGCGGTCGGACACCGGGGTCTCCTGCCAGACCGCCAGCTTCCGGAGCGTCGCGATGCGGGTTCCGACCGTCTGCGCGCTCGGGCTGAGCCGCTCGTGCGGAAGGGTCTCCCACGCGGGGAACTCGAGGACGTCGGCGTCGGGGAGGTAGCTCGCGAGCGAGCCGCGGACCGCCTCGGCCTCGCGCCCCGTGGCCGTGATGACGAACAGGCACTGCGGCCCGTTGCGTTCGGCGAGCAGTGCACCGAGGAGCGGCACGCGCAGACCGTCGACCACCGAGAAGTCGGCGTCACGAGGAGCGGCACGGAGGACGCGATCGAACGCGGAGGCGCGCGAGAGCGCAGGGATGATGCCCGAGATCGTCACTCAGGACATGGTACCGGCGACCCCCGACACCGGCACCGGCGTGCGCGGGCGGCGAACAGCGGGCCGCAGGGTGCGGGCTGCGGGCTGCGGGCTGCGGACCGCGGGGTGTCGCGGCCTCGCGGGACCGTCAGGAGCGGCCGCGGCGCAGCACCAGGCCGGTGACGAGGCAGGCCAGCGCCAGCAGTCCCGCGGGCACCAGCCCGGAGGACCCGGTCCAGGCGAGCGTTCCCCGCTGGGCGGGGCTGCCGGGAGGCACGGTGCCGGTCGCTGGGTCCGCTCCGGTCCGCGTCGGGTCGGCTCCACCGCCGGTCGGGTCGGTGCCGCCGGTTCCGTCGGCGTCGCCGGTTCCGTTGGTGCCGCCGGTTCCGTTGGTGGCGCCGGTCCCGCCGGTCCCATCGGCCGGCCTGGTGGGTGCCGGGCTCGGGACGGTCGGGCCGGCGGTCGCCGACGGTCCCGCGGACGGTACCGGCGGAGTGGGTGTGCCGGACGCCCCGGGTGCCGGGCCCGCTGTCGGTGCCGGGCCCACCGTCGGTGCGGGATCGGGCACGGGCGCTTCGGTCGGCGCGGGGTCCGGGTCCGGCTGCTCCGTCGGCTGGGGCTGGTCGGTCGGCTGGGGCTGGACCGTGGGCTGCGGTCCGCTCGTGGGCTCCGGCTGGCCGGTCGGCTCCGGTTGGCCAGACGGGTCCGGCTGGCCCGACGGATCCGGCCCCGGAGTCGCCACCGGTGCCGAGGGCACGACCGCCGCCCGCCCGGACCACGCAGCCGTCACGACGCGCTGCCGGTTGTAGTCCGCCACGACGAGCTCCCGGGCAGGTCCGACGGACACCGCGGTCGGGTTCACGAGGGCCGAGCCGTCCGGAGCGCTGTCGAACGCGATCGTCCACGCCTCGTCGGCGTACACCCACACCCGACCGAGGCCGTTGTCCACGACGGCGACCTCCCCCGCGTCGACGGCGACACCCAGCAGACGCGTCCGGACCGTCTCGGGGAAGTCGAGCGATCGGACCACGCCGGTCGCGCGGTCCACCTGCCACACCTGGTCCGCCGTGGCGTCGCTCACCACGAAGGTCCCGCCGTCGGCGGAGTAGGCGACCCCCGACGGATCGGTCCACGGGCCGTCCACGGTCGTCCACGTGCCGGATCCGAGCTCCGTGGTCCAGAGTGTGCCGCTGCCGGCCGCGCCCGCGAGGACGGTGTCACCGGCGACCGCGAGCTCTCCGACGGCGCGACTCGTCGGAGGGGCGTCGAGTCGGCGCAGCACGGTGCCGTCGTGGGCGAGGACGGCGAGCGTGCGGCGGCCCGCCTCGGCGACGAGGATCCGGCCGTCTTCTGTGGTGGCCACGGCAGACGGGTTCCACAGCGCCGCGCCGTCGGTGCCGAAGGGCGCGACGACCGACCAGACCCCGGCGGGTGTCCGGCGGAGCAGCCCGTTGCCGGCGAAGTCGGCCACGAGCAGACTGCCGTCGGCCTCGTGGTGCACGTCGTTCGGCGCGACGAAGGCATCTGCGACGGGCGGGGCACCCGTGTCGGCGCGGACCGGTGTCCACGTCTGGGCTGCGGCCACCGCGCCGTCGCCGTTCAGCGCGGGGCCGATCCCCAGGGCGAGTGCGACGAGGGCGGCCGGGGCGACGAACAGCGCGACCCGGGCCCGACGCAGCCCGGCGGACCGGCGGACACCCGCGCGCACGTGCCGGGTGTGGCGGTCCCCCGGTCGTTCCATCGGCGTCGTCCCCTCGTCGCGAGGGCGGTCGCCCCCGCCGAGAACCTACCGAGGGGCGGGGTACGCGGCGGTCCCCCAGTTCGGGGACTGCGCGGAGACCGGACAGGTCAGGACGGCGCGTGGACCCGCTGCTGCGCGGCGAGCAGGCCGAGGTCGACGATCGCCTCGACCGCGTCGGCACCGTCGGCCAGCAGGTTCGGGAGCGTCTTTTTCTCGGTCGGGGAGAAGTCGCGCAGGACGTAGTCGGCGGGGTCCTGGCGCCCGGGGGGTCGGCCGATGCCGATCCGCACGCGGGAGAAGTCGTTCGTCCCCGTCGCCTTGATGATGTCGCGCAGACCGTTGTGGCCGCCGTGCCCTCCGCTGCCCTTCAACCGGACCGTGTCGAACGGCAGGTCGAGTTCGTCGTGCACGACGATGAGCGTCTCGGGGGTGGCGCCGTAGAACCCGAGGACCGACGAGACCGGTCCACCCGAGGTGTTCATGAACGACGCGGGCTTCGCGAGGACCATCCGCGCTCCGCCGGGAACCAGGCGCCCTTCAGCGACCTGGTTCGGGGTCTTGTGCTTCTTGAACGTCGCGCCCATGCGGGCGGCGAGTTCGTCGAGGACCATCTGGCCGACGTTGTGGCGGTTGCCGGCGTAGCCGGGCCCGGGGTTCCCGAGCCCGACCACGACGAACGTGTCGCTCGTCACGAGCGCGTCACCATCAGCGTCGACCAGACGTCCACGAAGGGGATTACTCGGAGTCGGCCGGAGCGGAGCCGCCCTCGGCACCCGCCTCGGCGCCGGCCTCGGCCGCTGCCTCGTCGGCGGCGTCGTCGTCGGCGGTGCCACGCGGGGTGACGATCGCGACGACCAGCGCCTCGGGGTCGGTCTCGAGCTCGGCGCCCTCGGGGAGCTCGAGCTGCGATGCGTGGATCTGCACGCCGTCCTGCAGCTCGTCGACGTTCACGACGACGTGCTCCGGGATGTCGGTCGCGAGCACCAGGAGCGAGACCGTGTTGAGGTCCTGCACGTGGATGGTGCCGGAGAAGGACTCGCCCTCGACGACGACGGGGACGTCGACGGTGACCTTCTCGCCGCGGCGCAGGACCACGAGGTCGATGTGCTCGATGATCTGGCGCACCGGGTCACGCTGGACGTCCTTGACGAGGGCGAGCTGCGCCGCACCCTCGATGTCGAGGTCGACGACGGCGTTCGCGGTACGCACGAGGAGCATCGTCTCGTGGCCGGGCAGCGTGATGTGCTTCGGCTCGGTGCCGTGGCCGTAGACGACCGCGGGGATCTTGTCGGCGGCGCGCAGCTTGCGGGCAGCGCCCTTGCCGAACTTGGTGCGGACTTCCGCTGCGAGCTTGGTGTAGTCAGCCATGGTGTCTCCTGGTCTCGGGGACGACACCGGGGTGCCGGCATCGTGGGGGTCTGTGGTGTTGCAACTCGAACGCGTGCACGCGTGAGGAACGCTCCCAGGACGGGGCCGGCTCTCCCACTGCGTCGATCACGGCCGCGCAAGCGCGGCCCTCGCCGAAGTCAGTCACCGAGTCTAGCAGCACCGACCCGGGCGTGTCGGCCCGCCGGCAGGTCGAGCCTCCGTCTCGGCCGTGGCGGGCGGTGATGCCCGTCGGGCACAGGCAGGGACGCGCGTCAGGATCGGCCGCGACGAGCCTCCCGGGCGGCGGCCCACGCCTCGCGGGCCCGGTCGCTCGCCGCCTCGGCGTCATCACGCGCCTGCTCGAGCCGCTCGACCTCGGCGGTCGCGTCCGCGAGTGCCCGTTCGAGTTCGGCGCGGCGGTCCTCCGCGGCGTCGAGGTCGCTCACGGCGGCGTCGAGCGCGGCATCCGCCTCGCGGGACGCCGTGCGTGCTCCCGCCTCGGCGTCCCGCGCAGCGCGTCGTGCTGCAGACGGATCGGTCTTCGGCTCGCGCTTCGAAGCCGGCTCGCGCTTCGACGCCGGCCGGCGCTTCGACGCCGGCCCGCGCTTCGTCGGTCCCGGGTCGGACTCTGGCACCGACTCGGAGCGGGGTGCGTCGGGCTCGTCCTGCTCCTCCGGCTCGTCCGGCTCGTCCGCAGGTCCAGGGGCGGCGCGCCGAGTCCGCCGCGCACGTCGGCCCTCCTCGATGGGGATCGGCGGGGCATCGCTGCCGGACCAGGCGTCGGGCACCGCGTCCGGGTCGGCCAGGGCGCCGTCGAGGTCGACGTCGTCGAACCCCGCGCTCTCGAGCGGACGGACGAGCAACCCGGAACGGACCGCCGCCCCGGCGTGCGGATCGGCCATCGCCGCCTCGATCGTGGCGCGGACCTGCTCGAGCACGGCAGGCGTCACCGGGTGGCCGGCGTCGGAAGCGAGGTCGGCACCGGCCTGGGCGAGCGCGTCCAGCACCCCGGCGCGCTGCTTCCGGAGCCGTCGGATCTCGGCGGGATCGGCCTCGGCCTGCGCCGCACGGACGGCCGGACCGAGCTCGACTGCCTCGTCGAGGGCACCGTCGTGCGCCAGCAGGTCGATCACCCATGCGGCAGGGGCCGGCTTCCGCAGCCCTCCCACGGCAGCTGCGAGCGCACGGTCGTCCCCGCGGAGGGCTCGCTGGCGTGCCGTCCGCTCGGCGACGAAGTCCGCGGGCGCGACGACGAGCAGTTCCCTCGCCACGTCCGCGAACCCCATGCGGTCCAGCTTGCCCGCTACCAGTCGTGGACGGTGCCGTCGGCGAGCCGGTTGAACGGCAGGTAGGCCTGCTCGTACGGGTACTTGCCTGCCTCGTCGACGTCGAGGCTGACCCCGAGGCCGGGTTCGTCACCGGGGTGCAGGTAGCCGTCCGTGAAGGTGAAGGTCTGGCGGAACACCTGGTTCGTCTTCGGCCCGTGCTGCATGTACTCCTGGATGCCGAAGTTGTGGATGGCAAGCCCGAGGTGCATCTGCGCCGCGAGACCGACGGGTGAGATGTCGGTCGGTCCGTGGAACCCGGACTTGATCTGGTACATCGCCGCGTAGTCCATCGTCTTCTTCAACGGGGAGATGCCACCCATGTGCGTCACCGCGCCGCGGACGTAGTCGATGAGCTGGTCGCGGATGATGTCCTTGAAGTCCCAGATCGTGTTGAACACCTCGCCGATCGCCAGCGGTGTCGTGGTGTGCTGCCGGACGAGCTTCAGGGCTTCCTGGTTCTCGGCCGGGGTGCAGTCCTCGAGCCAGAACAGGTCGTACGGCTCGAGCGACTTGCCGAGCTTCGCGGCCTGCAGCGGGGTCATCCGGTGGTGGCCGTCGTGCAGCAGCGGCAGCTCGGGGCCGAACTCGTTCCGGACCGCTTCGAACACGGTGGGCACGTGGCGCAGGTAGGCGCGGGTGTCCCAGTCCTCCATCGCGGGGAACGCCCCACGCTGCGCCGGCTCGAAGTCGTAGCGGACGCCCGCGTTGCCCTCCGTGGTCGCGTTCGAGGCGATGCCGTAGATGGACTCGAGCCCGGGGACGCCGGTCTGCACGCGGATGGACCGGTAGCCCTCGGCCTGGTGCTCGCGGATCGAGTCGAACAGCTCGGGCAGCTCCTTGCCGGAGGCGTGCCCGTACGCCATCAGCCCGGTCCGGGAGGCCCCACCGAGCAGCTGGTAGAGGGGCATCCCCGCGACCTTGCCCTTGATGTCCCAGAGCGCCATGTCGACGGCTGCGATCGCGGCCATCGTGACCGGGCCGCGTCGCCAGTAGGACGAGCGGTAGAGGAACTGCCACGCGTCCTCGATGCGGCTGGCGTCACGCCCGACGAGCAGGGGCACGACGTGCTCGGAGAGGTACGTCGCGACGGCGAGCTCGCGACCGTTCAGGGTGGCGTCGCCGAGCCCGGTCACGCCGTCCGCGGTCGTGATCCGCAGCGTCACGAAGTTGCGGTTCGGGCTGGTCACGATGACCTCGGCCCGGTCGATCAACTGACCACGGTCGGCCGAGGCCCAGGTGTCCGGACGGCCCGAGGTGGGGTCGCTCGCGGCGCCCGTGTCCGCCGCACCCGGCACCGGGCCCGCGGGGTTCGTGGTGGTGTCGGTCATGCGGGGACTCCTTCGTCGGTGCTCGTGCTGGTGGTGGTGCGGCTCGCGGTGGTCCGTGCCGCGCGGATGCGGTCGGCCGCGGCCGTGACCGCCTCGACCACGGCGGCGGTGTCGAGGTCGGGCGCGATGACGGCCAGGACGTCGTGCACGTCCGAGTCTGCCCCGGGGGCTCCGGCGTCGTCCACGAGGTCCGGCTGCGTCGTGACGTGCGACCACCACGCGGCGATCGCCGTCGCCGCTCCTGGGCCGATCCCCGCGGCGGGGTCGCGTGCCAGTCGGTGCCGCACCACGTCGACGACCCGGACCGGCAGCTTCTGGGAGCCGCCGGACGCGATCTGCCGCAGGGTGTGCCGGATCCGCGGGTTCGCGAACCGGTCGACCAGGGCGGCACGGGCGGCGGCGACCTCGTCAGGGGGCAGCGGCAGCTCGAGGGCGGCCTCGTCCCACAGGTCCTCCACCGCGGCGCGGCACACCCGGTCGTCCATCGCCGCGGCGACGGTCTCGTGCCCGCGCTCGAGTCCGAGGTACGAGAGCAGGGAGTGCGATCCGTTCAGCAGCCAGAGCTTCCGCTGCTCGTAGGGCGTGACGTCGTCGACCAGGCGGACGCCGGCGGTGTCCCACGCGGGCCGGTCGATCCCGTCGAAGGCGTCCTCGAGCACCCACTCCGCGAACGGCTCGGTGACGACGGGCACCCGGTCCCCGGGCAGCGCACCGGGGAGGTCGGCGAGGGCCTCGACGTCGGCGTCGGTGGTCGCGGGCGTGATCCGGTCCACCATCGACGACGGAAACGTGACGTGCTCGTCGATCCAGGCCTGCAGCTCCGGGTCCGCCACGGCCGACGCCACCGCGTCCCGCAGCACCGCGCCGTTGTGGGTCAGGTTGTCGAGGCTGACGAGCGCGATGCGACCGGAGCCGGCCGCGCGCCGCGCGTCGAGCCCCGCGACCAGCCGGGCCGGCACGTCGGAGCCGGGCCGGTACCCCTGCTCGGTGACCGTCAGCGTCACGATGGTCGTCTCCGGGGACGCGACCACGCGCCTCCAGGCCGTGTCGTCGCTGCCGGGGTGCGCCGCGACGATCGCGTCGACCACCTCGGCGGTGTCACCCGACGCGGCACGGGTGACGAGCGTGTACCGGCAGTCCTGCGCGACCAGCGCGTCTGCGGCGCGGGGGGAACGCCCCGTGAAGGCGGTGATGCCCCACTCCCCCGCGTGCTGCGTATACCAGGCGAGGTGGGCGCGCGCGAACGCACCCACACCGACGTGGACGATGCCGGGTCGGCGCTCGGTCATGCCGAGACCGGGACGAGCGACCGCAGGTAGGCGAGGTTGTCCGCGGTGCGGGCTTCGAGCGGCAGGTCGGTCGAGAAGTCCTCGATGGTGACCCAGCCGTCGTACCCGACCTGGCGGAGGGCGTCGAGGTACTCGGACACCGATGCCTGCCCGGTGCGCAGCGGGGCCCACTCGTTCTGCCAGATGCTGCTGCCGTCGGCCCGGGTGTCGCCGGTGTCGACCCACCTGGCGTTCTTCACGTGGGCGTGGGCGAGGTACGGCCCGAGGAGCTCGAACGCGGCGAGGTGGTCCTCCTGCCCCTCGATCACGAGGTTGCCGAGGTCGTGGATGACGCCGACGTGCTCCGGGTCGAGCCCGTCGATCAGCCGCAGTGCCGCCGAGGCCGACGGTGTGATGGTCATGTGGTGGAGCTCGACCAGGGCCTTGACCCCGAGCTCGGCCGCGCGGTCCGCCGCCCACTCCAGGTCGGCACGGGTGCGGTCGAAGAGTTCCCCGTAGGGCGCTCCGCTGCGCTCCTTCTCGGCACGGTAGTTCGGCATCGTGATGCGCACCTGCCGGGCACCGAGTTCGCTCGTCACCCGGAGCATGGTCTCGACGCCGTCGTGGTCGGACGCCTGCTGGTAGCCGCCGATGCCGGAGTACTCGAGCCCGGCGTCGTCGGTGGTCTGCGCGATCTCGCCGACCCGGTCCTCGATGCCGGTGAACTGCCACGTCGACCGGTTGCCGACCCAGAACGAGCGACCGGCCGGGACGGACACACCGTCTGCGGGGCGGTCGTCGACGACGCGCCACTCGATGCCGTCCCAGCCCTGCTCGGCCAGTGTCGAGGCGGCCTGCGACGGGGTCCAGTCGGGCGTGGACGCGGTGAACACGGAGAACTTCATCGGGTGGCTCCTTCTGCTGCGGGTGTGCCGACGACGGGTACGACGTCGTCGTACACCCCCTCGATCACGTCGTCGATCCGGACGGGCCTGCCGAGCGTCGCGCTCACGTACAGCCCGCGGACGGTCGCGAGCGAGACGAGTGCCGCGTCGACGGTCACACCGGCCTCGCGCCCCTCGCGGACGGCGGCGACGATGTCCGTGTACTGCCGAGCGTGGCCGGCGGCGAAGTGGTCGGGCTCCGCGGGGCCGCCGACGACGTGCTCCGGCGGCACGACGTCGTCCTTCTGGTCGACGGCGCCGGCGACGGCGGTGGCGTTCGCCGTCGTCGAGGCCGACTCGAGCGTCGCGCTGTCGGGCGCGACGTGGAAGTACGCGAGCCGGTCGTCGTCGACGATCGCCGAACCCTGCGTGCCGTACACGGCGTACCGGGCGGAGAGCCCCGGGTAGGCGGCGGTGGTGCAGTGGATGACCCCGAGCGCCCCGTCGGCGAACCGGACGGTGGCGACGGCGGTGTCCTCGACCTCGATGCGGTCGTGCGCGAGCAGGCCGGTCTGCGCCGAGATCTCGACGGGCCGTCCGAGTGCCCAGACGAGCAGGTCGACGGTGTGCACGCCCTGGTTCATCACGGCGCCACCACCGTCGAGCGCCCAGGTGCCGCGCCAGTCGCCGGAGTCGTAGTAGCCCTGCGAGCGGTACCAGGCGACGCTGGCGAGGCCCGAGGTCACGGTACCGAACCGGCCGTCGTGCGCCGCCGCGGCCACGGCCGCGGAGGCCGGGTCGAACCGGTGCTGGCTGATGACGCTCGTCACGAGACCGCGCGTCCGGGCCTCGGCGGCGAGCGCCGCGATCTGCCGTGCTCGGGGCATCGTGGTGTCGAGGGGCTTCTCGATCACGACGTGCTTGCCCGCTGCGAGCGCCGCTTCGGCGAGCTGCACGTGCATGCCGGACGGCGAGCAGATCGCCACGACGTCGATGTCGGTCTCGGCGATGGCCTGCTCGATCGTCTCGGTGGTGACGGGACGGTCCACGCCCATCGCCTCGATCGCGTCGGCAGCACTGATGGCTGCCGCCGGGATCGCATCGACGAGGGCGACCACCTCGAGGTCCGGGTGGTGGACGGCGACCGTGGCGTGGTGGCGTCCGATGACGCCGGCGCCGACGACTGCCAACTTCAGTGGGGTGGTCATCGCAGGGTGACTCCGATCTGGTCGGTGAGGGTGCGGAAGGCGCGACCGGCGCGACCGAAGGCCGCTGGGCCGGAGAACCCGCCGAGGGAGGTGAAGTCGCTGAGGTGCGGCTCGAGGGAGGCGTACCCGGAGTACCCGGCGTCGCGCAGGGCGGTCAGGGTCTCGACGAGTTCGCCGTCCCCCTCACCCGCCGGCACGACGGACGCGTCGGCGGCGACGGCGTCCTTGACCTGCAGGTAGTCGACGTAGGGGGCGAGCTGCTCCCAGCCATCGGTGAACGGCCGGACGCCGCACTGCACGTAGTTCGCGTTGTCCCAGGCGAGCCGGAGCGCGGACGACCCGACGCTCTCGACGATGTCGAGCACGCGCGAGGGGACGTCACCGTAGATGTCCTTCTCGTTCTCGTGCAGCAGGGTGACACCCTCGCGCGCGGCGAGGTCGGCGAGCGCCCGCATCCGGACGAGGACGTCGTCGCGGACGTCCTCGGGGCGGCGCCCCGCGAAGTAGAACGAGAAGATCCGGATGTTCGTCGTGCCGAGGGCGTGCGCGGCACGGATCGCACGGGCGAGCCGCGACACCTCGTGCTCGACGGGCTCGTCCACGGGCACCTTGCCGATCGGCGAGGCGATCGCCGACACGGTCTGCCCGCGCTCGTCGAGCAGCCGGTGGAGTCCGGCGAGCTGGTCCTCGTCGAGGTCGACGACGTTGACGCCCCACGCGCTGCGGACCTCGATGGCGCTCGCGCCGAGCACCTGGAGGACCGCGACCTGGACGATCGGGTCGGCGTCGATCTCGTCGCCGAACCCGGAGAGCTCCCAACTGGGCTGGGTCATTGCATTCCCTTCATGGAGGCAGTCTGGAGGCGCGGGGCGGGCTGGCACCGCGCCTCCAGACGGTCTGTGGACAAGTCGGCGGACTGCACAGCGCTACTTGACGGAGCCGGCGGTGAGCCCGCCGACCAGGTAGCGCTGGAAGATGAGGTACAGGGCGACGACGGGGACGGCGCAGACGATCGAGGCGGCCATCATCTGTCCGTAGATCGGGACGGCGCCGCCCTCCTGGGTGGTGCCGAGCACCTGCAGGACGACCGCGACCGTCCGGGTGTTCGGGGTCGTCATGATCGTGGAGAACAGGACGTCGTTCCACCCGAGCAGGAAGGCGAAGATCGCCGACACGACGATGCCCGGCCAGGACAGCGGCAGGACGATCTTCGTGAGGATCTTCGTCGACGAGGCGCCGTCGATGCGGGCGGCCTCCTCGAGCTCCTTCGGCAGCCCGCGCAGGTACGTGACCATCACCCACGTGGAGAACGGCAGGGCGAAGGTCAGGTAGGTGACGAACAGGCCCCACCGGGTGCCGATGATCTGCACGCCCGTCGCGCTGGCGATGTTCGAGAACACGACGAACACGGGCAGGAGCAGGAGCGTGCCGGGGATCGACTGCAGGGCGAGGAGCCCGCGGAGGATCGTCAGGCGACCGAGGAACCGGAAGCGGACCAGGACGTACGCGGTGGACACGGCGAGCGCGGCACTCGCCACCGCGACGGCACCGGCGGTGAGCATCGAGTTCACGAGCCCCTCGCCGAGGGCGACCGTCGACCAGATGTCCACGTAGTTCGACAGCGTGAACTCGGACGGGAAGTACTCGCCGCGGGCGACCGCGACGTCCGAGTTCACCGAGCCGAACAGGATGTAGAGGACCGGGACGGCGATGAACGCGATGATCACCGCGATGACGAGCACCAGCAGCCAGCGCGGCAGGAGCCGGGTGACGTCGGTGTCGTACGGCCGCCTGGACCGGCGGCCCGGCGCGGTGATGCTCTCGGTGAGCGTCGCGGTGGAGCGGGTCCGGGTGGGGGTGAAGGCGCTCATGCTCGGGCTCCGTCGATGTCGGCAGCGGCCGCGGGGGTCGCTGCGGCGAGCGTGCGCCGGTCGGCGCGGCGCTGCTTCCGGTCGGGACCCGCGTCGTCGCCGGTGTCGAGCTTGACCGCTCGCAGGTAGACGAACAGCGGGATGGCGACGATCACGAGCGAGCAGATCGCCATCGCCGCGGAGAGCCCGAAGCGGAACGACTGGAAGCTGGCGATGTACGTCAGGACGGGCATCACCTCGACGCTCGACGGCAGCGGGATGCCGAACAGGACGAACGGCAGGGTGAAGTTGTTGATGTTGTGCAGGATCGAGATGATGATCGCGAGCGACAGCGGGCCGCGCAGGTACGGGAAGATGACGTACCGGAGCTTCGCCCACCAGGTCACCCCGTCGAGCGCGGCGGCCTCGTGGACCTCGTTGTCGACGGCCTGCAGCCCGGCGAGTGACAGCAGGTAGACGAACGGCCAGCTCGTCCAGATCATGACGCCGGCGAGCGCCCAGTACGACGCCGAGCCGTTCAACCACAGCACGTCGGTGTGCAGGATCGAGTTCACGACGCCCTGCGGCTGGAGCATCGTCCGGAAGAACGTGCCGACGACGAACGCCGGGAGCACGTACGGGATGAGGTAGATCGACCGGACGAGGCCGCGCCCGGGGAACCGGTTCTGCGTGGAGATCGCGGCGGCGACGCCGATCGGCACCGTGACCACGGTCACCAGGACCGACAGGGACACCGAGATCCAGATCGAGTGCAGCAGGGGCGAGTCGGTGAAGGCCTCGGCGAAGTTCGCGAACCCGACGAACGGGGCGCTGAACCACTGGCGCAACGTGTACTGGTCGAGGTCGAGCATCGCGATGAAGACGCCCACCAGGAGCGGGACCACGATGACGGCGAGCATGAGGACACCGCCGGGCAGGAGCATCCACAACGGGCGCTCCCGCTTGTAGAGCGGCGTCGTGCCGTGCGGACGGACCGCACGGGCGCGCGGTTCGGTCGTGCGCGGCGCGGGGGTCTGGACCTGCGTCATCACAGGCCTCCGTTCTTCTGCCGGTCGAGCGTGGACCGGGCGTCCTTCTGAGCGCCCTGCAGGCGCTTGCGGAGTTCGTCGTCGGTGACCTCGCCGCGCTTCAGCGACGGGATGGACTGCACGACGACGTCCACGAGCGACAGCTGGATGTCGGACCAGGCGCCGGTGAACGCGGTGGGCTTCGAGAGCTTCCCGGCGTCGATGATCGGCTTCAGCTGTGGGTTGTCCGCGGCGAGCTGCGCGGCGGCGTCGGCGTTCGTGGGCAGGTTGCCGAAGAGCTCGTAGTACTCGAGCTGCGCCTTCGGTGTGCTGAGCTGCTTGACGAAGTCGAACGACAGGTCCTGCTTCATGCCGTAGTCGGCGACGACCCAGTTGTCGCCGGACAGGATGCTGGCAGCCTCGATGCCGTCGCTCGGACGCGACGTCGCTCCGGGTGGCACCGTCGGCAGGAGCGCGAACTCGTACTTGCCGTCGACCGGGGTGTCCTTGAACGAGTTGATCGCGGTGGTGGTCGTCATCGGGAAGAACGCGGCCTTGCCCTCGGTGAACTGTGCGAGGGCCTGCGCGTTGTTCCAGCCGATCGCGGCCTTGTCGACGACGCCGTCCTTCGTGACCCAGTCGAAGTAGGTGCGGTAGGCGTTCTCGACGGCCTTCGTGTCGATCTCGGCCGTGCCGTCCTTAGAAACGATCGTGTTGCCGGCGTTCTGGGCCATGCCCCAGACGAACTTCCAGGGGTCGAAGCCGTCGGCGTACGCGATCGCCATGCCGTGGTGGTCCGCCGTCGTGGTCGCCTTCGCGTCCGCGGTGAGCTGGTCCCAGGTCGTGGGCATCGAGTCGATCCCGGCCTGGGCGAGCAGGTCCTTGTTGACCGCCATCACGAACGGGCGGCTGGCGAACGGGATGCCGATCTGCTTCGAGGCGCTCGGGCCGGAGATGCCGAAGGACGCCGGGTCGAACTGGTCCTTCCCGCCGACGGCCTTCCACTCCTTCTGCCCCATCTCGACGAAGGCGCCGGTGGCGTACGCGGTGGGGGTGAAGGTCGTGCCGATCGCGTAGACGTCGGGGCCCTGCCCCGAGATGACGCTCGTCTGGATGGCGGTGAGCTCCTCCTGCGCGGACGAGTACGTCTCCCACTGGATGTCGGCGCCGGTGGTGCGCTTGAACTCGGCAGCGGTCTCCTGCTGCCACTGCTTGCGTTCCTTGGGGTAGGTGGTGTCCGCGCCCATCATGACGCGGAGGGTGTTCGGGTCGTCGCCGCTGCCGTTCACCACGGCGCACCCCTGCAGGGACAACGCGGCGAGGGCGACCACGGCGACGGCACCGACCAGGGTGCGTTTCCTCGGTCTTCCTGTGCTCATGCGGGGCTCTCCTCCTCGAGACCTCCTCCCGGGAGCGACGCTGCTGCCCGGGTACCGGGTGGTCCTGCCCCCGGCGTGAGCACCACTGTCTCCGGGGGTGGCAACTTCCGGCAACCGGTTGCCACTTGTTGCCACGACGTCCTACGGTCGCTGCACCGGCGCACCGCTGCGCCGCTCCGGCGACCACCCGTCGCCGCACCGGCGCCGCGGCGCCGACCCCGTTCCGGCGCACCGCGGCGCCGGCCGTCCGACGGAGGACCCGTGACCGACACCGACACCGCCCGGCGGGTGACGATCCGCGACATCGCCGACGCGACCGGGGTGGCTCCCTCCACCGTGTCCCGTGCGCTGTCCCTGCCCGACCGGGTCAACCACGCCACGCAGCAGCGGATCCAGCAGGCGGCCCGCGACCTCGGCTACGTGCCGAACTCGCAGGCCCGCGCGCTCACCTCCGGCCGCACCCGTGCCGTCGCCGTGCTCGTCTCGGACATCACGAACCCCTTCTACTTCGACGTCATCCGCGGCACGCAGCACCAGCTCGCGGGTGCCGGGTGGACGCAGCTGCTCGTCGACACCGAGGAGTCCGCCGACGCCGAGATGGCTGCCCTGAGCGCCATCGCCGGCAAGGCCGACGGGGCCGTCCTCACCGCCTCGCGGCTGTCCGACGCGCAGATCGCCCGCTTCGCCGAACGGACGCCCCTCGTCGTCGTCAACCGCCGCCCGGCCGGGGTCCCCTCCGTCCTCATCGACACCCCTGGTGGGGTCGAGCAGGCCGTGCAGCACCTCGTGTCGCTCGGCCACCGGGACGTCCTGTACGTCGCCGGTCCGGACAGCTCGTGGTCGAACGAGCGGCGGTGGCGCGCCCTGGTACGCGTCGCCAAGCGGCTGGACGTCCGGGTCGGCCGTGTCGGTCCGCACGCGCCGTTCGTCGACTCCGGCGCCGCGGCCGCCGACGCCGCCGTGCACGCCGGGGTGACGGCCTGCATCGCGTTCAACGACCTCATCGCGATCGGCATGCTCGCCCGGCTCCGCGAGCGCGGCGTCCGGGTCCCCGAGGACATGAGCATCGTCGGGTGCGACGACATCTTCGGCGCCGACTTCTGCAACCCACCCCTGACCACCATGACCTCACCCATCGAGCGCGCCGGCCGGGTCGCGATCCGGATGCTCCTCGGCCGGCTCGGCGCCATCCCCGCCGAGGAGCTCCCCGGCGAGCACATGAGCGGCGCCGTCGCCCTGCCCACGCACCTCACCGTCCGCGAGTCGACCGGCCCCGCGCCGACCTCGCCCCACCGTCCGTCCTGAAGGAGTCGACGATGACCCAGACCACCACCGCCACGGCGCTCGCCCCGCACCCCGACCGGCTGTTCGCCGCCGACCCGGGAGCGCGCGCGGTCGCGCGGACCGTCTACGAGGCCGTCGCGGACGCGCCGATCCTCTCGCCGCACGGCCACGTCGACGCCGCCCTCATCGCGGACGACCAGCCGTTCCCCGACCCCGCCTCGCTGCTCATCACGCCGGACCACTACGTCCTGCGGCTCCTGCACGCCAACGGCGTCGGACTGGAGGCGCTGGGTCGCGCCGACCTGTCCGGCACCGCCGCCGTCCCGCCGGGTCGGGAGATCTGGCGCAACCTGGCCGAGCACTGGGACGACTTCCTCGGCACCCCCGTCCGCTACTGGTTCGAGACGGAGCTGCACGACGTCTTCGGGCTGACCGAGCAGCCCTCGGCCGCGAACGCCGACGTCCAGTACGACCACATCGCCGCCCTGCTGCAGCAGCCACAGATGCGACCGCGTGCCCTGTTCGACGCCTTCGGCATCGAGGTCCTCGCCACCACCGACGCGCCCGACGCCGACCTCGCCGCGCACGCCCGGCTCGCCGCCGACCCGACCTTCACCGGCCGGGTGCTCCCCACGTTCCGGGCGGACGCGGTGTTCGACCCGTCGCGGTCGGACTGGAGGCGCGTGGTCGCGTCCGTCGGCGAAGCCGCCGGCATCGACACGGGGACCCACGACGGGCTGCTGGCAGCACTCCGCGCCCGTCGCCAGTACTTCGTCCAGCACGGCGCGACCGCCACCGACACCGGGGTGCTCGACGCGGGATCGACGCCGCTGTCCGCGTCGGAACGCGCACGGATCCACACGGCCGCCCTCGCCGGGCCGAGTGGCGTCACCGCCGCCGAGGCGACCGCGTACCGGCACGACATGCTCTACCGGTGGGCCGAGATGAGCGTCGACGACGGCCTCGTCATGCAGCTCCACCCCGGGGTCCTGCGGAACCACCACACCCCGACGCTCGAACGCTTCGGGCCGGACACGGGCCACGACCTGCCCGCTGTCGGGTCCTTCACCGAGCCGCTCCGGCCCCTGCTCGAGTCCTTCGGCACCGCGGCGGGGTTCCACCTCGTGCTGTTCACCGTCGACGAGACCGTGTTCTCCCGCGAGATCGGACCGCTCGCCGGCTTCTACCCCGCCGTGTACGCCGGAGCGCCGTGGTGGTTCATCGACACCCCGGCCGCGATCGGGCGGTACCGGGCCGCGATCACCGACTCGGCGTCGTTCACGAAGACCTCCGGGTTCATCGACGACACCCGGGCGTACTGCTCGATCCCGGCACGGCACGACATGGCACGGAGAGCGGACGCCGCGTACCTGGCATCGCTCGTCGTGACGCACCAGCTGACGGAGGAGGACGCCGTCCGCACGGCACGGCGGATCGTGTCGGACATCCCGCGGGCGACGTTCAAGCTCTGAGCGACGGAGCTGATGTGTCCGCGCAGAGCCGTACGAGGCACCGGGGCGGCGGCATCACGGGCTCGGCGCGACGAGCGGCTCCAGTGCCGCGGCGATGTCGGGTACGGAGTCGAGCCGACCTTCCGCGATCGCGATGATGACGTCATGAGCTTCGTCATTCGAGGCGGTCAACCGTCGACCGTTGACCTCGAGGAAGACGATGAGCAGCATCAGCCCGAGCCGCTTGTTGCCGTCGACGAGCGCGTGGTTCCGGACTGCCGAGTGCACGAGCGCTGCGGCCTTCTCGACGGTCGACGGGTACGCGTCCTTGCCCCCGACCGAGGTCGCGGGGCGCGTCACGGCGGCTTCCAGCAGGCCGACGTCGCGTACTGAGAAGTCTGGGCCAAGGGTCCGCCGAGCGATGTGGAGGGCCTCGTCCGTGGTGAGGTGGATCACTTGCCGAGACGTTCGAGCGCCTCAGCGAAACGAGGGAGTTCACGGTCGAGGATGCTGTCGATCAGGTCCGATCGGCTGTGGTGCTCGATGTACTCGCGGATGGCTTCGCGCGCAATGTCCTGCATCGACCGCGCTTCGAGTTCTGCTCGCTTGCGCAGCGCTGCACCTTCGGCATCGTCCAGTCGAAGTGTCATCGCCATGGCCGCGATGGTATCAGAGCTGATACCAAGGGTCGTGAGGGCTGGAACGGAAGGGCTCGTCACGGGCGCCAGCCCGGGGTGACGAGGCCGGTCTCGTAGGCGAAGACGACGAGCTGGGCGCGGTCGCGGGCGCCGAGCTTGATCATGGCGCGGGAGACGTGGGTCTTCGTGGTCATCGGGCTGACGAACAGGTGCTCGGCGATCTCGGCGTTGGTCATGCCGACGGCCACGAGCTGCATCACCTGACGTTCGCGGTCCGTCAGGACGCCGAGCTCCGGTGCGAGGGAGACCGGCTTCGCGTGGGTGGCGTACGCCTCGACCAGTGACCGTGTCGCCCGGGGAGACAGCAGGGACTCCCCCGCGACGACGGTGCGGATGGCACGGAGGAGTTCGGCCGGTTCGGTGTCCTTCACGAGGAAGCCGGCCGCGCCGCCGCGGATCGCCTCGAAGACGTAGTCGTCCTCCTCGAAGGTCGTCAGGACGACGACGTGCACCGCGTCGAGGTCGGGGTCCGCCGAGATCAGGCGCGTCGCGGCGAGGCCGTCGGTGCCCGGCATGCGGATGTCCATGAGCACGACGTCGGGGCGCTCGGCGCGCGCGACGTCGACCGCCGTCGCTCCGTCACCGGCCTCGCCGACCACCGTCATCCCCGGTTCGGCGTCGACGAGCGCCCGCAGCCCGGCGCGGACGAGCACCTGGTCGTCGACGAGGAGCACGCGGACGGTGTCGCCGGTGGTCTGCTCGCTGGTCATCGCACGGTCTCCGTCCCGGCGCCGACGACCGGGAGCCGTGCGGTCACCCGCCATCCGCCGTCGGTCGTCGGGCCTGCGGAGAGCGTCCCCTCGACGGCGGTCGCACGCTCCCGCATCCCGATGACGCCGTTGCCGGTCGGTGCGAGCGGCGCGGTCGACCGGGTGCCGTCCGGCCGTGGCTGCGACGGGTGGTCCTCGACGAGGAGGTCCACGACGTCCGGGCCGATCGCGATGGCGACCCTGGCGCGGTGGCCGGGCGCGTGCTTCATGACGTTCGTGACCGACTCCTGCACGATGCGGAACGCGTTGCGGTCGGTGATCCCGTGCACGGCCCCGGGGTCGCCGTCGATGGTCACGGTGACGTCGACGCCGGCGGCACGCGCGCGCTCGACGAGGTCCCCGACCCGGTCGAGCCCCGCCACGGGGGTGCGCTCGGAGCCGTCGCCGTCCGGCACACCGTCGACGGACCGGAGGACGCCGAGGATCGTCCGGAGCTCGACGAGGGCTTCGCGGCTGGAGTCGCGGATGTTCGTCAGGGCGTCGCGGGTCTGCTCCGGCAGCTCGGCGCCGAGGTGGAGGGCGACGCCGGACTGCAGGTTGATGAGGGACATGCTGTGCGCGACGGAGTCGTGCAGCTCCCGGGCGATCCGGACCCGTTCGTCGGCGGCCCGTCGGCGGTCGGCCTCGACGCGTTGACGACGGCGTTCGGCGACCCGCTCGAGCCGGACCCGGACGAGTTCGGAGACGGCGATCGTCACGGTGACCCACGCGACGGAGAGCAGGACCGTGCTGAGGTCGAGGACCGATGACCGACCGAGCACGGTGTCGACGGTCGGCAGCACCGCGACGCTCGTGCCGGCCACGATCGCGACCGCGGAACGGCGCCCCTGCAACCAGGCGTTCGCCATCGCCATCGTCAGCGCGGCGACGAACGGTCCGCGCGGGCTGACCACCAGCGCGTACCCGACCGTCGTGGCGAGGGTGAGGAACAGCACCGCGCTCGGCCAGCGCCACCGCCACGGCAGGACGACGACACCGGCGACCAACAGCGCGAGGGCGAGCGGGCCGAGCACCACCGGGTCGGCCGGGCCGCCCAGGGCGTGCCGCGCCCACGGTGGACCGCCCGCGGGGTTCGTGAAGCGCGACGCCAGGACCGTGCCGAGGACCTGCAGCAGCGCCACGGGCAGCACGCGTCCGACCCGGGCGAACCGTCGGCGACCGCTCCTGCGGGCGTCGACGGACGCCGGGTCGGCGGCGGCCGGGGCGGAGTCCATGCAGCGAGCCTAGGGTCGCAGCGGCCCGGGGACATCCGGCGGGAGCACGAGCTGTGGACTACTCCCCGGGGAGTAGTCGCCTGTGGAGGAGGCAATGCCCTACGACCGCGGGAGCAGGTGGAAGTGGGCCTCGGTGGCGGACGCGCGCCGCGCCTCCAGGCCGGAGTCTTGGACGGTCGCGACAGCGGCACCGAAACCGACCCAGGAGGTCCTCGTGCTCACCCACACCATGCTCACCGCCGCCACGGCCGCCGGCCCGTACTGGCACGGCGGCGGCGCCCCGTTCCCCGTCGTCCCCGCGTTCCTCTTCCTCGCGTTCCTCGTCGCGCTGGTCGCGTTCGGCGTCCTCCGCCGAGGCAGCTGGCGTGCACGGTCGGACGCACGGAGCGTGCTCGCCGACCGCTTCGCCCGCGGCGACATCGACGCCGAGGAGTACCGCTCGCGGCTGTCCGAGCTCAGCCGGAAGTGACCGACAGCGCGGCGAGGATCGTCGCCACCGTGTCGTCGACCGATCCCTCGATCGACACGGCGACGGCGGCCTCGTCCGCTTGCGGCCGCTCGAGCGTCGCGAACTGCGAGTCGAGCAGGGACGACGGCATGTACTCGTGGTGCCGGTGCGCCTGGCGCTCGGCGATGAGGTCGCGGGAGCCGTCGAGGAACGCGATCACGAGGTCGGGTGCACTCGCGCGGAGCCGGTCACGGTAGACGCGCTTCAGCGCCGAGTTCGCCATCACGCACCGCTGCCCGGACGCCTGGACCGAGGCGATCCGCTCGGCACAGGCGTCGAGCCACGGCCAGCGGTCCTCGTCGGTGAGGGGGATGCCCTGCCGCATCTTCTCCTTGTTGGCGACGGGGTGCAGGTCGTCCGCGTCCACGAAGACGCAGGACTCACCGTGGTCCGTAATGGCGTCCGCCACCGACTGCCCGACGGTGGACTTGCCGGAGCCGGAGACCCCCATCACGAGCACGGGCGGGTGGACGTCGGAGTCGCTCATCCCTCCACAGTATGGGCGTGGCCGTGGGCCGTCCCCAGTTGCCGGGACACTGGTGCGCTTCTCGGGTGCGGCTCGTAGGTTGGTCCGGGGACGACAGGACGAAGGAGACCTCGTGGCAGACAACAACGGTCAGGCGAACATCGGGGTGGTGGGCCTCGCGGTGATGGGCTCGAACCTCGCGCGCAACCTCGCTTCGCGCGAGGGCAACACGGTCGCGGTCTACAACCGCACCTACGCCCGCACCGAAGAGCTCATGCAGGAACACGGCGACGCCGGCTTCATCGCATCAGAGGACATCGACGACTTCGTCGCGTCCCTGTCGAAGCCCCGCACCGCGATCATCATGGTGCAGGCAGGCAAGGGCACCGACGCGGTCATCGGCCAGCTCGCCGACCGGTTCGAGGAGGGCGACATCATCGTCGACGGCGGCAACGCCAACTTCCACGACACGATCCGCCGCGAGCACGACCTCCGTGAAAAGGGCCTCAACTTCGTCGGCACCGGCATCTCCGGCGGCGAGGAAGGCGCCCTGAAGGGGCCCTCGATCATGCCCGGCGGCTCGGACGAGGCCTGGGAGACCCTCGGCCCGATCCTCGAGTCGATCGCCGCGGTCGCCGAGGGCGAGCCGTGCGTGACCCACATCGGCACGGACGGCGCGGGGCACTTCGTCAAGATGGTGCACAACGGCATCGAGTACGCCGACATGCAGCTGATCGCGGAGTCCTACGACCTGCTCCGTCGCGCCGGCGGCCACAGCGTCGACGAACTCGTGCAGATCTACGAGAAGTGGAACGAGGGCGACCTCGAGTCCTACCTGATCGAGATCACCGGCGAGGTCCTCAAGCAGACCGATGCCGACAGCGGCAAGCCCCTCGTCGACGTCATCCGCGACGAGGCCGGCTCCAAGGGCACCGGCGTCTGGACCGTGCAGAACGCGGTCGGCCTCGGCATCCCGGTCTCCGGCATCGGCGAGGCCGTCTTCGCCCGCGCGGTGTCGTCGAAGCCGTCGCAGCGTGCCGCCGTCCAGAAGTCGGTGAAGAGCCGGCCCGACGTGGTGCAGGTCCCCGACACGTTCGAGGACGACGTCCGCGCGGCGCTCTACGCGTCGAAGGTCGTCGCCTACGCGCAGGGCTTCGACCTGATCATCGCCGGTGCGAAGGAGTACGGCTGGGACATCGACCTCGGCAACGTGGCGAAGATCTGGCGGGGCGGCTGCATCATCCGCGCGCAGTTCCTCAACCGCATCGTCGAGGCCTACGACAAGGACCCCGAGCTCGAGTCGCTGCTGGTCGACCCGTACTTCGCGGACGCGGTGGCGGAAGGTGAGGCCGCATGGCGGCGCATCGTCGGCATCGCTGCCGCATCGGGCATCCCCGCCCCGGGGTTCTCGTCCGCGCTGGCGTACTTCGACTCGCTCGCGTCCGACCGGCTGCCCGCGTCGCTGATCCAGGGCCAGCGCGACTTCTTCGGCGCGCACACGTACCAGCGCATCGACAAGGACGGCACGTTCCACACGTTGTGGTCCGACGACGACCGACGCGAGGTCGAACAGGAACCCTCGACCCACTGACGCGACGAGCAGGGGCCCCGCCGATCGGCGGGGCCCCTGCTCTGCTCCGTCGTGACACGGCGGCGCTCCGTCGACACTCGGCGGCGCGCGGCGGGTGACGCCGTCAGGCGACGATGCGTTCGCGGGCGAGGTCCGCGACGAGCCGTTCGAGCCGCGGCCCGCGTCCGAGCAACCGGCCCGACCCGGGCGACGCGCGCACGAAGAACGTCGCGACGGCTGGCGAGTCGTCCGGGCGGACGTGGTGCATCGCGATCGCCCACGCCCGACCGTCACCGTGCACGTCCTCGAGGCCGACGTGCACCATGCGGCTCCACCGGATCACCATGAGCCGGGTGGCCCGGCGGTCCTCGAGTTCCCACAGGGACGCCTCGGTCGCGCCGACGGCCCAGGTGACCCGGTTCCCGAGCGACGCCTCCGGCCGGACGGACTCGATCGTGGCCCGGAGTTCCTCCGTCGGCGCCGCCGGCACCAACCACACGGTCGGGTCGATGCGGCGGATCGCGAGGGCGAGCGCTTCGTCCTCGCGGCGTCGATGCGACGCGTGCGCGCGGGCGACCGCGACGCCGATGACGACGAGGCCCAGCGTGATCGCGACGACCTCCGCGACGCCGAACCAGGTCAGGTCGACGCCGGGCGAGAACGCGACGACGACGATGCGCGTGGTGAGCAGGGCCGCCCAGACGGCGACCACGACCCACCGGAGGACGGCGAGACGCCGCGCGGGCGACACCGGCCGGCGCTGCGGTCGGCGAGCGCGTCCGGGGCGTGGGACGCGGTCAGGACGGCTCAGCACACCCCGATCCTCGCACGGCTCGTCGGTGGTCGGCTGGCCCGGCCCGGTGAACGCGTGCCGAACCGAGTGCGCGGCTGTCAGCCCGTACGCGGCCCACGCGACCTACGCTCGGGCAGTGACCACTGACCAGGAGACCCTCGCGCCGCCCGCGGAGCGCCACGAGACCGCACCGCCGGCTCACTGGTGGGCCGCGGCCACCGGGCTGGTCGCCGGAGCGTCGTTCTTCGCCGCCGCCGAGCTCGGCGCCCTCCTGCTCGGCGGCGCAGGCAGTCCGCTCGTCGCCGTCGGCTCGGCCGTCATCGACCTCGCACCCCGTGGCGCGAAGGACCTCATGGTGTCGCTCTTCGGCACCGGCGACAAGGTGGCGCTGTTCGTGCTCATGGGCGTCATCGTCGCCGTGGTGAGCGCCGCCGCCGGCGTCCTGGAACGTGCTCGACCGCCGTTCGGCGCCCTCGTCTTCGCGGTCGGCGGTGGACTGTCCCTCGTCGCCGTGAGCACACGCTCGGACAGCGGGATGCTCGACGGCGCGCCGTCGGTGCTCGGGGTCGCCGCTGCCGTCGTCGTGCTCCGGGTCCTCGCGGGTCGCCTCCGGCGGTGGGAGGCGGCAGCGGCGGTCCCCTCCGCCTCCCCGCGGCCGGCGGCGACGGAGCGTCGGGCGTTCCTCGCGTGGGGCATCAGCGCTGCGGCGGTCGCCGTCGTCGTGGGCACGGCCGCGCGCGTCGGGTCGTCCGCCGTGCAGGCCGCGGCAGCCGCGCGTCGTGCGATACGGCTGCCCGCACCGGCCACCGCGGCTCCGGCCGTGCCCGACGGGGCCTCGCTGTCCGTCGAGGGGATCACCCCGTACATCACCCCGAACGCCGACTTCTACCGGATCGACACCGCCCTCCGGGTGCCGTCCGTGGACACCGCCGACTGGCGCATCCGCATCCACGGCGCGGTGGACCACGAGGTCGAGCTGACCTGGGACGACCTCCTCGCCCTCCCCCTCGAGGAACACCACGCCACCCTCAGCTGCGTCTCGAACGAGGTCGGAGGCGACCTCATCGGCAACGCCCTGTGGCTCGGCTACCCGATCCGGCTCCTGCTCGAACGTGCCGCGCCCCACGCCGGGGCCGACATGGTGCTGTCCCGGAGCGTCGACGGGTTCACGGCGGGGACGCCGCTCGACGTCCTGCAGGACTCCGGCACGGCGGCGCTGCTCGCCGTCGGCATGAACGGCGAACCGCTTCCCCCGGAGCACGGGTTCCCGGTGCGCATGGTCGTGCCCGGGCTGTTCGGCTACGTCTCGGCGACGAAGTGGGTCACCGAGCTCGAGGTCACCCGGTTCGCGGACGCGCAGGGCTACTGGACGCCGCGCGGCTGGTCGGAGCGCGGCCCGGTCAAGCTGGAGTCGCGCATCGACACCCCCCGCGACGGCGCATCGCTGACCGCGGGCAAGACCGTCGCGGTCGCCGGTGTCGCCTGGCAGCCGCACACCGGTGTGAAGGGCGTGCAGGTGCGCATCGGCGACGGCCCCTGGCAGGAGGCCATGCTCGCGGACTCCGTGTCCGCTGACACCTGGCGGCAGTGGGTGTACCGGTGGGAGCCGACGAAGGGCTCGCACCGGATCCAGGTCCGCGCGGTGAGCGCCGACGGCGAGGTCCAGACGAGCGTCGAGCGGCCTCCGGCGCCGAACGGTGCGTCCGGTTGGCACACCGTCGAGGTGCGCGCCTCCTGACGGGGCGCTGACCGCCGTCGGTCGGGAGGCGCGGTGTGGGTCACGGGACACCGCGAGGACGTGCGTCACGCCCGCCGCACCGTCGCCGCGCCCGGCGGCGGTGGCCGCCGCGCTCAGCGGCAGCCGCCACTCCCGGCGGCGGCAGCCGTCACGCCCGGCGGACCGCCACCACGCAGGTGCCGTCGACCTCGTCGTCGCGTGCGACCGTGGCGTCGAACCCGGCGTCGGTGAAGCACGCGGCCGAGGCCGGTGCCTGCGCGTCCGACACCTCGATCACGACCGCACCACCCGGGCGGAGCCACTCGCCGGCACCGGCGGCGATGCGTCGGTGCAGATCGAGCCCGTCCGACCCCCCGTCGAGCGCGACGCGGTGCTCGTGGTCCCGTGCCTCGGACGGCATCGTCGCGATCGACGCGGTGGGCACGTACGGGGCGTTCACCGCGACGACGTCGACCGCGCCACGGAACCGGTCGGGCAGCGGCGCGAAGAGGTCCCCGGCGACGACGATGCCGCGGTCGCCGATGTTCTCCGCCGCCACCGCGACGGCGTCCGGGTCGACGTCCGACGCCACCAGGTCGAGCGCTCCGACACGGCCGAGCAACGCCACCGAGATCGCGCCCGCCCCACAGCAGAGGTCGACGACGCGGTCGTAGCGCTGCAGGCGTCGGGCCGCGTGGTCCACGACGACGGCGGTCCGCGCGCGCGGCACGAACACCCCCGGCGTCACCCGGACCCGGTGCCCGTCGAACGCCGCCCAACCCAGCACGTACTCGAGCGGTTCCCCGCCGAGCCGTCGCTGCACGAGGGAGCGCAGGCGCACCGGATCACCGTCGCCCGCCTCGAGCAACAGGTCGGCCTCGTCCTCGGCGAAGACGCTGCCCGCGGCGCGGAGGCGGGCGGTGAGCGCGGTGTGGGCGGGGGTGCGAGACGCGGTCACGACAGCCGACGTGGCGCGGACCGTCCGGCGCCGTCGGCGGCGCCCATCAGTGTGACGGCACCGCTACGCTGCACCGTCGAACATCGACGTGACGGACCCGTCGTCGAAGACCTCGTGGATGGCGCGCGCGATGAGCGGGGCGATCGGCAGGACCTCGAGCCGGTCCCAGCGCTTCTCCTCCGGCAGGGGCAGCGTGTCGGTGACGACGACCCGGTCGATGAACTCGCTCTGCAGCAGCTCGGTCGCCGGGTCCGAGAACACGGCGTGCGTCGCGGCGACGACGACACCGGTGGCACCGGCGTTCTTCAGCGCCTCGGCCGCCTTGGCGATCGTGCGACCGGTGTCGATGAGGTCGTCGACGAGCAGGCACACCCGGCCGGAGACGTCACCGACGATCTCGTGCACGGACACCTGGTTCGGCACGAGCGGGTCGCGGCGCTTGTGGATGATCGCGAGCGGCGCACCGAGCTTCTCGGACCAGATGTCGGCGACGCGCACGCGGCCCATGTCCGGCGACACCACGGTCAGCGTCGAGGGGTCGAGGATCTCCTGGAAGCGCTGCAGCAGCACGGGCATGGCGAACAGGTGGTCGACCGGCCCGTCGAAGAAGCCCTGGATCTGGGCGGCGTGCAGGTCGACGCTCATGATGCGGTGCGCACCGGCGGCCTTGAACAGGTCGGCGACGAGGCGGGCCGAGATCGGCTCACGCCCACGGCCCTTCTTGTCCTGCCGGGCGTACGGGTAGAACGGCGCGACGACCGTGATGCGCTTCGCGGAGGCACGCTTGAGGGCGTCGACCATGATGAGCTGCTCCATGAGCCACTCGTTGATCGGGGCCGTGTGCGACTGGATGACGAAGGCGTCGCACCCGCGGACGGACTCGTCGAAGCGGGCGTAGAGCTCGCCGTTCGCGAACGTGCGGGCGTCGGTCGGGACGAGCTCGACACCGAGTTCCTCGGCGATCTCCGCCGAGAGCGCCGGGTGTGCTCGCCCTGAGACGAGGACGAGTCGTTTCTGGCCGGTGGTTTTGATTCCGGACAAGTGCGGTGCTCACTCCCTGACCCCGGAGGGCCGTGTCGATCGGCCCGAGAGCCGTCAGATCTGTTCGCCGGTCGCGCGCCGAGCTGCCTCGGCCGCCGGCGAACCGGGCCGGTGTTGCTCGACCCATCCGTCGGTGTTGCGCTGCGGGGCGTAGCTGATGGCCAGCGAGCCGGCCGGTACGTCCTTGCGGACGGTCGTACCCGCGCCGGTGTACGCCCCGTCCCCAATCCTAACCGGGGCGACGAACACGTTGTGCGAGCCTGTGCGGACGTTCGACCCGACCTCGGTGCGGTGCTTGTGCACGCCGTCGTAGTTCGCGGTGATGGTGTTCGCGCCGATGTTCGAGTCCTCGCCCACCTCGGCGTCGCCGATGTAGGACAGGTGCGGGACCTTGCTCCCCCGGCCGATGACCGCGTTCTTCGTCTCGACGAAGGTGCCGATCTTGCCCCGCTCGCCGAGGATCGTGCCCGGGCGGAGGTACGCGAACGGGCCGACCGAGGCACCGTCGCCGATCACGGCGAGGGTTGCGTCGACGCGGTTGACGGTCGCGCCCGCCCCGACCTCGGTGTCGCGGAGCGTGGTGTCCGGGCCGACGACCGCGCCGGCGGCGATCGCGGTGGCGCCGACGAGCTGCGTGCCGGGGAGGACCTCGGCGTCGGGCTCGATCGTCACGTCGAGGTCGATCCACGTGGTGGCCGGGTCCTGCACGGTCACCCCGGCGAGCTGGTGCCGTCGGACGATGCGGTCGTTGAGCACCCGTGCCGCGTCGGCGAGCTGCGCACGGTCGTTGATGCCGGCGACGAGCCAGGGGTCGGTCAGCGTCACGACGTCGACGAGCCCGCCGCGGTCCGCGATGAGGGACGGCGCGTCGGTGATGTACTTCTCGCCCTGCGCGTTCGCCGTGGTGAGTGAGGGCAGGACGGCCCGCAGGTGCGTGACGTCGAACGCGTAGATGCCGGCGTTGGCCTCGGTGATCGCGAGCTGCTCGGTGCTCGCGTCCTTGTGCTCGACGACGCCGACGAACGCTCCGGAGGCATCACGGACGACGCGGCCGAGACCGGTGGGGTCCGGCGCGATCGCGCTGACGAGCGTCGCGGCGTTCGCGGCGCCCACGTGCGCGTCGACGAGCCGACGAAGCGACGCGGCGTCGAGCAGCGGGACGTCACCGGAGAGCACCACGACGGAGCCGTCGAAGTCCGCGGGGAGCGCCTGCACGGCGACCTCGACCGCACGCCCGGTCCCGGGGACGTCGTCCTGGTCGACGACGATCGCGGCGGGCGCGCGCTCGACGACCTCGGCGGCCACACGCTCGCGCTCGTGCCGCACGACGACGGCGACGTGCTCCGGCTCGAGGGACGACGCCGTCCGCAGCACGTGGGCGATGAGCGGCAGGCCGGCGAGGCGGTGCAGCACCTTCGGGGTGGACGACTTCATGCGCGTGCCCTGCCCGGCGGCGAGGACGACGACGGCGATCCGCTGGTCGGTCATGGCTCCATCCTGGCGCACGTCACCCGTGGAGTCCGTCGATCCGCTCCGGGACACCCGCGATCGGCCCTCGGGACGGGAGCCTCGCGGCACTCAGCGGGTCGCGCGGGGCCCCCGCGGCACGAACGCCATCAGCACGACCCCCGCGACCAGCACCACGACGACCCCGAGGATCCCGAACCGCGTCGAACCGCCGACCGTCACGGCGATCCCGAACAACGCGGGCGCGAGGAACGACGCCGCGCGCCCGGTGGTGGCGTAGAGCCCGAAGAGCTCGCCCTCGCGCCCGGGGGTGGCCAGCCGCGAGAGGTACGCCCGCGACGACGACTGCACCGGTCCGACGAACAGCGCGAGCGTGAGGCCGAGCACCCAGAACCCGGCCGTGACCGTGCCCACCAGGAACACGCCGATGCCGCACAGGGCGAGCCCGACGAGCGACACCGTGATGATCGCCCGTGAGCCGAACCGGTCGTCGAGCCGTCCGGACAGGAAGGTCGCGATGCCGGCGACGACGTTCGCGGCGATGGCGAACAGGATCACCTGCGACGGGCTGAACCCGAAGACCTGCGCGGCGACGATGCCGCCGAAGGTGAAGACCGCGCCCACGCCGTCGCGGAACACGGCGCTCGCGAGCAGGAACGCCAGGACGTCGCGCCGCTCGCGCCACAACCGCGCGATGTGGCGGCCGAGGTCGCGGTAGGCGCCGAACACGCCGCCGCCACCCACCGACGGGTCGGCCGCTGCCTCGGGGATGGTGACGAACAGCGGGATCGAGCTCACCGCGAGCCAGACCGCGGCGATGCCGATCGCGACCCGCACGTCCCACTGCCCGGACGCGACGGTCGCCGGGAGCTGCAGGAGCCCGCCGACGCCCGGGGTGCCGAAGTCCTGGATGCAGAGCACGAGCAGCACGACGAGCAGCACGATGCCCCCGAAGTACCCGGCCGCCCAGCCGATCGCGGACACCCGGCCCTTCTGCTCGCCCGGGGCGACCTGCCCGAGCATCGCGTTGTACCCGACGCTGGCGATCTCGTACGCCACCGTGCCGATGCCGAGGAGGGCGGCGCCGAGCAGCAGGAAGGGTTGGCTCGGCGCGACGAAGACCATGCCGCCGATGGACAGCGCGACGCCGACGGTCGCGACCAGGACCGACCGCCGACGGTGCCCGGAGGAGTCCGCGAGCCGGCCCACCGCGGGCGCGACCAGGGCGACGACGATGCCGGCGATCGTCAGTGCGGTGGAGACGACGGCCGCGTTGTGCGCCAGCTCGCGCTCGACGGTCGCCGCCCCGGCGGCGGAGGTGTCGGCCACGAGGTCCGGGTCGACGAACGCACGGCTCGCCAGGTACGTGCTGAACACGAAGGTCGTGACGACCGCGTTGAAGGCGGCGGAACCCCAGTCCCAGAGCGCCCAGGAGACGAGGGCGCGCCGGTCGGTGCGCTGCGGCACCGCAGCCGAGGGTGTAGCCGTCATGCGCGAACCGTAGCGCGTCGAGGTGTCGCACCGGTGGCCCCAGTCGGGGCCGCCCGACGCGGGTCACGTGTCCTGGTGGCGACCGGGCGACGGACGGGAGGCGCGGTGCGGGCCCGCACCGCGCCTCCCGTCCGTCCGGCGGTCACGTCGTCGACGGTCCGCGCTCGCGCACCCCGTCGGCGGGCGGGGTGCGGAGCACGGCGGCTCAGGCCGGCACGCCGTTCGGGTAGACGACCGACTTCAGGGACGCCGGGTCCGTGTCGCTCTCGAGCGCGTCGCGGACGTCGTCGAGGCCGTAGCGCCCGGTGACGAGCGAGTCCAGGTCGACCTGGCCGGAGGCCACCAGCTCGATGGCGACCGGCCACGTGTTCGTGTACCGGAAGATCCCGGTGACCGTGACCTCGAGGTTCTGGATGTGCTCGACCGGCAGCGTCATCTCGGAGTTGCCGAGCCCGACGAGGACGGCGGCACCGGCCGGGCCGACCGCCTTGATGCCGTCGGACACCGCGCGGGGCGCACCGCTGGCGTCGATGAACGCGTCGACGGGCACGATGTCGGACGCGACGGACACGACGGTGGGGTCGACGACCTCGGTCGCGCCGAAGGACAGCGCCCGCTCACGCCGCTCGGCGACCAGGTCGCTGACGACGATGCGGGACGCGCCGAAGGCCTTGGCGGCCTGGGCGCAGATGATGCCGATCGGGCCGGCGCCGGCGATGAGCACCGACGAGCCGGGGACGATGCCGGCCTTGCGGACCGCGGCGATCCCCACGGAGAGCGGCTCGAGCAGCGCGCCGGCCTCGAAGGACACCGCCTCCGGGAGCGTGTGCGCGAACTCCGCCTCGATCGTGACGAACTCGGCGAAGGCGCCGTCGACCGGCGGCGTCGCGTAGAAGCGCATGTGCGGGCAGAGGTTGTAGCGGCCGGCGAGGCACTGCGCACACCGGTGGCAGGGCCGCTGCGGTTCGACGGCGACGCGCTCGCCCACCCGGCCAGCGTCGACGCCGTCGCCGACCGCGACGATGGTGCCGGAGAGCTCGTGGCCGAGGACGAGCGGCTCCTCGACGACGAAGTCCCCGATCCGGCCGTGCCGGTAGTAGTGCACGTCGGAGCCGCAGACACCGACGGCGGCGACGCGGACGAGCACGTCGCCCGGGTCGACCTCGGGGACGGGCCGGTCCTCGACCGTGAGGTCCTGGGTGCCGAGCAGCACGCTGACGCGCTGGCTCTGGGTGGAGGTCATGCGGTTCTCGCTTCCTCGACCGCGTCGTCGCGGTCGTGTTCGGACAGGGTGGTGGTGGGGACCGCGGCGGCGACGGCCTCGGCGATCCGCGCCGGGTCGCGCAGCAGGTCGCGGAACGCGATCTCGGCGGCGCCGTGCACGAGGACGTCGCGACCGAGCGCCGCCGGCACGATGCGGAGCCGGTCCGCCGTGCCGGTCATCGACTGGGCGCGGACGTCGTCGACGATGCGGTCGCCGACGTGGTCGAGCAGCACGCCGAGGAAGCCACCGAGCACGACGACCTCGGGGTTCACGGTGTGGATCGCGTTGCGGAGGGCGGTCGCGAGGGCGGCGACCTGGCGGTCCACGACGCGCTCGACCTCGGGTCGTCCCGCGGCGAGCGCGGTGGCGAGGGCCTCGAGGTCGTCGGGTGCCGTGCCGGCGGCGGCGGCGAGGGTGTCCCGCGACGCCTCCGTCTCGAGGCAACCGACCGCGCCGCAGTGGCACCGGATGCCGTTCGCCGCCACGAAGGTGTGCCCGAGTTCACCGGCGTAGCCGTCGGCGCCGCTGAGCGGCCGACCGCTCGTGATGACACCGCCGCCGATGCCGCTCGCGCCGCCGTTGAGGTACACGAGGTCGTCGACGCCGCGGCCGCTGCCCCCGAGTCGTTCCGCCCACGCGCCGAGGTTCGCGTCGTTGGCGGCGCGCACGGGCAGGCCGGTCCGGTCGGCGAGCGGGCCGGCGAGGGGCTCGTCGTGCCAGCCGAGGTGCGGGGCGTACTGCACGGAGCCGTCGTCGACGCGGACGGTCCCCGGGACGGCGACGCCGATGCCGACGAGCCGGAGCGTGCCGCCGCCCTGTGCGCGCTGACCGCCCCCGACCGGGTCGCCGACATCGCCGGGGCTGCCGCCTGCGGCGAGGTCGGCGGGGCTCGTCTGCTCGGCGGTGTCGCTGCTGCTGCGGCCCGCGGCTCCGTCGCTCCCCACGGCCGGGTGGCGGACACGGTCGATGAGGGCCGCGACCGTCTCGACCGCCTCGAGGGGTGTCGGCGGGCGGTCCTGCGGCTCCACGAGGCGCGCACGCACGGTGCCGTCGAGGCCGACGAGCGCCACCGAGACCGCGTCGATCTCGACCGTGACCGCCGCCGCCACGACGTCCGCGGCGGCCCGCACGACGGGGCTCGGTCGACCCACCCCGGCTCCGGGCGACCCCGGGGCGGGCAGCTCCTCGTGCAGCAGCCCCAGGTCGACGAGCTCGCCGACGAGCGTGAGGGTGGTCGAGCGGTTCAGGCCCGTCCGCCGGGTGACCTCGGCGCGCGTGATCGGCCCGGCCTCGTGCACGAGCCGGAGCACGCGCGCGGCGTTCCCCGGCGCCGGGGCGGCGGGTGCGGCGGGCTGGGTCGTCATCGGTTCCTCGTGGTCGGGCGGTGTGGGTGGTGCCGGCGAGCGGGCGGACGGTCGGTCGGTCGGCGGCCGGCGGGGCGGCGCCGGCGGCGCCGCTAGCGCGAGCGGGAGAACGCGGCGTCGAACGCGGCCTCGGGCGGCGCGATGGTGCCGAGCTGCCGGACGAACGCCAGCGCCTCGGGTCCGCCGACGAGCCGGTCCATGCCCGCGTCCTCCCACTCGACGCTGGTCGGGCCGGCGTACCCGATGTGGTTCAGCACGCGGAACACCCGCTCCCACGGCACGTCCCCGTGCCCCGCGGTGACGAAGTCCCACCCGCGGCGGGGATCGCCCCACGGCAGGTGCGACGAGAGCCGTCCGTTGCGGCCGTCGAGCTGCTTCACCGACTCCTTGCAGTGCACGTGGTACACCCGGTCGGCGAAGTCGAGCAGGAACGCGGCGGGGTCGAGGTCCTGCCAGACGAAGTGCGACGGGTCGAAGTTGAAGCCGAACGACGGCCGGTCGGCGAAGACCTCGAGCGCACGCTTCGCGGTCCAGTAGTCGTAGGCGATCTCGGAGGGGTGCACCTCGAGCGCGAACCGCACGCCGACCTCCTCGAAGACGTCGAGGATCGGCGACCAGCGGTCGTGGAAGTCCTGGTAGCCGGCGTCGATCATGCTCGGCGGCACGGGCGGGAACCCGGCGACCGTCTTCCAGATGGACGAGCCGGAGAACCCGGTGACGGTGTCCACGCCGAGCGCGGCGGCGGCCCGTGCCGTCCACTGGAGTTCCTCGGCGGCACGCTGTCGGACGCCCTCCGGGTCCCCGTCGCCCCACACGTGCGGCGCGAGGATGTCCTCGTGCCGCTGGTCGATCGGGTCGTCGCACACGGCCTGCCCGGTCAGGTGGTTCGCGATGGTCCAGACCTGCAGCCCGTTCCGTTCGAGGACCGCCTTCCGGTCGGCCACGTACGCCGGGTCCGTCGCGGCGCGCCGGACGTCGAGGTGGTCGCCCCAGCAGGCGATCTCGAGACCGTCGTAGCCCCACTCCCCCGCCAGGCGCGCCACCTCCTCGAAGGGCAGGTCGGCCCACTGTCCCGTGAACAGCGTGACCGGCCTGGAGGCGCGGCCCGCCACCGTCTCGTCGGTTCCGTCCGTCGTCGTCATCGTCGTCGTCCTTCCTCGCGTGTGGGTCGGGTCACCAGGACCCGGGGGTGGCTCCGCTGGGCACGGTGTCGGGGCGGTCGACCCGCGACCGCACGTCGACCACGGTGTGGTCGCGGGCAGCAGTCTGCACCGCTTCCATGATCTCGAGCACGTGGAACGCGAGGTCCCCGGAGGCTCGGTGTGGCCGGTCGGTGGCGATCGCGTGCGCCATGTCGGCCAGGCCGTACCCGCGTCCGGCGTCGGCGTACCCGGCCGTCGTCGGCAGTTCCCGCCACTCGCGGGTGTCGGCCTCGGCGATCGTGACGGGATCGGAGAACCGGTTCGGGTCGGGCACACCGAGGGTGCCCTGCGTGCCGTACACCTCGAACAACGGGGCCCGGGTGGCCCACACCTCGAACGACACGGTCACCGTCGACACGACGCCGCCCTCGTGCTCGAGGACCGCGACGACGTGCGTGTCGATGTCGACCGGGATCGCCGTGCCTGCGTTCGGCCCGGTGGCGATCGTGCGGTGCCGGGTGGAGCGCGTGGAGGCACCGCTGACGCGGACGACGGGGCCGAAGAACGACACCAGGCTCGTCAGGTAGTACGGTCCCATGTCGAGCAGCGGACCGCCTCCGGGCTGGTAGTAGAACGCGGGCGCCGGGTGCCACAGCTCGTGGCCGGGTGCGGACCACGAGACGGCCGCGCCGACCGGGGTGCCGATCGCGCCGTCGTCGAGCGCCGCACGCGCGGTCTGGATGCCGGTGCCGAGCACGGTGTCGGGTGCGCTGCCGACCCGCAGCCCCACGCGTCGGGCGAGGTCGAGCACGGGCTGCGCCTCGTCGGTCGACATCGCCAGCGGCTTCTCGCCGTAGACGTGCTTGCCGGCGGTCAGTGCCCGGGTGGCGATCTCGGCGTGCGCGGCGGGGATCGTCAGGTTGAGCACGACGTCGACGTCGTCCGCGGCGATGAGTTCGTCGACGCTCGTCCCGCGGACGCCCTGCGCCGCACCGACCGACTCCGCCCGCGCGACGTCGATGTCGGCCACGGCGGTCAGCTCCAGCCCGGGCAGCGCCGGGAAGTGCTCGAAGTACTGCTGGCTGATGACGCCGACACCGACGACACCGACCCGCAGTGCTGGTCCGTTCACCGCGCTGCCCACAGGAGTCCCCTCTCGATGATCGTGCGGAGCGGCTGCGACTCGACGACCTCGAGCCGGTGCCCCGGAGCCGACACGAACACGCGTCCCTGCCCCCACTGCCGGGTCCAGATCGCCGGCGCCGTGACCGGACGGTTCCACGCGTCGAAGTCGCGTGCCTCCTGCGTCGTCGTCGCCAGGACGTCGTTGTACTCGTCGGAGAGCACCCAGTACTGCTCGGTCACGAGGTCGAAGTCCTCGATGCCCTGCGTGATCGGGTGCTCGTGCCCGGCCTCGGTGATGTGCACCGTGTACGGGATGTAGTTGTCCGACTGCTCGCCGGTGCGCTCCGACGGGTGCTTGCCCGCGTGGTGCGCGAACTGCCCGCCGACCATGTGCAGGTAGTCGGCGGTGTTCCGGAACGCGTCCGCGATCCCACCGTGCCACCCCGCGAGCCCGGCACCGCCGAGCACGGCACGTTGCAGGCCCGCGAACTCGTCGTCGGCGATGGTCGACATCGTCACGACCTGCACGATCAGGTCGACGTCCGCCATGACCGACTCGTCGGCGTACACCGCGGTCGAGTCCGACACCTGCACGTCGAACCCGTTGTCCCGCAGGAACGGGACGAACAGGTCGGTGGTCTCGACGGGCATGTGCCCGTCCCAGCCGCCCCGGACGACGAGCGCGTGCTTGGTGTCCGCCACTCAGATCACCGTCCAGGAGCTGCCGTCGGCCGCGCTGCGCTCGACCGCGTCGAGGACGCGCTGCACGTGGAGCCCGTCCGCGAACGACGGCGACGGGTCGGTGCCGGCGACGATCGCCTGCACGAAGTCCGCGACCTGGTGGCTGAAGGTGTGCTCGTAGCCGATGAGGTGCCCCGTCGGCCACCAGGCGGCCATCCACGGGTGCTCGGGCTCGGTGACGAGGATGCGGCGGAAGCCCTGCTCCCCGGCGGGTGCCGACGTCTCGTACAGCCGCAGCTCGTTCATGGACTCGAGGTCGAACTGGACCGCGCCCTCGGAGCCGCTGATCTCGAGCGTCAGGCCGTTCTTGCGTCCGGTCGCGTAGCGGGTCGCCTCGAAGGTGCCGATCGCTCCCTCGGCAGCGCCGCCGGCGAGACGACCGAGGAAGAACGCCGCGTCGTCGACGGTGACCTGGCCGCGCTCGGTCGAGGCGGTTCCGGAGAGCCCGACCCCCTCGGCCATGAGGGGCCGCTCGTGCACGAAGGTCTCGAGGGTGCCGGACACGGTGAACAGGTGCGCCCCGGTGACGTGCTCGACGAGGTCGATCGCGTGCGCACCGATGTCGCCGAGCGACCCGGAACCGGCGAGCGCCTTGTCCAGCCGCCACGTCATCGGGCCGTCCTCGTCGGCGAGCCAGTCCTGCAGGTAGAGCGCGCGGACCTGGCGGACGGTGCCGAGCCTCCCGGCCTGCACCAGCTGTCGTGCCAGCGCGATCGCGGGCACCCGACGGTAGCTGAAGCCGACCATCGCCCGGACGCCGCGCTCGGCGGCGGCCGTGGCCGCGGCGGTCATCGCCTCGGCCTCGGCGACGGTGTTGGCGAGGGGCTTCTCGCAGAGGACGTGCTTGCCGGCCTCGAGCGCGGCGATGGCGACCTCGACGTGGGAGGACCCGGGCGACACCACGTCGACGACGTCGATGTCGGGGTCGGCCACGACGGCGCGCCAGTCGGTCGACGCCGCCTGCCAGCCGTACCGCGCGCGGGCCGCTTCGGTCCGCTCCGGGTCGCGTCCGACGACGACCGCCATCTCGGGATCGACACCGAGGTCGAAGAACCGCGGTGCGGTCCGCCATGCCTGTGAGTGGGCCGCTCCCATGAAGCCGTGCCCGACCATCGCGACCCGCAGCCGTTGCTGCGCGTGTCGTTCTTCCGCCATCCGCTCGCTCCTTTGCGATCACGTCCTTGCCACAGCCAACACTACCGCTTATGTTGGGCGCGGCAACATTTTGTTTCGACGACGAACGGTGACCACCATGGCAACGACGCCCACCCGTGCAGACAAGTTCTCCTTCGGTCTCTGGACCATCGGCTACAACGGCTCCGACCCCTTCGGCGGACCGACCCGACCCGCCCTCGACGTGGTCGAGGCGGTCGAGAAGCTCGACGAGCTCGGGGCCTACGGCCTGACCTTCCACGACGACGACCTCTTCGCGTTCGGCTCGACCGACGCCGAGCGGCAGACCCAGATCGACCGGCTCAAGGGCGCCCTCGAGTCGACCGGGATCGTCGTGCCGATGGTCACGACCAACCTCTTCTCGGCGCCGGTCTTCAAGGACGGCGGCTTCACCTCGAACGACCGCCAGGTGCGCCGCTTCGCGCTCCGCAAGGTCCTCCGCAACATCGACCTCGCCGCCGAGCTCGGCGCGTCGACGTTCGTGATGTGGGGCGGCCGCGAGGGCGCCGAGTACGACAGCGCGAAGGACGTGCAGGCCGCGCTCGAGCGCTACCGCGAGGCCGTCAACCTGCTCGCCCAGTACGTCACCGACAAGGGCTACGGCATCCGCTTCGCCATCGAGCCGAAGCCGAACGAGCCCCGCGGCGACATCCTCCTGCCGACCCTCGGCCACGCGATCGCCTTCACCGAGACGCTCGAGCGCCCGGAGCTGTTCGGCATCAACCCCGAGGTCGGCCACGAGCAGATGGCGGGCCTGAACTTCACGGCCGGCATCGCCCAGGCGCTCTACCAGGGCAAGCTCTTCCACATCGACCTCAACGGTCAGCGCGGCATCAAGTACGACCAGGACCTCGTCTTCGGCCACGGCGACCTGCAGAACGCGTTCTCGCTCGTCGACCTGCTCGAGCACGGTGCCCCCCAGGGCGGACCGGCCTACGACGGCCCGCGCCACTTCGACTACAAGCCGAGCCGCACCGAGGACATCTCAGGCGTCTGGGACTCGGCCGCCGCGAACATGCGCATGTACCTGCTCCTCAAGGAGCGTGCACAGGCCTTCCGCGCCGACCCCGAGGTGCAGGCCGCGCTCGAGGCGTCGAAGGTCGGCGAGCTCAGCACGCCGACACTGAACGACGGCGAGTCGTACGACGCGTTCCTCGCGGACCGTTCCGCGTACGAGGACTTCGACGCGGACGCGTACTTCGGCGGCAAGGGCTTCGGCTTCGTCAAGCTGCAGCAGCTCGCGATCGAGCACCTCATGGGCGCTCGTTGAGCCAGCAGCTCGTCGCGGGGGTCGACTCGTCGACCCAGTCCTGCAAGGTCACCATCCGTGACGCGGGCACCGGTGCGGTCGTCCGGGAGGGGCGCGCGTCCCACCCGGACGGCACGTCCGTCGCCCCGCGCCACTGGTGGGATGCCCTCGGCGCCGCGATCGCGGACGCCGGCGGCCTCGAGGACGTCGGCGCGATCGCGATCGCCGGGCAGCAGCACGGCATGGTCACGCTCGACGCCGACGGCCGCGTCGTCCGCGACGCCCTGCTCTGGAACGACGTCCGCAGCGCCGACGCGGCCGCCCAGATGGTCGAGGAGCTCGGTCGGGAGGCGTGGGTCGCCCGGACGGGCCTGGTCCCGGTGGCCTCGTTCACCGGCACCAAGCTGCGTTGGCTCCGCGACGCGGAGCCGGAGAACGCGGCCCGCGTGGCCGCCGTCGCGCTCCCCCACGACTGGCTGTCGTGGCGGCTGCGCGGGTACGGTCCGGCGGACGAGAGCCCGCTCGGCCCGGACCTCGACGCCCTGGCCACGGACGGCTCCGACGCGAGCGGGACGGCCTACTGGGACCCGGTGCGGAAGGACTACGACGCGGAGCTGTTCGAGCTGGCGCTCGGTCGGCCGATGCGCCCGGCGACGACGGGCGACGACGACGCCGTGGTCGTGCCGCGGGTCGTGGCGCCCGACGAGGCGATGGGCACGTTGTCCGCGGACGTCGAGCTGCCGGGCGGCGCCGTCGCCCGCGCAGGACTCGTCGTCGGCCCCGGACTCGGCGACAACGCCGGGGCAGCGCTCGGCCTCGGGCTCGGCCCGGGTGACGTCGCGGTGTCCCTCGGAACGAGCGGCACGGTCTTCGGTGTGAGCGACGCCGAAGTGCGTGACCCGAGCGGGACCGTGGCGGGCTTCGCCGACGGGACCGGGTCGCGCCTCCCGATCGTCACGACGCTCAACGCGGCTCGCGTGCTCGAGGTGATCGGACGGCTGCTCGGCGTCGACCACGACGCCCTCGGCCAGCTGGCGCTGCAGGCGCCGGCCGGTGCCGACGGCCTCGTGCTCGTGCCGTACTTCGTCGGCGAGCGCACGCCGAACCGACCGGACGCTACCGCGTCCCTGCTCGGGATGACCCCGGACACGACGGACCGGCCACACCTGGCCCGGGCCGCCGTCGAGGGGATGCTGTGTGCCCTCGCCGACGGACTCGCCGCGGTCGAGGCCACCGGCGTGACCGTGTCGCGCCTGCTGCTCATCGGCGGGGCCGCGCGCAACGAGGCCGTCCGCGTCGTCGCCGCACAGGTCTTCGGCCGCGACGTCGAACTGCCGGAACCGGGCGAGTACGTCGCCGCCGGAGCTGCTCGGCAGGCCGCGTGGGTGCTCACCGGGTCGCTCCCGTCGTGGGCGGTCGACACCACGGTGGTGCCTGCCGACCCGCAGCCCACCGTGCTCGAGCGGTACCGCGCCGCCGCGCGCTGAGCACACCACAGCACGACACTCCCTGCCCCCGGCGCCGTCCACGACGGTGCCGGGGGCAGGATCGTCCCCGGAGGAGACCCATGCCGTTCACCGACCTGCCCATCGACCAGCTCCGCACGTACCGCCCGTCCTTGCACCGACCCGACGACTTCGACGCGTTCTGGTCCGACACGATCGCCGCCGCTCGCGACGCCGGAGCGGGGACCGACCCCGTCCTGACGCCGGCCGACACCCCGGTGACGGCCCTCGACGTGCACGACCTCGTCTTCCCGGGCTTCGCCGGTGACCCGGTGCACGCCTGGGTCTCCCGACCGGCGGGTGCCACCGGAGACCTGCCCGTCGTCGTGGAGTTCCTCGGCTACAACGGCGGCCGTGGCCTGCCCGGCGAGCGGGTCTCCTGGGCCCTCGCCGGCCACGTGCACGTCGTCATGGACACCCGCGGTCAGGGCAGCGGCTGGGGCTCGGGCGGTGACACCCCGGACCCGCACGGCTCGGGACCGCACGTCGGCGGCTGGATGACCAGCGGCATCGCCGACCCCGCGGCCCACTACTACCGGCGCGTCTTCACCGATGCGGTCCGCCTCGTCGACGCGGTGCGGACGCTCCCGGGCGTGGACCCGGCCCGCGTCGCGCTCACCGGGGGCAGCCAGGGCGGGGGCATCACCATCGCCGCCGCCGCGCTCGTCGAGGCGCACGGTGCACCCCTCGCGGCCGTCATGCCGGACGTCGCGTTCCTCTGCGACTGGGAGAACGGGACGGCCGTCGCGGTGGGCGGGCCCTACCGCGAACTCGCGACCTACCTCTCCGTGCACCGCGACGCGGTCGAGACCGTCTGGGACACCGCCGCCTACTTCGACGGGGTGCACCACGCGGCGGGGATCACCGCGCCGGCGCTGTTCTCGGTCGCGCTGATGGACGACGTCGTCCCGCCGCGCACGACCTTCGCCGCGTACAACGCCCTGGCGTCGACGGACACGGCCATCGAGGTGTACCCGTACAACGGGCACGAGGGCGGCGGGTTCCGGCACTGGGAGCGGCAGGCGGCGTTCCTGCGCGACCGCCTCTGAACGCGGCAGATCGGCACGGTCGCAGGTACGGCGCGTAGGCAGGAGTGGGCTCGTCGACGAGTCCACCGCCGCGGGAGGAGCGTCCGATGCACGTGCGACCATTCCACTCGGACGCCACGCCGGGCGTCCACCACGTGTTCGACGACTGCCCGGACCTGCCGTCCGGCTGCAAGTGCGTCCGCGGCAGCCACGGGTGGCCGATGTGCGTGCAGTGCCTCCGGCGTCTCGAGGCGTGACCTCGCTCCCGGCCCGTCCGTCGGCGCCCGCGGATGGGGCACCCTCGCGCTCGCGAGTGGTCAGGTGAGGGTCGCCTCTCCTCACAAACCCCAGGTCAGGGCAGCCTTTCCTGGCTAGCGCACTCGGCTGCGGAGTGCTTTCCTGGACCACATGGCCACCATCTCCGTCCCCGCGCTGCCGACCGCGACCCCCGACGACTCGACGAACGCGGCCCGCCTCAACTGGTTGCGCGCCGGGTTGCTCGGCGCGAACGACGGCATCGTCTCCGTCGCAGCGGTCGTCGTCGGCGTGGCCGGCGCGGGCGCGTCGATCGGTCCGGTCCTGGCCGCGGGCGGTGCGGCGCTCGTCGGCGGCGCGGTGTCGATGGCGCTCGGCGAGTACGTCTCCGTCAGCGGCGCCCGCGACGCGCAGCGCACGGGCCAGGCGGCGCTGGCGGCCCGCCGAGCGACCGACGCCGCCGAGACGGACGATATCGCCGAGGCCTACCGGGCGATCGGCGTCACCCCGGACGTCGCCAGGACGATCGCCGACGAGCTCGGCCGCCCCGAGGTGCGCGAGCGGTGGGTCGCCGCCGAGGAACTCGCCGCCCAGGACGAGGTGGTGAGCCCGTGGCGTGCGGCGTGGGTGTCCGCGGCGACCTTCACCGTCGGCGGCCTGCTGCCGTTCCTGGCGACGCTGCTCGTCCCCGCGTCGGTGCGGATCGCGGTCCTCGTCGTCGCCGTGCTGCTCGCGCTGGCCGCGACCGGGACGACCGGGGCCGTGCTCGGCGGCGCTCCCCGCGGTCGGGCGACGCTGCGCGTGGTGCTCGGTGGCGCGGCGGCCCTCGTGGCGACCTGGCTGGCCGGCACCCTGCTCGGCGCGCACGCCCTCTGACCCCGGGCGCCACGGACGTACCGATCGGTCACCGGCACCGTTCGAGCGTGAACGCCGCGGGAGCACCGAACCCGCCTCGGCGCGTCGACGCAGCGCGTCCCGGCGTCAGCGCGTGGTGTCCAGCAGCACCCGTCCGCTCCGCCCGGCGTCGACGCGGTCGTGCGCCTCCGCGATCGCGTCCAGGGGCAGCACGACCCCGATCGGGACGACGAGCGTCCCCTGCGCCACGGCGGCGACCAGGTCCTCCATCGCGGTGCGCTTCACGTCGGCGGCGAAGTCGTCGCTGCCGAGGAACCGGACGAGCACGTTGGCGAAGAGCAGCGGCGGGAACGGCAGGTCCACCCGGTCGCCGCGGGCGAAGTACGTGGCGATGACGCCGTCGTTCGCGATGACCGCCGCGTCGAGGTCGGCGTTCGCGTCGAGTGCGACCTCCACGACGCGGTCCACCCCGTCGGGAGCGACCGCCCGGATCGCCGCGGCGGGGTCGGAGTCGAGGGCGACGAGCCGGACGCCCGGCAGCGCGGTGGTGTCGAGGTCGCCGGTCCGTCGGACGGTCCCGATGACGGTCGCGCCGTCGGCGACGGCGAGCTGGGCGGCGATGGACCCGACCGCTCCGCGGACGCCGTGCACGAGCACCGTCCGACCGCGGACCGGTCCGTCGGCGAAGACCGCACGGTGCGCGGTGATGCCGGGGATGCCGAGGGCGGCGGCGACGTCGTCGGACACCGCGTCCGGCAGCGGCACCGCCAGCGCCTCGGGGACCACGACGGACTCGGCCGCGGTGCCGGACGGCCGGTAGGACTGCGCACCGTACACGGCCACCCGACGTCCGACCAGGTCGGTGGACACCCCGGGGCCGACCAGGTCGACCACGCCGGCGCCGTCGCTGTGCGGGACGACCCGCGGGTACGGCATCGCCGACCCGAGCCACCCCTCGCGCTTCTTCGTGTCACCCGGGTTCACGCCGGAGCGGGTGAGCCGGACGCGCACCTCGCCGTCGGCCGGCAGGGTCTCCTCGAGCGATCCGACCCGGAGCACGTCGCTCGCCGCGCCCTGCTCGTCGTACCAGGCTGCCTTCATCGGGTCCGTTCCTCTCGTCCGTCCGACGGTGCTCGCCGGAGCGCCTGCAGGTCCCCCTCGAGCCGCCGCAGCGCCTCGTCGTCCAACCGTCCGCCGATCCGGCGGGCCAGTGCAGCGTCGAACACGGACCGCGCCCGGTCGAGGGCCGCGGCACCGGCGGGGGTCAGGACGAAGAACGCCGAGCGTCCGTCGTCCGGGTTCGCGACGCGCACGCACAGCCCGTCCGCACGGATCCGCTCGACGAGCTTGCTGGCGCCGCCGCGCGTGATCGCCAGGGCGTCGGCGACGTCCGCGACGCGACAGTCGGGGGTGGACGCGATGACGGACATCGGCTCGAAGCGGTGCAGCGGGATGCCGCAGGCAGCGGTCAGCTCGGCGTCGACGTCCGACCAGACCTCGGTCTCGGCGCGGATGAGCGCGTCGAACACCGCTCGGAGACGCGACGACCGGGAACCCATGCCGCCAAACTAGTTTCCATGGAAACGATCCGCAAGCCAGGGGTCCCCGGTCACCACCTCAGACGCGCTCCCAGGTGACCGTCCGCCGGTCGGAGGACCGGACCTCGCGGACCGGGCCGGTGACTCGGAGCACCGCACGGTCCGTGGCGGACCCGGGCACGGGCTCCGGACCGGACCCGCCGCCGTGCGCGACGATCCCGCCGGAGTCCACCGCGCCTCCCGGCTGCGACGCCGCCGCATGGGACGCGACCCACACCTCGACGTCGCCCGGCTCGACCACGCGGCGCAGGTCCCGCCCGCTGAAGGCGAACCGCTGCACCGGGACGTCGAAGCGCACCCGGGCCGACTCCCCCGCGGCGAGCGTGACCCGCGCGTAGCCGAGGAGCTGGACGAGGGGACGGGTGACCGACCCGTGCACGTCGTGCCCGTAGAGCTGGACGACGTCCTCGCCGGACCGGTCCCCCGTGTTCGTGACGGTCACCGTCGCGGTGAAGGCCTCGTCCGTCGCGACCGTGTCGTCGACGAGCAGGTCCGTGTACGCGAACGACGTGTAGCCGAGCCCGAAGCCGAAGGGCCGGACCGGCGTCGAGTCCGCGGCGGTCACGTCCGACGGCCCGCCGAGCCGGGGGTGCAGGTACGTGTACGGCTGCGCTCCGGCGGCGCGGGGCAGCGAGACGGGCAGGCGCCCGGACGGTGCCGCGGCGCCGGTGAGCAGGTCGGCGATCGCGGTCCCGCCGCCCTCCCCCGGGAAGAAGGCCTGCACGACGGCGGCCGGGCGCGGGCCCGCGCCGTCGAGCGCCCAGCCGACCGCGTAGGGCCGTCCGGTGAGCAGCACGACCACGGTCGGCGTGCCGGTGGCGACGACCGCCTCGACGAGTTCGCGCTGGACACCGGGCAGGTCCAGCGACGCGGTGTCGTTGCCCTCGCCGACGGTGCCACGACCGAAGAGTCCGGCCTGGTCGCCGACGACGACGACCGCGACGTCCGACGTGCCGGCCAGGTCGACGGCCTCGGCGATCCCGGAACGGTCGGTGCCCTCGACGGCGCACCCGGTCGCGACGTGGACGGCGTCGGGGCCGAGCGCGTCGGTCAGGGCCTCGCGGACGGTCGGGATCGCGAACCCGAGGGGCAGGTCCGGGTGGGACGCGAGCACGTGGTTCGCGAAGGAGTAGCAGCCCTGCAGGGCCTCGGCCCGGTCGGCGTTCGGGCCGATGAGGGCGATCCGACCGGCGGCGACGGTGTCCGCTGCCAGCGGCAGCACGCCGTCGTTCGACAGCAGGACGAGCGACCGCGCGGCGAGCTGCTGCGCGAGCTCCCGGTGCCTCGGTGTGTCGAGGTCGATCCCGGTGGGGGCGTCCTCGGCGAACGCGTCCGCGTCGAGCAACCCGAGCCGCTCCTTCTGGCGGAGGACCCGGAGCACCGCCCGGTCGAGCAGGGCCTCGTCGACGAGTCCTGCGCGGACCCGGTCGACGAGCGGCCCGAGGTAGGCGTCCCCGGTCGGCAGCTCGACGTCGATGCCGGCCTCGAGCGCGAGTGCGGCGGCCTCGCCGCGATCGGCCGCGACGCCGTGCATGACCTCGAGGAACGCCACCGAGAAGTAGTCGGCGACGACCGTGCCGTCGAAGCCCAGCCGGTCACGGAGCAGGTCGGTGAGCAGTGCGGCGTTCGCGGCGACGGGCACGCCGTCGACCTCGGCGTAGGAGTTCATGACGCTGCGGGCGCCACCGTCGCGGATCGCCATCTCGAACGGCGGCAGGTAGACGTCGGCGACCTCGCGGGGGCCGGCGTGCACCGGGGCGTGGTTGCGCCCCGCCTGCGAGGCGGAGTACCCGAGGAAGTGCTTGAGCGTCGCGTCCACCCCGGCGCTCTGCAGACCGCGCACGTACGCGGTGCCGACCGTGCCGACGAGGTAGGGGTCCTCCCCGATGCACTCGTCCACCCGGCCCCACCGCGGGTCGCGGATGACGTCGAGGACGGGCGCGAGGCCCTGGTGGACGCCGAGCTGCCGCATCGAGGACCCGATGACGGCGCCGACCTGCTCGACGAGTTCGGGGTCGAACGAGGCGCCCCACGCGAGCGGGGTCGGGAAGGTCGCGGCCTTCCACGCGGCGAGTCCGGTGAGGCACTCCTCGTGCACCAGCGCGGGGATCCCGAGCCGGGTCTCGCGCTGCAGACGACGTTGTTCCGACCACAGCCACGCGGCGCGCTCGTCCGGTTCGACGGGGCGGGTGCCGTACACGCGGGTGAACTGGCCGATGCCGTGGCGGGTGATGTCGGCGAGCGTGCGGCCGTCCTGGGCGGCGGCCATCTCGCCCTGCATCGGCGCGACGACGCCGTTCTGGTCGAGCCAGTAGCCGACCAGCTGCGCGGCCTTCTCGTCGAGGGTCATGGCCTCGAGCAGGGCGGTCGCCCGGTCAGCGGCCTCCGACTCCGGCAGCGTCGTGGCCACGGACGGGAGGCCCGGCTCGGCCCCGGCAGTCCGCGTCGCGTCCGCCGTCGTCACCCCTTCACCGCCCCGGTCAGGCCGCCGACGATGCGGCGCTGGAAGACGGCGAAGAACACGAGCGCCGGGATCATCGACAGCGAGGTGAACGCGAGGACCCGGGCGGTGTCGACCGAGTACTGCGACGAGAACGCCTGCACCCCGAGCGGCAGCGTGTAGGCCGACGCGTCGTTGAGGATGAACAGCGGCAGGATGTAGCTGTTCCAGCTGCCGATGAACGCCAGGATGCCGACCGTGACGACGCCCGGCAGCGACAGCGGCACGACCATCCGGAAGAAGAACCCGAGCCGGCTGGCGCCGTCGATCGACGCGGCCTCCTCGAGTTCGTCGGGGATCGCCCGGAGGAACGGCACCAGGATGATGACGGTCGTGGGCAGCGCGAACGCGATCTGCGGCAGGATCACGCCGGCGAGGCTGTTCGTCAGGCCGAGGTCCTTCACGAGCAGGTACAGCGGGGTGATCGCGACGGTGATCGGGAACATCAGGCCGGCTGCGAACAGCGAGTACAGGGCCTCGCGTCCGCGGAACTTGTAGCGCGCGATCACGAAGCTCGCCATGAGCCCGAGCACGACGACGCCGACGGTGGTGGTCACACCGGCGATGACGGAGTTGCCGAGCTGCTGCCAGAACACGCCGCTCGAGAGCACCGACAGGTAGTTGTCGAACTGCCACGGGCTCGGCAGGCCGGCCGGGCTCGCGGTGATCTGCGAGTTGCTGCGGAACCCGCCGAGCACGATGTAGAGCACCGGCCCGACGCAGACCGCGATGAACAGCAGCGCGATGAAGTACGTGCCGAGGTTCCGCTCACGACGGACCGGGCCGGTGTCGTGCAAGCGGGTCCGGCGACGGTTCGGCGAGACGATGGAGGCGGTGGCGGTCATCGGTCGGTCCTCTCGGCCAGTGCGATGCCGACGGCGCCGGCGGTCGTGTCGGTGGAGGCGGTCATCGGTCGGCCTTCTCGGTGAGGGCGCCCGCGGTGTCGCGGCGCAGGACGAACCGCTGGTAGACGAGGGCGACGACCAGCGAGATGAGGAAGATGACCACGGCCACGGCGTTGCCGTACCCGTAGTTGCCGGACAGGCGGCCGTTGGCGACCATGTACGTCGCCATCGTCGAGGTCCCGGCGGTGGCCGCGATGTACTGCCCCCAGATGATGTAGACGAGGTCGAACAGCTGCAGGGACCCGATGATCGACAGGAACGCCCAGATGCGGACGGTCGGGCCGAGCAGCGGCAGCGTGATCCGTCGCTGGATCTGCCAGTAGCTGGCGCCGTCGAGCTGCGCCGCCTCGAACAGTTCCTCCGGGATGCTCTGCAGCCCCGCGAGGAACAGGATGACGGCGAACCCGATGTACTTCCACGAGATGATCGCCAGGAGCGTCCAGATCGCGATGTCGGGGTTCGACAGCCAGTCGGCGCGGAGCGCACCGAGGCCGACGGCCTGCAGCAGGTCGTTGACCGCGCCGCTCGACTGCAGCATGAGGCTCCAGCCGGTGCCGACGATGACCTCGGAGATGACGTACGGCAGGAAGATCAGAACGCGGATCAGGCCGCGGCCGCGGATCCGCTGGTTGAGCAGCAGCGCGAGGATGATCGCGATCGGCCCCTGCACGAGCAGCGAGCCCACGACGATCACCGCGTTGTGGAACAGCACGCCCCGGAAGTCCGGGTCCGTGAAGATGATCTTGTAGTTGTCCAGCCCGACGAAGTCCGTGGGGGTCCCGTACCCCTGCCACTTGTAGAAGCCGTAGTAGGCGGCGAGGACGACGGGCAGGATGACGAACCCGACGAACATGACGGTCGCCGGGCCGGCGAGGACGGCGATCTCGACCCGGGTGCGGACGTCCGAGCCCTTGCGGGCCCGGCGGGCCGGGGCCGACGGCGAACCGTCGGCCCCGGTCTGCTGACGCCCCGCCCCGGACCGCGCTGTCCCGGAGCGTTCCGGGGAGCGGGGTGCGACGGAGGTGCTCATGGGTGTCTCAGCCCTTCGCTGCGGCCTGGTTGACGGTCGACACGATGTCCGAGACGGACCCCTTGCCGGCGAGCAGGTTCACGACGCTCGTGTTGAGCGCGTTGCCGACGTTCTGGCCGTAGACGGTGTCGAGGTAGTTCGAGACGAACGGCGCCTTGTTGTAGGCCTCGAGCACGCTCTTGAGGTACGGCTCGGTGACGACCGACTGCGCCGACTGGTTGGCCGGGATCGCGTTGAAGGCCTTGTAGTAGGCCTCCTGCACGGGCTTCTCGGTCATGTAGTTGAGGAAGTCGGTGCACGCCTTCTTGGGTGCCTTCGCCGAGCACGAGTACCCGTCGACCGCGCCCATCATCGAGCCGGGAGCGCCCTTGCCGCCGGAGACCTCCGGGAACGGGAAGAAGCCGAGGTCGGCGAGGGGCTTCCCGTCCGGCGTCAGGGACGAGATCACGCCCGGGTCCCACGCACCCATGAGCTCCATCGCGGCCTTGTGGTTCGCGACGAGACCGGCCGAGCTGCCGGCGCCCTGCTGTGCGGCGGTGGTGAGGTAGCCGTCGTTGAACGGCTTCGTGTCGAAGAACGCCTTGGTGTCCTTGCCCGCCTGGCTCCAGCAGGAGTTGGTGAACTTCAGGTCCTGTGCGGTCTTCGTCAGCGTGCTCTCGCTGCAGGCACGCAGCGCGAAGTTGTAGTACCAGTGCGCGGCCGGCCAGGCGTCCTTCGCGCCCACGGCGACCGGCTGGATGTCGGCGTCCTTGAGCTTCTGGATGTCGGCGTTGAGCTCGTCCATCGTGGTCGGCGTGCCCTCGATGCCGGCCTGCTTGAAGAGGTCCTGGCTGTACCAGATGCCCTCGGGGTTGACGTCGACCGGCATGGCCCACGTCTTGCCGTCCTGCTTGTACCCGCCGAACGCGCCGTCGCTGACCTCGCTCTTCGCGGTCTTGCCGATCGACCCGGAGATGTCCATGAGCTGGCCGGCGTTGACCATGGCGGACATCTTCCCGCCGCCGCGCTGGAGGAACACGTCGGGAGCGGAACCGGAGTTCAGCGCCGTCTGGAGCTTGCCGTCCAGGTCCTCGTTCTGGATCGCCTGGATCTTGATCGTGACGTTCGGGTTCTTCGCCTCGAAGTCCTTGACCGTCTTCTCCCAGAACGCCTTGCCCGGGCCGGTGGTGGAGTTGTGCCAGAAGGTCATCGAGACCTTGCCGCCGTCTCCCCCGGCGGCATCGCTGCCCGCCGAGCAGCCCGCGGCCACCAGTGCTGTCGCCCCGACCAGCGCGATGGCTGCCGCGGCACGGATCTTCCTCGTCATCGTGGAACTCCTGAGTGTCGTCGTTGACCTGCAGCGACTTCGACTGTCGCTGCGGAGAGCGTGCCAGGTGCTCCACGGCCCTGTCAATCGATATCGATAACGTTTTCTTTACCAATCGTGCGGTGCGCGCAGCGGTACGGTGTGCAGATGGACACGGCACTCGGAGCGCGTCCCGGTGCCGGCCGGGTGACCATCGGTGACGTCGCCAGGGCCGCCGGGGTCTCGATCCCGACCGTGTCGAAGGTCATCAACCAGCGTGACGGGGTCGCGCCCGCGACGATGCTCCGCGTGCAACAGGTCGTCGAGGAGCTCGGGTACGAGACCTCGCTCGTCGCCCGCAGCCTGCGCAGCTCACGAACCGGGGTCGTCGGCATCCTGGTCCCCGAGTTCGAGCCGTTCTCGACCGAGCTCCTCCGCGGCATCTCCCGCGCCGCGACCGGCACCGGCTACGAGCTGCTGGCCTACGCCGGACTCATGACGGGTGCGGACCGACCGGGGTGGGAACGCCGGTCGTTGTCCCGGTTGTCCGGCACGCTCATCGACGGCGCCATCGTGGTCACCCCGACGACCGCGTTGTCGAGTTCCTCGATCCCGGTCGTCGCCATCGACCCGCACACCGGTCCCGAGGGGCACGCGACGGTCGACGCCGACAACGAGGGCGGAGCGGTCCACGCGGTCGAGCACCTCGTCGCGCTCGGCCACACCCGGATCGCCCACGTGCACGGACGCGCGGACCTCGCCTCGGCCCAGGTCCGCGAGGCCGGCTACCGTCGCGCCCTGGCCGCGGCCGGCATCCCGGTCGACGAACGCCTCGTCCGCGACGGCGGCTACCAGGAGGACCAGTCGGCCCTCGTCGCGCACGACCTGTTGACCCTGGCGGACCGGCCGACCGCCGTGTTCGCGGCGAACGACTCCTCGGCGTTCGGTGTGCTGCGCGCCGCAGCGTCGCTCGGGCTGCGCGTGCCGGAGGACCTGTCGGTGATCGGCTTCGACGACGTGCCACAGGCGTCCATGACCGCGCCGCCGCTGACGACCGTCGCGCAGCCGCTCGCCGAACTCGGGTCGCGCGCCGTCGAGATGCTCCTCACGATGCTGCGCGGCGAACCCGCCTCGGCGCACGTCCGGCTGCCCACGACGCTCCGGGTCCGGCGGAGCACCGGACCGGCTCCCGTCGCCTGACGACGACCGTCAGCGGCGGAGCGTCTGCTTCGGGTACTCGCCGAACCGCTCCGCGTACGACGCCGAGAACCGACCGAGGTGCGCGAAGCCCCACCGCTTCGCGACGTCGCCCACCGCACCGACCTGCGGGTCCAGCTCGAGCAGCTCCGCGCGGACGCGGTCCAGCCGGACGTGGCGCAGGTAGGTCAGCGGGGACACGTCGAACACACGGCGGAAGGACTCCTGCACGGACCGGACACTGAGACCCGAGACCGCCGACAGTTCCGTCACCGTCACCGGTTCGGCCGCGTGGTCGTGGATGTACTGCACGGCAGCGCGGAGCCGGGCGTTGCGCGGTTGTCCGAGCACGGCCGGCAGATCGCCGGGGCGGGGCGGGAACGCCTCGAGGAACACCTCGACGGCGAGTTCCTTCGCGGTGTGCCAGGCCGACGACTCGGGGCCACCGACGCGCAGCGAGCGGGCGAGCGCCACCAGGACGCCCTCCCAGCGCCTGGCCGTCTCCTGGTCGACCTCGCGGCGGTCGTCGAAGCGCAGCGGTCCCACGTCGCCCGTCCGGGACGCGGCGATGCGCTGCACGAACTCGCGGTCCAGGTGGACGATGCGGTGGTCGTGGTCGGCGGACCAGAACGCGTACTCGTCGTCCGGCGGCAGCAGCACGGGCCGCCCGATCGGCAGCGGGCACCGCCCGCCGTGGCGCTCCACCTCGCCGCTGCCGGCCCCGACCCAGACCACGACGTATTCGCCGCCGGCCGGCACGACCCCGTGCAGGGAACCGTGGAGCTGCGCTCGACGGACCGTCACGTCGGTGTCGCCGAGCGCGGTGTAGCGGTACTCGAACGGCCCGTCGGTCGGGCGGGCCACCCACGCGTCGCCGCTGTAGACGCCGCTGAGGTCACGGACAGCGTCCTCCGGCTGGTTGCCCGAGAACTCGAACCGCACCGCCTGCGAGGACCGGGGGCGTTCCCTCACCGTGTCGACCACGGCGATCCGTCCACGACACCTGCTGTCCGGATCACGCCATCACCCTCGTTATCTGGATACCCTGGCTGGGTACGTGCGGCGTAACGTTGCGCGGAACTGATCCGCACCGAGGAGGCCTCCACGTGAGCGAGATCGACCTGACCGCTGCGCTCACCCGGCTCGAGGCATCGATGGGCGCTCTGCGCGGACGACTCCGCGAACACCTCGGTGTGTCCGGCTCGGACCTGACCGTCCTGCAGTTCGTGGCGCGCGCGGCGGCCGCCGAACGCACGGTGCGGGTGAAGGACCTCGCCTCGCACCTCGACCTGAGCGGACCCGCGGTCACCGGCACGGTCGACCGCCTCGAACGGAGCGGGCACCTGTGTCGCGTGCCGAACCCGGAGGACGGACGGAGCCGCTTCATCGAGCTGACGCCGGAGACCCAGCGCGCGTACGCCGCTGCCATGGACAGCACGAACGAACACCTGCACGAGCTCCTGTCCTCCTTCTCTGATCGCGAGACCGCCAAGTACGTCAAGGTGATCGACCGCGTGGTGGAAGCACTCGAGCACGGCGCACCGACCCCTTGACGGCAGGCTACGGGCGGTCCGGACCCTCCCCGGACCGTTTGTCCAACAAGCGCAGTTAGGTAACTTCCCGACCTATCTCGCCGGACGGAGAGCCCCTCGCCCCGTACGTTCTCCCACGGAGGCCCCCGATCGGGGGTACCAGGACGACGAGGAGGCGTGATGAGCAACTACGAATCCCAACAGGGCGTCGATCCGGTCCGCATCGAGACGTTCCGTCGACTGCGGAAGCGCTGGAAATTCGGCGAACTGCAGGACGGTGCCGGGCTCTACGAGGACTTCTTCACCGACACCGCGCACGACGCACGGCGGCGCTGAGCGCCCGACACCACACGACGGACGTCAGGCCCGTGGCGGATCCGCCACGGGCCTGACGTCCGTCGTCGTGCCGGGGTCGACGGCCCGCGGCCGGCAGTACCGAGACTCGGCTCGGCGGACAGTTCCGCGGCGCGCAGTGCGCGAATGTGTCCGCGGAGCCGAGACTCGGGGGCGTCGCGGCGGCCGCGCGAGCCGACGGTCCGTGCCGCGGAAGCGACGGACTATCGCCGTGCGGGCCGGTCCGTGCCGCGGGAGCGACGGTCTGCCGCCGTCCGCCGGCGGCAGGCTGTCGCTTTCGCGGAGGCCGCAGGGACCGCGCGGAGCGGGGCGCGCGGCGCGAGGCGGGGTCGGTCAGGCGCCGGGGGCGGGGGCCGTCGACTCGGCGGTGCGGAGCGTGCACGGCAGCAGGAAGTGCGGCAGGTCGTCGGAGGTCCCGTCGAGCTGGTCGATCAGGGCGTCGGCGGCCCGGGTGCCGAGCTCGCGACCGGGGGCCACCATCGTCGACAACCGCGGGTAGTGCTGGTCGGCGTTCGTCTCGGAGGACGCGATGCTCAGCACCGACACGTCCTCGGGCACCCGGCGACCGGCCGCGTACAGGCCGACCAGGAGCCCGGCGGACGAGTCGTCCTTCATCACGAGCACCGCGCTCACGTCCGGGTCCGCCTCGAGCATCTCGCTCGCCGCCGCGCGGCCGCCCTCGCTGCCCGGACCGGCGTAGGTCACGGTCCCGTGCAGGCCCGGCCCGGCGAGCCGTGACGCGAAGGTCGCCTCGGCGCGCAGGTGCGGCGCGTACCCGGCCATCGGGGTGCCCTCGAGGTCCTCGAGGACGAGCCCGAACCGCCGGTGTCCGAGTGCCGCGAGGTGGTCGATGCTGTCCGTGATCGTGGTCTCGAAGTCGATGTCGACGTAGGGCAGGCCGCTGCTGTCGCGGGTGCGCCCGATCAGCGTGAACGGCACGTCGAGGTCGGTGAGGACGGCGACCCGCGGGTCGTCCATCCGCACCTCCATCAGGATCACGCCGTCGACGAGGCCGCCGGAGACGAGGTCGTCGAGGTCGTCCCCGGCGGGGTCGACGGGCCAGAGGACGAGGTGGTACCCCCGCTCGGACGCACGCTCGGCGGCGCTCATGAAGAACTGCGACGTGGTGGGGCTGAACCGGTCGCCCGTGGTCGGGAAGAGCAGGGCGATGATCCGGGTGCGGCGGCTCGCCAGTGCGCGGGCGACGACGTTGCCGCGGAACTTGAGGTCCCGCATCGCCGCCCGGACCCGTGCGGTGGTCGCCGGCGTCACGTACTTCGTGCCGTTCACGACGAACGACACCGTGGCAATCGACACGCCTGCCCGGTCGGCGACCTGCTGCATCGTGGCCATGCCGCCTCCTCTCCCCGCGCGCGCCGTGGACACCGTCGTGGCCGTCCGGGGACCCCTGCCACTCCGCACAGCCTAGCTTCCAGGATGCGCGAAAAAAGCGCTTTACAGGTGAAGCGCTTTTCTGTTAGCTTCTCGCCCCAAGGAACGCAGCGACGACGACGTCAGCGAGTCGTGGTCGTGCGCCCGTCCATGTCTCCACCAAGAGAAGAGCTGTGCAATGAAGCAGAAGTTCCACTCGTCGCCCCGCCGGGTGCGTGCCCTCCTCGGCGCGGCAGCGGTCCTCGCGACGGTCCCCCTGGTGCTCACCGGTTGCTCCGGATCCGGTTCGGCGTCGTCCGGCGGCAGCAAGGCCCTCACGATCGAGGACTACTACGACGCGAGTTACAACCCGGTGTACAAGCAGTGCGCGAAGGACGTCGGCGCGACCGTCACCATCAACCACGTCGCCGGCGCCGGACTGATCTCGAAGGTGCTGCAGCAGGCGTCGTCGAAGACCCTCCCCGACGTGCTCATGCTCGACAACCCCGACGTGCAGCAGATCGCCGCGTCGGGTGCCCTGTCCGACCTCAGCGCCTACGACCTCAGCGCGTCCGGCGACGTCCCCGGTGTCAAGGCGGCGAGCACCTACAAGGGCAAGCTCTACGGGGTGCAGTCGAACACGAACTCGATCGCGCTGTACTACAACAAGAAGCTCCTCTCCGAGGCCGGTGTCCAGCCGCCGAAGACGTGGGACGAGCTGAAGGCGGCCGCGAAGAAGCTCACGAAGGGCTCGACGTACGGCTTCGCGATGAGCAACATCAACACCTACGAGGGCACCTGGCAGTTCCTCCCGTTCTTCTGGTCGAACGGCGGCGACGAGAAGGACATCGCGACCACCGCGGGCACGCAGGCCCTGCAGCTCGTCGAGGACCTGCAGAACGACGGCTCGATGTCGAAGAGCTCGATCAACTGGGCGCAGGCCGACGTGAACAACCAGTTCCTCGCCGGCAAGGCCGCGATGATGATCAACGGTCCGTGGCAGCTCCCGGCGCTCAACGCCAAGAAGGGCCTGGAGTTCGACAGCGTGCCGATCCCGACCCGCACCGGTGGCGCGACGGTCGCCCCGCTCGGCGGCGAGGCGTTCACGGTCCCGCAGACCGGCGACAAGGCGAAGATGCAGCTCGCCGGCAAGTTCGTCGGCTGCCTCCACTCGGTGAAGGGGCAGGAGGCGCTCGCGAAGCTCAGCGGGAACGTGCCGACGAACATCGAGGCCGGGGCGAAGTGGGCCGAGAGCCACCCGCAGGTCGCCTCGTTCGTCACCACGGTGAAGACCGCCCGAGCCCGCACCGGTGAGCTCGGACCGGACTGGCCCAAGGCCGCGACGAAGATCTACACCGCCGTCCAGCTCGCCCTCACCGGCAAGGCCAGCCCCGAGGCAGCGCTCAAGCAGGCGCAGTCCCAGAACCAGTAGTGCACGAGGGAGCCGGCCGGACCGGTCGGCTCCCTCCCACCACTCCAGGAGAGGAACCCGCATGAGCGCCTCGACACAGGCACCCGCACGCACTTCGTCCCGCTCGGCGACACGGACCACCGTCGCCCCGCCCGTCCGACCTGGCCAGCGCCGCGCGCGACTCCGGACCGGCATCACCCGCTGGCTGTTCGTCATCCCAGCCGCGCTCTTCGTCGCGGTGTTCTTCGGCTACCCCGTGGTCAAGAACATCCTGATGTCGTTCCAGGACTACACGACCGCCACGTTCTTCACCGGCGAGGCTCCGTGGGTCGGACTCGCCAACTACGTCTCGGTGTTCCAGAGCTCGGTCTTCACGACCAGCCTGGTGAACACCGCGCTCTTCACGGCCGGCTCGATCGTGCTGCAGTTCGTGATCGGCCTGGGGCTGGCACTGTTCTTCCGACGGCACTTCCCGCTGTCCGGCTTCCTGCGCGGACTGCTGCTCCTGCCGTGGCTGCTCCCCCTCATCGCCTCGAGCGCGGTGTGGAAGTGGCTGCTCGACCAGGACAGCGGCGCGCTCAACCAGCTGCTCGGCCTCGTCGGTATCGCGCCGGTGCCGTGGCTGGTCAGCCCGAGCCTCGCCCTCATCGCGGTGATCGGCGTCAACGTCTGGCTCGGCATCCCGTTCAACACGACGATCCTGTACAGCGGGCTGCAGTCCGTCCCGCCGGAGCTCTACGAGGCCGGCGCGCTCGACGGCGCCACCGGGTTCAAGGCCTTCTGGTACATCACCTGGCCGAGCATCCGCAGCGTCGTGAGCGTGGTGATCGTCCTCGGCGTGGTCTACACCTTGAAGGTCGTGGACATCATCCTCGGCCTGACGGGTGGTGGTCCGGCGAACTCGACGCAGACGCTCGCCACGAACGCGTACCACCAGTCGTTCATCAACTTCCAGTTCGGCATCGGAGCCGCGGTGAGCAACGTCCTCATCGTCGTCTCGTTCGTCTTCGCGATGGTCTACATCGCGATCTCCAGGAAGGCGGTCGACGAATGAGCGTCGGACTCGCAGGCACCACCGTCACCGCGACCCGGGCGATGACGACCGCACGGACGGCACGGAACCGCCGCCCGCGGAGCGTCAAGGGCATCCCGCTCACGATCCTCGGCATCGTGTTCCTCGCGATCATGGTGTTCCCCGTCTACTGGATGGTGAACACGAGCCTCCAGGCCACGTCCGGGGCGGCGACCGCCACCTGGTTCCCGTGGTCCCCGACGTTCGCCGGCTACGAGGCAGCGTTCCAGCAGCAGGGGCAGAACTTCCTGTCGAGCATGATCATCGGCCTCGGTACGGTCGTCCTCACCCTCGCGATCGCGACACCGGCGGCGTACGGGCTCGCCCGCTTCCGGATGCGCGGCACCCGGGTCTTCCTGCTCGTGCTGCTCATCACGCAGATGATCCCGGCGATCGTCATCGCGAACGCGCTCTACACGCTGTTCAACAACATCGGCCTGCTCAACAGCTACGTCGGCCTCATCCTCGCCGACAGCGCCGTGCAGGTGCCGTTCGCCGTCCTGCTCATGCGGGCCTTCATGGAGTCGATCCCGCCGAGCCTCGTCGAGGCGGCGCTCGTCGACGGTGCGAACGACTTCCGGGCATTCGTGTCGATCGTCCTCCCGATCAGCCGCAACGCGATCGTCACCGCAGCCCTCTTCACGTTCCTCGGGGCGTGGGGCGACTTCCTCATCGCGCTGACCCTGACCTCCACACCCGCCGTCCGCCCGATCACGCTCGGCATCTACAACTACATCGGCTCGAACGTCACCGACTGGGGGCCCGTCATGGCCACCTCGGTCCTGGCGTCCCTGCCGGCCGCCGTGCTGCTGATCGTCGCGCAGCGGTACATCTCCGCGGGTGCCCTCGGCGGTGCCGTCAAGTGACGGCCGCCACGACGGCGGTGTCGGTGAACGCCGCACCGCCGCTGCACCCGAGCACCCATCCCAGCCAGAAAGGCACACCATGATCTCCACCCCGCTCCGCATCACCGTCTGGGGCGAGAACGTCCACGAGCAGGTCGAGCAGCACGTCGCCGACCGCTACCCCGACGGCATGCACGGCGCCATCGCCGACGGCATCCGCGAGAACCTGCCGGACGCCGTCGTCCGGACCGCGACCATGCAGGAACCCGAGCACGGCCTCACCGACGAGGTCCTCGCCGCGACCGACGTCCTCACCTGGTGGGGGCACGCCGCCCACCAGGACGTCGACGACGCCGTCGTCGACCGCGTGCACAAGCACGTCCTGTCCGGCATGGGCCTCGTCGTGCTGCACTCCGGCCACTGGTCGAAGATCTTCGGCAAGCTCATGGGCACCACGTGCACGCTCCGGTGGCGCAGCGAGCACGACCAGGAGCTCGTCTGGACGGTGAACCCGCAGCACCCGATCACCCGCGGCGTCCCGAACCCCATCGTCATCCCCGAGCAGGAGATGTACGGCGAGTACTTCGACGTCCCCACCCCGGACGAGCTCGTGTTCATCTCGGGCTTCACCGGCGGCGAGGTCTTCCGGAGCGGCATGACGTACCGCCGCGGCCTCGGGAAGATCTTCTACTTCTCCCCGGGCGACCAGGACTTCCCCGTGTACCACCACGAGGACGTCCGTCGGGTGATCGCGAACGCCACCGAGTGGGCCAGGCCGGAGCGCGAGCGCGAGATCCCGACGCTCCGCCGCTACGACCTCGGCGAGTACTTCGACGGCCAGCACTACCGCGGACCGTTCGACGACGCGCCCGTCGCCGAGACCGACGACGCGGCCGCCGACGGTACCGATGCCGCGCCCGTCGAGCAGCACGAAGGGGCACAGGCGTGAGCCCCCTGCGCGTCGTCCAGGTCGGGGCCGGCGGCATGGGACGGGCGTGGCTCGCCACCGTCGCGGCCGACCCCGACGTCGAGCTCGTGGGCATCGTCGACCTCGACCTCGACGCGGCACGTGCCGGAGCCGCCGTCGCCGGGGACCCGTCGATCCCGGTCGGCACCGACCTGACCGCCCTGATCCGGGACACCGGTGCCGAGGCCGTCCTCGACATCACCGTCCCGGTCGCCCACCACCCGGTCACGCTCGAGGCGCTCCGGGCCGGCCTGCCCGTCCTCGGCGAGAAGCCCGCGGCGCAGACCGTCGCCGAGGCGCTCTCGCTCGCGGCGGCCGCCGAGGCCACCGGGAAGCTGTTCATGGTCTCGCAGTCACGCCGCTACAACGACCACCTCGTCGCCTTCCGCCAGCACGTGCGGGCCCTCGGCGACGTCGGCGGCCTGAGCACCCGGTTCGCGAAGGCTCCGCACTTCGGCGGCTTCCGCGAGGAGATGGACGACGTGCTCCTGCTCGACATGGCGATCCACGCGTTCGACTCGGCGCGGTACGTGCTCGAACGCGACCCCGTGTCGGTGTACTGCGAGTCGTGGAACCCGTCGTGGTCCTGGTACCGGGGCGACGCCGCGGCCGCTGCGGTCTTCACGTTCGAGGACGACGTCCGCTACGTCTACGACGGCTCGTGGTGCGCCCCCGGCGCCGAGACGTCGTGGAACGGCGACTGGCGGGCCTCGGGCGCGGACGGCACCGCGCTGTGGGACGGCGACCACGACCCGTGGAGCGACCGCGACGGCACACCGGGCGCACCGGAGGCCGCACCGAGCGTCGGCAACGAGATCGCCGGGGCCCTCGCCTCGTTCGTCCGGGCCGTGCGCTCGGGCGAGACCCCCGACGGCGAGGTCCACGGCAACGTGATGAGCCTGACGATGGTGGACGCCGCCATCGCGTCGGCCCGCACCGGGCGGCGCATCGTCATCGACGAGGTGCTGGAGCAGGCGCACGCCACCGCCCTCGACGCCGAACGCGACGAGGCGGTCCGCGAGCGGCTCGCCGCGTGGGGACCGGTGCGCGGCGCGCTCGCGACCGGGTCGGCGGACACGGCCGCGCTCGGCTGACGCCGGGGCGTCCTGGAGGCGCGGTGCGGGTCCGACCCGCACCGCGCCTCCCGTCTGTCCACCGTGCGTCCCGGAACCGGCGAGCCGTCGCGCGCACCCGACGGCACGGGGCCGCCACCGTTACGGTGGCCCTGTGCGTGGACAACGGTCGTCGGACACACCAGCCGCGGGGACCCCGCTGGTGCTCGTCGCGGCCGACCCGCGCCGACGGACGGCCCGGACGCCGTGGGGACGGGTCCTCGCCGGCGTCGTGGTCGCCGCGGTCGTCGGCGGCGCCGCCGTCGCGACCGCCGGTGCACTCGTGTCGCAGCGCACCGCCGAGGGCTTCGCGGTCCGTGACGCGACGTCGGACACGGCCGCGCTGGCCCGCGTCGTCGTCGAGCCGGCACTGGCGGACGCGATCGCCGACCGGTCGGCGTCGGCCGTCGACCGTGCTGCCGCCCGGGTTCGGCTCGACGACGCCGTCGCCGGCGAGCTCCGCGCCGGGTCCGCCGTCCGGATGAAGCTGTGGGCCGCGGACGGCACCGTGCTGTGGTCCGACGAACCGCGGCTCGTCGGGGAACGGTTCCCGCTGTCGGAGGAGGACCTCGAGGCGCTGCGGTCCGACCGCTCGGACGCCGAGGTGTCCGACCTCGACGAGCCCGAGAACCGGTACGAACGCGGCAACGGCCCCCTGCTCGAGGCGTACCAGGCGGTGCACACGCCGTCGGGCGAGGCGCTGCTCTTCGAGGCGTACGAGCGCTACGACGACGTGGTCGCCCGCGCCGCCGACCTCCGCCGGTCGTTCGCCGTGCTGGCGTTCGGGACCGTCGCGGTCGTGCTCGCCCTCCTCGTCCCGCTCCTGCTGTGGCTGCTCCTGCGCATCCGGTCCGGCCAGCGGCTCCGCGAACGCCTCCTCGGACGTGCGCTCGACGCCGAGGCGGCCGAACGACGACGGATGGCCGCCGACCTGCACGACGGTCCGGTGCAGGACGTCGCCGGCCTGGCGCTGTCCCTCGGGGCCGACCCGGCGACCCGTGCAGCCGCCACGGTCCTGCGCGGCGCCGTGTCGTCGCTCCGCACCTCGATGTCCGCCATCCGCCCGTCGGCGCCGACGCCGGACGGCCTGCGCCCCGCACTCGACGACGCGACCGCACGGGCCCGGGCTGCCGGGATCACGACCGTCCTCGACGTGCCGGACCACGTGCACGCCTCCCCCGCTGCGCTGCTCGCGGTCGTCCGCTTCGTCCGCGAGGCCGTCTGGAACACCGTCAAGCACGCCGATGCGTCCCGCGTCGTGGTCTCGGTCGCGGCGGCGGGCGGTTCCGTGCGGGTGGTCGTCGCGGACGACGGCTCCGGCTTCGACCCGGAGCGGGTCGCCGGCGGCCCACGCCCCGGGCACCTCGGCACCACGCTGCTGCGCGAGGTCGCCGAGGACACCGGCGGGGCGCTGCTCCTCCGCACCGCACCGGGCACCGGGACCGTGTGGGAACTCGAGGTCCCCGCCGACGTCGAGGCGCTGCGGTGAGGGTCCTGCTCGTGGACGACCACGCGCTCGTCCGTGGTGGCCTGCGCGCCGTGCTCGCGACCACCGGGGACTGCGAGGTCGTCGGCGAGGCGGCCACCGGCGAGGAGGCCGTGGCGCTCGTGCCGTCGCTCCGACCGGACGTCGTCGTGATGGACCTGTCGATGCCGGGGGCCGGCGGCGTCGAGGCCACCCGACGGGTGCTCGCGGTGCGGCCGGAGGCACGGGTGCTCGTCCTCACGACGTTCTCGGACGACGACCGGGTGCGCGCCGCCCTCGCGGCCGGTGCCACCGGGTACCTGCTCAAGGACGCCGCCCCGGAGGACGTGGTCGCCGCGGTGCGGGCCGCCGGACGCGACGAGACGCCGATCGACCCGCGGGTGGCCCGTGCACTCCTGCCCGCCGCCGGGCACCGGACGGCTCCGGACGGCACGGGCGTCCAGCTGCCGCCGCGGGAGCGCGACGTGCTCGTCCGGATCGGCCGCGGGTTGTCGAACCGGCAGATCGCGACGGAGCTCGGCATCGCCGAACGCACCGTGAAGGTGCACGTCGGCTCGCTCTTCCGACGCATCGGCGTCGCGGACCGCACGAGCGCCGCGCTCTGGGCACGCGACCACGGCTGGTGAGCGGGTACTAGTACCAAGGTCCGATGGTGCGCGGCGGCCGGTGCGGCGACGATCGTCGTACCGGCCAGTCAGGCCCACCAGGAGGCACCCATGCACACCCAGCGCCACCCCCGACGCATCGCCGGCATCGCCGCCGCGATCGCCGTCGGCACCCTCGCCGCCGCCGTCGTCGGGGCCACCCCCGCGAACGCGTCCGGCAAGACCTCGACCGGCGGGGACTACGCCGTGACCGTCAACGGCACCACGACGAACCCCGCGCCGGGCAAGGACGCCAAGCTCAAGGACCTCGCCGTGTCGGGCACCATCGCGGTGCGCGGCAAGCACAACGGGTTCGACATCCGCGTTGCCGACCTCGGCGTGTACGACTACACGCTCACCGGGGCGCCGGACACCCAGCGGATGGTGACGAAGCCGACGGTCGTGTTCGCGTCGAAGGTCCCGTCGCTCACGCCCGCGCAGCTCGCCGGGACGCGTCTGTCGTCGCTCGAGGTGCGGGACGACACCCTGGTCGCGATCTTCGCCACCGGCGCCGGCAAGTTCAAGGTGCAGGCGAAGGACGGCGCGCAGGGCGGCGTCTTCCAGATGGAGACCGAGTTCGCGCAGCCCGTGAACTTCACGCACACGCTCGGTGCCGGGCTCTTCTACTTCACGAACCCGTACACGGGGAAGGTCAACTTCGGCGACGGGACGTCCGCGGTCGCCTCGGGCAGCGACGCGCACCAGATGCTGCTCGGCAAGGACAGCCCGCAGGTCGCGACGAAGACCTCGCAGACCACCACGACGACCACGTGGACGGTCCAACCCGGCGGCCGGCTCGGTGGTGTGCTGGGCGAGGACGCCGTCGAGCTCAGCCAGGGCGCGACGAACTGCACGAGCCAGTGCCAGGCCCAGAACCAGATCCGTGGCTCGCTGCCGGTGCCGCCGGACCCGGTGGACCCGACCCCGCTGGCCGTCGCGGTGCGCTGACCCGGCGGACGACCCACGGGAGGCGCGTGGCGGGTCCGCCACGCGCCTCCCGTCCGTCCGGCCGACAGTTCCACCCGCGGAAGCGACAGATCCGCGCAGACGGTCTGCGTGACCCTGTCGCTTCCGCGGAACGAACCGACCCGCGCGCGCCGGCAGGTCAGCGCGGGATGACCGAGAACAGGAACTTCGTCCGCACCATGTACCAGGCCAGCAGGATGAGCAGCGTGTGCGCCACGAAGCCGATCCACCCGTTGGCCCAGTCGACACCGGGGATCGACGCGATCGCCAGCGCGAAGAACACCTGCCAGACGAACACGTACAGGCTCGCCTGGCCGAGCGGGATCCACAGCCAGCCGATGACCTTCGCGATCGGCTTCCAGAACACGGTGAGGATCGAGTAGGACACGATCGCGAAGAACGCGATGTCGACCAGGCGCCCCCACTGCAGGTCGACGCGCTGGTACGCCGTGTTGTAGAGGTCGTCGTACATCGACGCGGGGAACGGCGTCGGGGTGAAGCCGTACTGGTCACCGGCCCACACGTAGACGAGGAACAGCGCGTACACCGAGACGCCGATCCCGACGAGGACCTTGCCGAGCCGCCCCGTGAGCGCTCCGACGATCTGACGGCGGTAGTACCCGAGCACGAGGCCGTGGGTGAAGACGACCTGCCAGGTGAGGAGCGGGAACACCGCCTCGAACTGCGAGTTCAGCGGCCGGAAGTCGGGGTGCAGCGCCTGGAACACGTAGAGCGCCCAGCTGACGACGAGCAGCGCCCACCAGAACCCGCGCCGGATCACCCACATGAACACGGGGATGACGAGGCTGAGCACCACGAACAGCCCCATGATGTTGAACGGCCACGGGCCCATCTCGAGCAGCAGGAACTGCCGGATGGCGTACCACGGCGGCGGGTAGGCCAGCAGCTGCATCGCGTTCGGGTACAGGTCGTACACGCGTCCCTCGGCCCCGACGCCGCCCGTGCCGGTCCCCCGGTCGGTGAACGTCGTGATCGCGTCGGTGTTCAGGAACGGCACGAAGCTCAGCGCGAAGACGACCAGGATGACCCCGAGCGTCACCAGGTACTGCTTCCGGGCACGCTTCCACGCGCCGACGGCCGCCGCCCACTCGCCGAACTTCTTGATGGCGAACGGGTACGTCATGCCGAGCACCATGCCGGACAGGAACACGAACATCTCGGCGCCGGTGATCGCGCCGACCGCGTGCAGCGTGAGGTACGAGTACGGGCCACCGATCTCGATGTGGGTGATGACGACGGCGAGGATGATGAAGCCGCGGAACAGGTCGAGCCGGAGGTCGCGGCCGGGCTTGCCGTCGTCGGGGTACCGCCAGCTCGGCAGCAGCCGACCGAACAGCCCGCTCAGCAGGAACACGGCCGCCAGGCCCACCGCCAGCCAGACGATCCACGCCATCTGGTCGCCACCGGTGTCGTACTGCTGGTCGGTCGCCGCGGCACCGGCCTGCGGCGTCACCCGTTCGGTCACCGGCCCGAGGACGAAGTGGTCGGCGCGCTCGACGTCGGTGCGGAACGACCCGGCGATGCCGGGGACGGCCGTGTCGCGCCAGTCGACGACCCGGTTGCCGGCCTCGGGCTCGCGCCGGTTCGTCTCGAGGAACGTCACGCCGCGGACCATCGGCCGGTCCTGGACCTCGGCGATGACCTGCCGCCACCAGCCCTGCTTGACGGGCAGCTCGGCGTCGCCGCGGAGCGAGTGGTCGTAGAGCGCACCGGTGTCGAGCAGCATCGGACGGTCGTCCGCCACGGCGAACCGGTCGTAGAAGGTGCCGGACTGCGGCTGCTCGTAGCCCCACGTCTCGTCGAACCGCGCGGCGACCTCGCCCGCCTCGGGGACGTCGTTCCGGGTCAGCGGGACGTCGCGGCCGGCGGCCTCGGTCGCCTTCCCCTTGCCGAACGAGTACATCGAGAGCCCGACCCAGTCGACGGCGGCGTCGCCCGGCCAGTAGGGCTGGTACGGGTCGTCGGCCTCGGTGAGCCGGCCGTCGCCGCTCGTGTCGAGCTTCGCGACGTCGGACGCCGACAAGTCCCGCAGCCGGCCGGCGGACTCGCCGAAGGGGTAGCCGGCACCGTACGACGGCGACCAGACCATGCGCGCGTCGGAGCTGCCGTCGTGCACCGCGCTCGCGAGCGCCCGGAACGCCCGCACGAACTGCGTCGGCTGCTGCCCCCAGCGCACCCACGTCCCGTTCATCTGCGGGGCGAACCGCACGAGCACCTGGGTGTCGTACTGGTCGTGCACCTCCTCGAGCAGCGCGTTCGCCGCTCGGGCGTCGGCCTTCGTCAGCGACCGGAGCGACTGGTCGGGCTCGAGGCTCACGACGAGGACCGCGCCCTGCGTCGCCGCGGCGCGGGTCGCACGGAGGAACTCCTTCCGCGCGCTGCGGTCGAGCGGGTACGGGATCTCGACGCCGTACATCGACGGGGTCGCTCCGAGCCGGCCGGCGTACCCGTCGGGGGCGTCGGAGCCCCAGTCGAGGTCGGGCCCGAACCACGCCTTCCCCGCCGACGGGGTGACGGCGGCGGCCGGGGTCGCCTGCGCGGCCGAGGCCGGCAGCGCGCCACCGAGCGCCAGCGTCGCGAGGACCACGAGGAACGCGACCGCGCGGGCCGCCTGCGACCTCACCGCCTGCACGCCAGCGTCCAGACGTTGTGGCCGCCCTCGTGCCGGTGCTCGAGCCGGTCGAGCGCCGCGATCGCGAGGGCGAGGCCACGACCGCTCTCCTCGTCGACGTCCGCCATCGTCACCGCGGCGAGGTCGACGTCCGCCGGCAACCCGTTGTCGGTGAGCACGGCGAGGACCTCGTCGTCGGTCGCGTCGAGCTCCACCGTGTACCGCCGACCGGCCTCCCGGTCGCTGCGTCGGGTGTGCTCGACGATGTTCGCCGCGATCTCGGCCACGGCGGTCTCGAGGCCGAACCGCAGCCGCACGTCGTCCGAGCCGAGTGTGTCCCACCACGCGCCGAACCGGTCCTGCACCTCGTCGAGCGACTCCACGGTCGCCGGGACGTCGAAGGCGGTGCGCTCCGGGTTCACAGGGGTCCTCCGACCGTGCTCGACTCGTGTTCGGACTGCACCGTACCGGGGCCGGGACCGCGGTAGAGCACGGCCCGGACGACGATGCTGAAGATGAAGAGGTCGAAGACGACCCACGCCGTGTTCACGAGCGGCGCGATGCCCGACGCCTGCCCGGTGAGGTACCGGATCCCGATGAGGACGAGCGCGGCGACGAGGGCACCCATCGCGATGAGCTGCGGCCGGACCAGGTCCCACCGCGGCTTCTGCTCGGACTCGTCCCGGACCTTCGGTGTCACCCGGAACCCGAGCGGCTTGCCCCGGAAGACGTTCTCGAAGGCGCTGGTGACCGACTCGATCCACACCGGGAACAGCGCGAGCGAGTACTGCTGACCGCGCCACGTCGGCCTCCCGGCTGCCACCACCCAGAACAGCAGCTGGTTGAGCACGAGGAACGGGATGAGACGGGCGAAGAAGTCGACGCTGTAGGCCTGCACGGGCACCACGCCGAAGCTCAGGCAGAGGACCGGGGCGGCGATGTAGACGATCGCCGCGAAACCGGACAGGTAGCTCCACATCGTCGAGAAGTACATGAGCCGCTGGCCCCACGACAGCCCCTTCTGCACGAGCGGGTTCTCGCGGAAGAACACCTGCATGGTCCCCTGCGCCCAGCGGAGCCGCTGCACGAGCATGGTGGGCAGGTCCTCAGGCGCGAGGCCCTTCGCGAGGATCTCGTCGTGGTACGCCGACTTCCAGCCGAGGCCGTGCAGGCGCATGGCGGTCGCCATGTCCTCGGTCACGGAGATGGTCGCCAGCGGCATGATCGGCTGCGCCTCGTCGTCGCGGTTGACGTCGAGCGCACGGGCGAGGACGGCGATGGACTCGATGGCGGCGACCGGTGACGCGTCCCGGCGCCCGAGGACGTCGAGCGCCGCGTCGTCGAGGCCGGCGAACGTGTCCGCCTCGGTCGACATCGCCGCGAGTTCCTGCAGGTCGTTCCGCACGGACTCGAGGTCGGACGCGGCGAAGCGGAAGGCGATCGCGTCGATCCCGCGCTGGAAGTGGTACGTGACGTCGCCGAGCGGTTCGCCGCGCAGGACCTGCTCGCGAGCCCGGTCGACGACGACCTCGGCCTCGTCGAGGGCGGTCAGCACGCGCGGGTCGGTCTCGGTCTCGCGTGCACGGGCGAGGAGCTTCCGGGAGGTCTTCACGGTGCGGGCCACCGACGCCTCGACCTCGCGGACGTAGCGGGTGACGCCGAGCTGCATCAGAGCCTCACGGCGGAGGATCGCGTTCGACCCGCAGAAGAACGCGGCGTTCCAGCCGTCCTTCGACTGCTGGATCGGCCCGTAGAACAGCGGCGCCTGGCTGCCGAGGAGATCGGCGTCCGGCACGTTCTCGAACCACTGCGGGGTCTGCACGAGGGCCATCCGGGGGTCCTTGAAGTACCCGAGCGTGCGGTCGAGGATCGACGGCTCGGGCACCTGGTCGGCGTCGAGGATGAGCAGGAACTCCCCCTGCGTGGCGAGCAACGCGTTGTTGAGGTTGCCCGCCTTCGCGTGCCGCGGACGGTCGACCCAGTCGGCCCCGCGGGTGATCACGCCGATGCCGAGCGCCTCGGCCGCCGCGCGCATCTCGGGACGGTTGCCGTCGTCGAGGATCCAGGTCTCGTGCGGGTGGCTGATCGCCTTCGCCGCCCGGGCGGTGCGGACCACGAGGTCGACGGGTTCGTTGTAGGTCGTGATGAAGACGTCGACGGTCACGTCGGGCGACGGCTTCGTCGGCGGTTCGCCGCGCTCGCGGAGACGCCACGCCCCGAAGGCGAACAGCAGGGAGTCGATGACGCTGTACGTCTCGGCGAGGATGAGCGGCACCGCGATCCACCACGAGTGCCAGTTGACCGACGCGGCCCAGCGCCAGACGACGTAGTTCACGCCGGCGAGCGACGCGAGGAGGGTCACGGTGCGCACCGTGACGAGCCGTCGTCTGGCCGTCCCGGTGGCGAGGCGGCGGCGGTCCTGACGGCTGAGGTCGACGGCGGTCACCGGACTGCTCCGGCCGCGGGGTCACCGAACGTGCTGCGTCGCAAGCGTGCCTCCTGATCGCCGGCCCCGGTCGCGGCCGCGCCCGAGTGGTGGTTCCGTCCGGGCGGGGCTCCAGGGGCCGACGCGTCGGTCGTCCGCCCCCGCCGTCGGGTACGACCAGGGCGTAGGGACCTGTCTACCGCACCGGAGGGCCGTCCGTCAGGTGGTCATCCGAAGGTCGCCGAGAACCCGAGGTCGTCGGCGAGCCGTGCGACGACCTCGTCGAAGTACGCCGCCTGGTCCGACACCGATCCGACGTAGTGCCCGAACAGCTCGAACGAGATCGTGCCGAACACGGTGGTCCAGGCCATCAGCATGCGGACGAGCACCTCCTCGGGCAGCTCGATGCCCGCGGCGCGCAGGGTCGCGACACCGTCGGCGACGGCGCCGACTGCGGCGCCAGTACCGGCACCAGCACCAGCACCGTCGGCACCCGCGGGCGCCCCATCCAGCGCGTCCGCCACCACCCGCACGAGCGTCAGGGTCGTCCGGGACGCCGGCGCGACCGTCTCGGCCGGTGCCACGTACCCCGGGACGGGTGACCCGTAGAGCAGTGCGAAGTCCCCGGGGTGCGCGACCGACCACGTCCGCACCGCCCGGCACCCGGCGACCCACCGCCGCCCCGGGTCCGGACCGGCTGCGGCGTCGGCGGCCTCGACCGCCGCGCCGAGCTCGTCGTAGTCCATCACGAGCAGGGCCGTCAGCAGGTCGTCGCGGCTCGGGAAGTACCGGTACACCGCCGACGACACCAGGCCGACGTCACGGGCGACGGCGCGCAGGCTCAGCTGCGCGGGCCCCTCGGCCGTCAAGCGCGCTCGGGCTGCGGCGAGGATGCCGTCCCGGACGGTCCGTCGGGCGAGTTCGCGAGCGGTCGGTGCCATGCCGCAACCCTGCCACGCGAGAGCACTGCGCACAAACGAGAGCACTGCTCTTGCGTTCTCCCCGGACAGGGTGCATGCTCAGTGCGAGAGCAGTGCTCTCTCTCGACCGTCCGGACCAGGAAAGCAGGAACCCCATGACCCCGCACCACGTCGTCGTCGGAGCCGGCCCGGTGGGCCGCCACGTCGCCGAGCTCCTCGCCGGACGCGGCGACCGCGTCACGATCGTCACCCGCTCGGGCCGCGACACCGGCCTCCCCCACGTGGGACACGTGGGGCTCGACGCGTCCGACGCGACGGCCCTCACCCGCGTCACGGAGGGTGCAGCCACCCTCTACAACTGCGCCAACCCCGGCGACTACACGCAGTGGGAGCGTGCCTGGCCGCCGCTCGCGAGCGCGCTCACCACCGCCGCGGAGCGCACCGGCGCGGTGTACGCGATCACCGGGAACCTCTACCCGTACGGCCCGGTCGACGGTCCGATGCACCCCGGGCTGCCGGACGCCGCGACCGACCACAAGGGCATCCTCCGCGCACGCCTCTGGGCCGACGCCCTCGCCGCACACGACGCCGGACGGCTGCGCACCGTCGAGGTCCGCGCCTCGGACTACGTGGGGCCGGGCATCGGCGAGAACGGGCACATCACCCGGGTCCTGCCCGCCGCGCTGCGGGGCAGGGCCGTGTCGATGGTGGGCCGGACCGACCTGCCGCACACCTTCACCGACGTGCTCGACGTCGCGCGGACCCTCGTCGCCGCCGCGGAGGACGAGGGCTCCCACGGCCGCACCTGGATGGTGCCGAGCAACGCTCCCCGGTCCCAGCAGCAGGCCCTGACCGACGTGCTCGCCGCCGCGGGTGCGCCGCGGGTGACGGTCCGCCGCCTGCCGGCGGGGCTGTTCCGCACGGTGGGCCTGGTGTCGCCGATGATGCGCGAGATCGCGGACATGACGTACCAGTGGACGGCGCCCTACGTGGTCGACGACCACGAGAGCCGGGAGCGCTTCGGCATCGACCCGACGCCGTGGGACGAGGTCTGCCGTCGGACCGCGACGGGTGCGGCGGCCTGACCGGTCGACGCGACCGGTGCGGTCCGGACGACGGACGGGAGGCACGGTGCGGGTCCGCACCGTGCCTCCCGTCCGTCGGTGGACGCGTCAGACGACCAGCAGGCGCGAGAACTGCCCGGACGAGAGCCGCTGCGCGGCCCCGCCACCGGCGGGGACCCGCCAGAGCCCCGCGCTCGGCCCGCTGTCGACGTCCGCGAACACGTCGCCGGCGCGGTCGGAGGCACCGAGGTTGGCGCCACGGGTGCCCGCGGTGAGCCCGGTCACCGACCGGGTGACCGTCGTGCCGTCGGCCGACCGGACGACGAGGTCCGTGACGCTCCGGTCCACACCGCAACCGGTCGGCGTGTACTCGGACGGGGTCGTGCACCACTGCTTCGACTGCAGGAGCGAGAACGTCTCGCCGTTCGTCGCGGCGTACTCGAAGGCGAGCCGCGGCTCCGCGGCCACCGGGACGGTCGCGCCGGCGGGAAGGACCCACCAGATGAACGCGCCTGCGGCACCCGGCGAGAGCCAGTTGTAGTACAGGTTGCCGTGCGCGTCGGCGATGACGGCCCGGACGTACCCGAGCACGCCGGCGTCGCCCGCGGTCACCGACCGGCTGGTCGTCGTGCCCGAGGGACTGACGGTCCGGACGGTCGCGGCGGTCACGGTGCCCGCCCACGTGGAGACGGTCCCGTCCCGACCGACGGCCCAGTACCGGTCGGTCACGCCGTTCGGGGTCGTGCCGAAGGACACCCAGGGTCGGACGGTCCCGCCGCGCGCCGCCAGGCGGTTGACGACACCGGTGACCGAGTCCAGCCAGTAGACGTTGCCCGCGACGTCGGAGCGGAGGTCCGGGGTGAGGTGCAGGCCCGTCGCGAGGACGCGGGCCGGACCCCCGCCGGCCGGGTGCAGGACGATCGACGTCCGGTCGGCCGACGGCACGAACACGTCGCCGACGTCGTCGGCCGTGAAGCCCTCGCCGTCCGCGGCGACGGTCGTCGCCCGTGTCCGCCCGGAGGTCGGGAACCGGACGACCGCCCCGGAGGCATCGAGCCCGTAGAGCGACTGCGCGACCGACGTCGACCGGGGAGCCGCGTACCGGACCCGGGCGACCGGTCCGGCACCGCGGTTCCCCACGGCTCGGACGGTGAGCGCGTAGCGCGTACCGGCGTGCAGGTCGGTGAAGCGGTCCGACCGCGCGGTGGCCGGCAGCCGGTCGATGCCGTGGACCGGCAGCCGTCCTGCCGGGGAGACCGTGACGCGCCACCCCGTCACGGCGGCTCCCCCGCGCGGTGCGTCCCAGGTGAGGGCGGCTGCGTCGCCGGCTCCGCTGACCTGGACGTCGGTCGGGGCTCCGGGGAGCCGCGACGGGTGCGCCGCCACCGCGGGCGTCACGCCCCCGATGACGAGCGCCGCCGCAGCTGCGACGGTCAGTACTGCTCTGTACACGATGGTCCCCGTTCTCCTCCGTGGCGTCCCTGTGCCGCGGCTGGGGTCATCACACCACCGTCGGAGCACGTGCAGGGCCGGTGCGGCGGATCGTGCGGTGCGGCGTGCGCCATCCCGCAACACGACGCAGGGCGCGGTGCCGACCGGCACCGCGCCCTGCGTGGACCCGCGTCGGGTCAGCGCTGTCGGGGCCGGCGCTCCGAGCGGTCGTCGCGGTCGTCGCGCGGGCCACGGGGGCCGCGGTCGTCGCGGTCGAAGCGGCGCGCGCCGCCACCACCACGGCGGTCCGGCTTGATCTCGATGAGCTTCCCGCTGATCCGGGTGTCCGTCAGGCGGTCGAGCACGCCCGTGTCCATGTCGGCCGGCAGCTCGACGATGGAGAAGTCCGGTCGGATCTGGATCGCACCGAAGTCGTCGCGACGCAGACCGCCCTCGTTCGCGAGCGCGCCGACGATCTGGCGCGGCTCGACACGGTGCCGACGACCGACCTCGATCCGGTACGCGGTCATCGGCTGCGAGCGACGCGGGCCACGGTCGGCCCGGTCCCCGCGGTCGGCCCGCCCACCACGGTCGTCGTCCCGGTCACGGCGGTCGGCGCCACGGCCGTCGCGGTCCACCCGGCTCCGGAGCTCGTCCGCCTTCGGGTCGAGCAGCAGCGGGTCCTCGCCCTGCGCCACGACCGCCAGGGCCGCGGCGACGTCGTCGGCCGGGACGTCGTGGTGCTCGACGTAGTGCGCGATGATGTCGCGGAACGCGGTGATCCGGTCCTGCTGCTCGAGCGCGGCGGTGATGGCGTCGTCGAAGCGGGTCAGGCGGGTCTCGTTGACGTCCTCGATCGTCGGCAGCTGCATCTGCGTGAGCGGCTGCTTCGTGTGCCGCTCGATGGCGGACAGCAGGCGGCGCTCGCGGGGCGTGACGAAGCTGATCGAGTCGCCCTTGCGGCCCGCGCGTCCGGTGCGGCCGATGCGGTGCACGTAGGACTCGATGTCGACGGGGATGTCGAAGTTGACCACGTGCGTGATGCGGTCGACGTCGAGTCCGCGGGCGGCGACGTCGGTGGCGACGAGGATGTCGAGCTTGCCGGACTTCAGCTGGTTGACCGTGCGCTCGCGCTGGGCCTGGGCGACGTCGCCGGAGATAGCGGCGGCGGCGTACCCGCGCGCCCGGAGCTTCTCGGCGAGCGTCTCGGTCTCGCTCTTCGTGCGGACGAAGATGATCATCCCCTCGAAGTCCTCGACCTCGAGGATGCGGGTGAGCGCGTCCACCTTCTGCGGGTACGACACCATGAGGTACCGCTGCGTGATGTTCGCAGCGGTCTTGGTCTTCGTCTTGACCGTGATCTCGGCCGGGTCGGTCAGGTACTGCTGCGAGATGCGGCGGATCTGCGCGGGCATCGTCGCCGAGAACAGCGCGACCTGCTTGTCGTCCGGGGTCTCGGCGAGGATCGTCTCGACGTCCTCGGCGAAGCCCATCTTGAGCATCTCGTCGGCCTCGTCGAGCACGAGGTACTTCAGCTCGGACAGGTCGAGCGTGCCCTTCGCGATGTGGTCCATGATGCGACCGGGCGTGCCGACGACGACGTCGACCCCGCGACGGAGCGCCGAGAGCTGCACGCCGTACGCCTGGCCGCCGTAGACCGGCAGCACGTGGACGTGCTTCATGTGGGAAGCGAACTGCTCGAACGCCTCGCACACCTGCAGCGCCAGTTCGCGGGTCGGGGAGAGCACGAGGGCCTGCGGCACCTTGGCGCCGGCCTCCATGCGGGAGAGGATCGGCAGGGCGAACGCCGCCGTCTTGCCGGTACCGGTCTGCGCGAGGCCGACGACGTCGCGACCCTCGAGCAGGGTCGGGATCGTCGCCTCCTGGATGGCGGAGGGCGTCTCGTACCCGATGTCCTTGACGGCCTTGAGCACCGCGTCGCTCAGGCCGAGGTCGGAGAAGGTCACCACGGGCCCCTCGTCGCTGGTCTCGGTGGTGGTGGCGGTGTCCGTGCTCATGCGCAAACGGTATCTCGAATACACCGCGCGCAGTGACGGACGGTGCGTCCATCGCCTGGCCGGGCCGCGCCTCCTGACCGGCCGTCGGCCGACCGCCCGGTGCCGGCCGTGCGGTCAGGCGGGGTCGACCGGAGCGGTCGCGCCGATGCCGAGCACCGCGTCGGCCCGGTCGTTGAGCCGGGCGAGCAGGCCCGCCAGGGTGTCCAGTTCGTCCGTCGCGAACGCCTGCGTGAGGTCGTCGAGCACCTCGGCGCCGGCGTCGTCGAGCGTGTCGAGGAGCACCCGTCCCGCGGCCGCGACGGTCACCAGGCTGGCGCGGCCGTCGGCGGGGTCGGGTTCGGTGCCGAGGTGGCCGGACTCGACGAGGGCCGCGACCCGCCGACTGACGACGGGGCGGGACAATCCGGTGGCGTCCGCGATCACCATCGCGCGCACGGCGCCGTGGTGGTCGACGGCGCGGAGGATGACGCGCGCCGTCGGGTCGAGGCCGCCGCGGGACTCGATGAGCGAGGACCGCAGGGTCTGCCGGACCCACAGCCGGTCGAGCTGGGCGCGGAGGAGCCGTTCGGCGTCGTCCCGGTTCGCGGTCACGGCGTCAGCGTAGTGCCCACATTTAGTTGCTTGCCGGAAGCAATGGTTGTATCGTTGCGCGGTCTGCAAAGTTTCACAGCCTGAAGAAGGAGTTCGATGACCGCCACCGCACCCGTCACGGTGCAGCCGGGACGGCACGCCGCCGAGGCCCCCGCCGCCTCGTCCGCGCCCGGCCAGCAGCCGCTCATGACCCACCGCCAGATCCTCCTCGTGATCTACGGCCTGATGGCGGGCATGTTCCTGTCCTCGCTCGGCCAGACGGTGTTCGGCACGGCGATCCGGACGATCGGTGACGACCTGCACGGCCTCGACCAGCAGGCGTGGGTCACGACCGCGTACCTCATCACCTCGACCATCGCGACGCCGATCTACGGCAAGCTCTCCGACATCTTCGGCCGCCGCCCGCTCTACATCTTCGGCATCGTCGTGTTCATCCTCGGCGCCGTGCTCTCGTCGATGTCCACGTCGATGCTCATGCTCGCCGGCTTCCGTGCCGTGCAGGGCATCGGTGCCGGCGCGCTGATGTCGCTGCCGCTGGCGATCATGGGCGACATCCTCGCCCCGCGCGAGCGCGCCAAGTACCAGGGCTACTTCCTCGCCGTGTTCGGCATCTCCAGCGTCATCGGCCCGCTCATCGGCGGCCTGCTCGCCGGTTCCTCCGAGATCCTGTGGATCACCGGCTGGCGCTGGGTCCTGCTCATCAACGTGCCGATCGGCATCGCCGCGCTCGTCATGGTGCTCGTCTTCCTGCACCTGCCGAAGGTGCACGGCGCCGACGCCGCGAAGCCCAGGGTCGACTGGTGGGGAGCGACCGCCGTCATCGTCACGCTCGTGCCGCTGCTCCTCGTCGCCGAACAGGGCCGCACCTGGGGCTGGGGCTCCCCCGCTGCGATCGCCTGCTACGTCGTCGGTGTCGTCGGCCTGGTCGGCCTGCTGCTCGTCGAGTCGAAGATGGGTGACGCCGCGATCATCCCGCTGAAGCTCTTCCACTCGGGCACGTTCTCGATGGCGACCGTCATCGGGTTCCTCGTCGGCTTCGCGATGTTCGGCGCGATGCTCACCATCCCCCTCTACCTGCAGATCGTCGTCGGCCTCACCCCGACCGAGTCCGGCTTCGCCACGCTCCCCCTCGTCGGCGGGCTCATGATCGCCTCGATCACGAGCGGTCAGATCGTGGCGCGCGTGGGTCGCTACCGGATCTTCCCGGTCATCGGCACGTTCCTGGTGTCCACCGGCTACGTCGTCCTGACCTTCATGACGATCGACAAGCCGCTCTGGTTCCTGATGATCGGCATGTTCCTGATCGGCCTCGGCCTCGGTTCGGTCATGCAGTCGCTGACCCTCGCCTCGCAGGGCTCCGTCGAGGCGCGGGACATGGGCGTCGCCACGTCGTCCGCCACCTTCTTCCGGCAGATCGGCGGCACGCTCGGCACCGCCGTCCTGCTCTCGATCCTGTTCTCGGTCATGCCGGCGAACATCCTGCACGCGACCGCGAACCAGAAGGACCTCGGTCCCGCGCTCGAGGCCGCGCTGAACCCCACCGTCGCGACCGCGAAGGCGAACCAGGGTGCCATGGAGAAGATCTGGACGCCGATCGTCACCCCGCTGACGACGACGGTGCAGTCGCAGCTCGACGCGGCGTCCGCGAAGGCGACGGCTGCGGCCGACGCCGCGGTCACGGCGCAGGTGACCACCGCCGTGCAGCAGCAGGTCGCCGCGGGCGTCGTGCCCGCCGCCTCCGCGCAGGCCGTCATCGACCAGCAGGTCACGGCGGCGGAGCCCGCCGCCGAGCAGTCCGCACTCGAGCAGGTCGCCACCCGGGCACACGCCACGGTGCAGGGCGACACCGTGTCGGTCGACTGGGCGGACGCGTCCCAGCGCTCGTACTGGGTGCGGCAGCTCACACCGGAGCTGGCCGACAAGGTCGACGACGGCAGCACGCAGAACGACAACGCCACGAGCACGAACGACACGTCGTTCCTCACCGGCGCCGACAGCCGCCTCACCCGTCCCTTCATGGCGGGCTTCAACGCCTCGTCCGTGACGATCTACTGGGTCGGTCTCGGCGTGATCCTGCTCGCCTTCGTGCTCACCTGGTTCTTCCGGGTGCCGCCGCTGCGCCAGCGCTCCGCGCTGCAGGAGCGGGCCGACGCCGCCGGCTCGGCCGACGCCGAGGCGGAGCTCGAGGCGTCCGCCGGCATGGCCGCCGCCGAGGCCGGGTCCCTCACCGGTCCGATGACCGGCTCCACGCCGACCCAGCGTCGGTGACCGAGCGGAGCGTCCGTCGGGGCACCCGGCGGACGCCCCGCCCACCAGCACCACCCGCAGACAGGGAGTCCTCGTGAGCACCACCCCGGCAGCGACCGCGTCGACGGAGCCGTGCACGCTGCGCGAACGGAAGAAGCAGCAGACCCGGCAGGCGCTGCACGACGCCGCGCTGACGCTCGTGTCCGCGCACGGCCTCGACGGCGTCACGGTCGACCAGATCTGCGCCGACGCCGACGTCTCGCCGCGCACCTTCTTCAACTACTTCACCTCGAAGGCGCACGCCGCACTCGGCCTCGACACCGTCGAGGTGCCGGAGTCCGCGGCGGAGTGGTTCCGCGCGGCGGACGGCCGGCTGGTCGACGACCTCTGCGGCCTCGTCGCCCGGACCGTCCCGCTGTCGCAGGACCGCCGGCGGATGAAGGATCTGCTCGTGCTCCGTCCGGAGATGACCCCGATGGTGATGCAGTGGATGGCCGAGTCCCGCCAGTCGCTCCTCACGGCCGTCGGCGCCCGCACCGACGAGCAGACGGCCCGGACGGCGGTCGCGCTCGTGATGTCGGCGCTGACCGAGGTCGCGCACCGCGAGACGGTCCGCGGTTCCGAGGAGCTCGCCGCCCGTCTGCAGGCCGTCGTGGCCGAGATGGGCGCGCTGGCCTCCGCCTGACGCGGCGACCGGACGACGGACGGGAGGCGCGGCGCCGGCTGGCACCGCGCCTCCCGTCCGTCGTCTCCCCGGGTCAGGCGCGCGCCCGCGGGTCGAGCTGCTCGGGCGTCGCGTCCGCCGCCTGCGTCGACCGGCTGAGGGCCTCGTGCCGTTCGTCCTCGGCGAGGAGCGCCCGCCCGGCGGCGGTGGCGTACTCGAACGCGTCCGGGCCCACGAGCAACCGCAGCGGTGGCTCGTCCATGGCGACGATCCGCAGCACCAGCCCGGCCACCAGGTCGGGGTCGCTCGCGCCGACACCCGTCCCGCCGTGCATCCGCGCGGAGACGCCGACCGTCGCCGCGTACTCGGGACGGATCGGCGCGACGCGCATCGACGACCCCGCCCAGTCCGTGCGCATCCCGCCCGGTTCGAGGACGGTGACGTGGATCCCGAGGGGTGCCACCTCGGCCGCGAGGACCGAGGAGAATCCGCCGACGGCCCACTTCGCCGTCTGGTAGGCACCGAGCCCCGGCGTCGCCAGGCGGCCGCCGACCGAGGACACCTGCACGATGTGCCCCGAGCCCTGCTCGCGCATCACGTGCACGGCTTCGCGGCTGAGGGTCACGACCCCGAACAGGTTCGTCTCGACCTGCGCGCGGAAGTCGTCCGGGTCGCCGTCCTCGATGCTCGCGAGGTCGGCGTACCCGGCGTTGTTGACGAGGACGTCGAGGCGCCCGAAGCGGTCGACGGCCGAGCGCACGGCCGCTCGTGCGGCGTCGGCGTCGGTGACGTCGAGCACCACCGTCTCGAGCGCGGCACCGTCGGGGACGGTGAGGTCGTCGAGCGCGTGGCGGTCCCGGACGCCGGCGACGACCTGGTGGCCGGCGGCGAGTGCTGCCGTGATGACGGCGCGGCCGAGGCCGCGGGACGCTCCGGTGACGAGGAAGACGGACATGAGGACTCCTGACTGACTGTTTGGTTAGCAGGATCCATGGAACACCCGCTCGTCACCCTTGTCAACCAGATGGTTGATACGATGTCGGCATGCCCATGCCCCGTGATGCCGACGCGACCCGCGCACGTCTGCTCCTCGCCGCGCGGGACGAGTTCGCGGCGGTCGGCATCGCCGGCGCCCGCGTCGACCGGATCGCCGCCGCCGCCGCGAGCAACAAGGCGCAGATCTACCACTACTTCGGCAGCAAGGACGGCCTCTTCGACGCGGTCTTCGACGCCATGGTGGCCGACACCCTCGACGAGGTGACGATCGACGCCGACGACCTGCCCGAGTACGCGGGGCGCCTGCACGACTCCTACACGCGGCGACCGTGGGTGCAGCGCCTGGCGACCTGGTACCGACTCGAGCGCGGCGACACCACCCACCCGATCGACGCCGTGGTCCGGAGCAACGCGGCGAAGCTCCGCGCGATCGAGGGCGCGCAGCGCGCCGGTCACCTGCCGTCGACGTTCTCCGCCGCCGAGCTCCTGGGCATCGTGATCCACACCGCCGCCCTGTGGAGCGGCGCGACGCCGGAGTACTCCCGGCTCACCGACGAGGTGGACGCCGACCGCCGACGCGCGGTCGTCGTCGCGACGGTCGCCGCCGTCGTCCGCGGATGACGGGACCGGACGCCGTGGACGACGACGGACGCGACCCGCAGGACCCGACGACCGACGGACCGGTCGGGCGCGCCCGCGCGATCGACCCGGGCACGGTGGCCGTCGTCGCCCTGCGGCTCTTCGACGAGCAGGGCTTCGACGCCGTGTCGATGGACGACATCGCCGCGGCCGCAGGGATCAGCCGGCGGTCGCTGTTCCGGCTGTTCCCGAGCAAGGCGTCGCTCGTCTGGGGCGGACTCGAGGAGTTCACGTCCCGCTTCACCCACGCCCTGCGCGCGCGACCGCAGGACGAACCCGCCGCCGTCGCGGTCCGCGCCGCCTACCGCACCGGGGCGTCGTTCTCCGACGAGACGCTCGAGGTCATGCGGCTCCGGCTCCGGGTCATCCGCGGGACCGCGTCGCTGCAGCGTGGTGGCGATGCGACGATCACCGCGTTGACCGGAGTGCTCGTCCGGTCCGTGGCGGAACGGGACGGCGGTTCGGTCGACGACCTCGCCGTGCTCGTCCGCGCGAACAGCTTCGCGGCGGCGATCAACGCCGCCCTGACGTGGTGGGCGGCCCGCGACGACGGCCGGCCGGCGGACGCCGTCGACCGGGCGATCGACCTGCTGGGCTGAACCCGGACGGCGCAGCGCCGCCGCCCGCGCGGAAGAGGCCCTGGTGCGGGTCCCGGAGCGGCGGTACCGTCCCAGGATGAACGTGAGCGGGCCATCCCCCTACTTCCAGTTCGACGGCACGGCACGCCAGGCACTCGAGCGCTGGCAGCGGGTGTTCGGCGGCGAGGTGCGCGTCGCCACCTTCGCCGAGTTCTCGCGCACGGACGGCCCGGCGGACGCCGTCGCGCACGGACAGCTCGCCGGCGAGCTGCAGCTCTTCGCTGCGGACGTCGCCACCGGGGAGACCCCGTTCCGGGCGAGCGGCCTGCTGTTCTCGCTGCTCGGTGCGGCGGAACCTGACGTGCTCCGCCGGTGGTTCGACGACCTCGCGGCGGACGGCGAGGTCGTTGATCCCCTGCAGGAACGGCCGTGGGGCGACTGGGACGGGATCGTCCGCGACGCCGTCGGGGTCACCTGGCTGATCGGGTTCGAGGCCTCGGCGCTGCGCTGAGCCCTCCGGAGGGGCTACGCCGCGTCGGACGGCAGCAGCGGCGCCCAGAAGGCGTCCGGACCGTCGGCGACGACGGCGTCGCGCTCGAACCGGAACCCGTACTGCTGCACGAAGTCGGCGGCAGCCGTCTGCTCGTCCTCGTCGTCGTCGTGCGCGGCGTCGAAGAGGTACACGCCGTGGCCCATCTCGACCCCGGAGTCGCTGATGACCGAGAGGTCCCAGCGGCCCTCCTCGGCACGTTCGATCCGGACGACGGCGGCCTGCGCGGCGGTGAAGTCAGCCATGCCGCGAGCATACGGACGGCGCCGCGGGGACGTTCAGCCTAGGGTGGCGCCATGGCGGCGACGGTGCGGCAGGTGCAGGTGACGTTCGACTGTGCGGACCCGGAACGGGTGGCACGGTTCTGGTGTGAGGTGCTCGGGTACGAGGTGCCCGCACCGCCGCCGGGCTTCGACTCGTGGGACGCGTTCGACCGGACGCTCCCACCCGAGCGGCAGGGGTCGGCGTTCGCCTGCCAGGACCCGGCGGGCGTCGGTCCGCGCCTGTTCTTCCAGCGGGTCCCGGAGCACAAGGTCGTGAAGAACCGGGTGCACCTCGACGTCCGCGTGGGCTCGGGGCTCGTCGGCGACGAACGGCTGGCCGTCCTCGACGCCGAGCGCGACCGGCTCATCGCCCTCGGCGCGACGCAGGTCCGACGCATGCCCGCGGACGGGATCGACGAGTCGTGCATCGTCATGCAGGACGTCGAGGGCAACGAGTTCTGTCTCGACTGACCGACGGGTCCGGCAGGTCCTCCGTGCCGTCAGGCCCTAGTCTGTGAGCCGCCCGTCTGTACGGATGGACAGGCGACGAGTGGAGGAACGGTCATGTCAGTCGGGTTGCTCGCCGTGGTGGACGACATCCTCGCCGCCGCCCTGAAGGCCAGCGCGAAGACCGCCGGCGTCGTCATCGACGACGCGGCCGTCACGCCGCAGTACGTGCAGGGGCTCGCCCCGGCACGCGAACTGCCCGTGGTGGCGAGGATCGCCCTCGGCAGCCTCTTCAACAAGTTCGTCATCATCATCCCGCTCGCGCTGCTGCTCTCGGCGTTCGCCCCGTGGGTGCTGCCGTGGCTGCTCGTCCTCGGCGGGACGTACCTGTGCTTCGAGGGCGCCGAGAAGGTCACCGAGTGGTTCGGCACCCACCACGAGGCCGAGACGGAGGCCCCGTCCAGCGAACCGAAGCTCGTGTTCGGCGCGATCCGCACCGACCTCATCCTCAGCACCGAGATCATGCTGATCGCCCTCGCGAGCCTCGACACGGACCTCGGGTTCTGGCCGACGGTGGGTGCGCTCGCGCTGATCGGCCTCGGCATGACCGCCCTGGTCTACGGCGCCGTCGCCCTGCTCGTGAAGGTCGACGACATCGGCCTGCAGATGATGAAGCACCCGGTCCGCCGCACCCGTCGGACCGGTGCCCGGATCGTCCGCGCGATGCCCGCCGTCTTCCGGGTGATCAGCATCGTCGGCACCGTGGCCATGCTCTGGGTCGGCGGCCACCTCGTCATCGCGAACCTGGCCGAGACCTTCTGGCACGGGCCGTCCGACGTGCTGCACGCGATCGAGCACGTTGTCGAGCCGGCCGGCCCGGTCGTGACGTGGGTCGTGGACACCGCGGTGTCGGCGGTGTTCGGCGTCCTGCTCGGCATGGTCGTCGTCGGGGTCGTGCTCGGGATCGGTCGTCTGCGGGGCCGCTCCCACCACTGACGCACCGGTCGTGCGGACGCGCGACCGCGACGGACGGGAGGCGCGGGGCGGGGCGGCACCGCGCCTCCCGTCCGTCACGGGGTGACGTTCTCCAGGTCCGCCAGCAGGCTCGGGTGGGTGGGCTGCCACCCCAGGGCCTGCTGCGTGGCGGCGCCGGACGCCGGCTGGTCCATCGCGAAGATCGGGGCGAAGGGCCCGAAGACCTCGTCCGGCACCTGCTCCACCGGCAGTCCGAGGCGGCGGCCGATGACGTCCGCGATGTCACGGACCCGGTCGCCCTCGTCGGCGACGGCGTGCCATGCCGTGCCGGCGGGCGCCCCCTCGAGCGCGAGACGGAAGAGCACCGCCGCGTCCCGTGCGTGCACCGCCGGCCAGCGCTGGTCGCCGGTGCCCGGGTAGCCGGCGACGCCGCTGCGGCGCGCGGTCTCGGTGAGGATGCCCGCGAAGCCGCCCGCGCCGTCGGCGTGCACGGTGCGGGGAAGCCGGATCGCCGACGTGCGGACGCCGCGGTCGGCGAGGGCCAGCGCGGCGATGACCGACCGCGCACGACCGGCGACCGGGCCGTCGAGCGGGAGCGGGTCGGTCTCGACCGCGGGGCGGCCGGCGACCCACGGTGTGCCGGAGACCACGACGAACGGCCGGTCGGAGCCGACGAGCTCCTCGCCGAGGGCGGCCGTCGCCGCGGACTCCTCGGCGATGCCGCGGGCGAGTCCGTCCGCCGAGTCGTAGTCGTTCGGGAACGCGAGGCTGACTACCCCGTCGGCGTCACGCGCGCCGGCGCGGAGGACGTCGAGGTCGGTCATCGAGCCGCGGACCGGGGTCGCCCCGGCCGCGGTGAGGGCGGCGGCCGACCGGTCGGAACGGGCGAGGGCCGAGACGGTGTGTCCGGCGGCGACGAGTTCGGCGACGACGGCCGTGCCGATCGTGCCGGTGCCACCGGTGACGAAGACGTGCATGGGTGCTCCTCAGGATGGGTGTCGAAGTGACGGGACTGTTGTGCCATCACCGTACGCCCGCGATGGGACAATTGTCCCGTCGATAGGATGGTCCCATGGCACGATGGGAACCCGGGGCCCGGGAACGGCTCGTCCTGGCGGCCGTCGACCTGTTCTCGGAACAGGGCTACGACGAGACCACCGTGACGCAGATCGCCGAGCGCGCCGGGGTCACGAAGAGCACCTTCTTCCGGCACTTCCCCGACAAGCGCGAGCTCCTCGTCGCGGGGCAGGAGACCCTGAGCCGCCTGCTGGCCGAGGGCATCGCCGACGCCCCGACGGACAGCAGTCCCCTCGACGCCGTCGCCGTCGGGCTGGGCCGCGCATCCGACGAGATGGGCCCGGTGAACCGCGAGCTCGGACCGCGCCTGCGCGCCGCCGTCGCCGCCAGCGCCGAGCTGCAGGAGCGGGACGCGCTGAAGAGCGTCGGCATGGCCACCGCGATGACCGAGGCGCTCGTCGCCCGCGGGGTGGCCGACGCGCCGGCACGTCTGGCCAGCGAGATGGGCGTCCTCGCGTTCAAGCAGGGCTTCGACCGGTGGTCGGGGAACGGACGGAACGACGACGAGCCCCTCGCGCAGCACGCCCTGGCCGCGCTGGCGGAGCTCCGGGCAGCGGCCGCGGCACTCTGACCGCGACCGCGTCGGCGGCCGGCCGGGCCACGCCGTCCGGGGCTCGCCGTCCGGGGTCGGACGTCAGATCTCGACGTCGCTGCCCATCGTCACCGTGCGCTGCGCCGGCAGGCCGAAGCGTGCGGCCGGGTCCGCGGCGTTGTGCGCCAGCCCGACGAAGAGTTTCTTCCGCCACGACACCATGCCGCGGTTGCCGGCCGTCGGTCGGAGGGCGCCGCGCGAGATGAAGTACGAGGCGCGCAGCATCTCCTCGGGGTCGATGTCGAGGACGTCAGCCAGGCAGGCGGCGTGCAGCGCCCTCGGCAGGTCCTGGTCGTCGGAGAAGCCGAACTTCACGGTGATGTGGTCGATGCCGTCGTCCTCGTAGCCGAGGTCGTCCCGGAAGAACGCCTTCGCGTGCGGCACGTGCGGCACGTTGGCGGTGAGGACGGACACGATGATCACGGTGCGGTGCAGGACGTGGTTGTGGTCGACGTTCGCCCGGAGCGCCAGCGGCGTGGTCTCCTTGTTCGGGTGCGGGAACACCGCGACACCCCGCACGCGTGGGACGTGGTGCTCGTTGACCCGCTCGACGAAGTCGGCCAGGGAGCCCTCGCGTTCCTTGCGCTCCTCCTGCACGAGCGCGCGGCCGCGCCGCCAGGTCGTCATCACGGTCACCACGGCCAGGGCGATGAGGAGCGGCACCCAGCCGCCGTGGACGATCTTCGACAGGTTGCCGGCGAGGAACGTCAGCTCGAGACCGCCGAAGGCCACCGCGGCGAGCACGAGCTTCCACGGCTTCCACCGCCACAGCGGGCGCACGACGAGCAGGAGCAGGAGCGTGTCCACGACCAGAGCGCCGGTGACCGAGACCCCGTAGGCGGTGGCCAGGTTCGCCGACGAGCGGAAGGCGAGCATGATCGCGAGCACCCCGATGAACAGCAGCAGGTTGACCGCCGGCAGGTAGATCTGCCCGCTCTCGCGGCGGGAGGTCTGCCGGATCGTCAACGGGGGCAGCAGCCCGAGCTGGACGGCCTGGCGGGTGAGCGAGAACGCGCCGGAGATCACCGCCTGGCTGGCGATGACGGTCGCCATCGTCGCCAGCACCACGACGGGCAGCCGCAGGCCGTCCGGGAAGAGCAGGAAGAACGGGTCCTTCGCCGCGGACGGGTCGCTCAGCACGAGGGACGCCTGGCCGAGGTAGTTGAGGACGAGGGCGGGGAACACCACGAAGAACCACGCCCGCAGGATCGGCGTGCGACCGAAGTGGCCCATGTCCGCGTACAGCGCCTCGGCCCCCGTGATCACGAGCACGACGGCGCCCATGGCCACGAAGGTGATGTACGGGTGCGCGAACGTGAAGGCGATGGCCCAGGTCGGGGAGAGCCCCTGCAGCACGCCGGGGTGCGCGAGGATGTGCGGCACGCCGGCCGCCGCGATCACCACGAACCAGAGCAGCATGACCGGTCCGAAGAGGTTGCCGACCTTGCCCGTGCCGAACCGCTGCGCCGCGAACAGGACGACGAGGATCACCGCGGCGATGGGCACGACGAGGTGCCCCACCGACGGCGCCGCCGTGCCGAGCCCCTCGACCGCGGACAGCACCGACACGGCCGGGGTGATCACCGAGTCCCCGTAGAACAGCGAGACGCCGACGATCCCGATGACGAGGAAGATCGTCGCCCCGCCACGGCGCTTCGCGTAGAGCCGACGGGCGAGCGCGGCCAGTGCCATCACGCCGCCCTCGCCGTCGTTGTCCGCCCGCATGAGCACGAGGACGTACTTGATCGACACGATGATCGTGATGCTCCAGAACATCATCGAGATGACGCCGTAGACGTCCTCCTGGTTCGCCTTGACCAGTCCGTCGTCGATGGTGAACACGGTCCGCAGGGCGTAGAGCGGGCTCGTGCCGATGTCGCCGAACACCACGCCGAGGGCGGCGAGGGCGAGGACGGCGATGCCCTTGCCCGGGCCGTGGCCGCCGTCGTCGGTGACCTCGGTCGTGGATGCCTGAGAGCGGGTCTCGGTCACGCTCGTCACTTCCGTCTCCGGCCGTCCGGGCGACGGCCGCCGCTCATCATCGCACCGGCGACGTACCCGCGCTCGCAGGTGGCGCACATGCGCGCGCGGTTCGGCTGCACGACCGCGCACCCGGGACCCTGGACCGCGGTTCCGGGACGATCAGGGCAGCCGGCGGGCCAGCTCGTCGGCGACGGCCGCGGCGAACGCGTCGGCACCGGCGTGGTCGTCGGCCGTCACCGTCACCACCGCCCGGCCGTGGTCGTCGAAGATGACCATCTGCCCGTACGCACCGTGCAGGCGCCACGACCGGCCCGGCCCGTCCCAGCCCGCCATCGCGTACCGCTCGTAGCCCGGTCCGGCACCGTCGCGGTGCACCCAGTCGGTGTGCATCGCCCGGCACCAGCGGCCGTCGACGACCCGCCGCCCGTCGAACGTCCCGCCGTCACGGACGAGACGACCGATCCGGGCGAGTTCCTCGGTGCGGAGCGCGATGCCCTCCCCCGCGGCGACGTACCCGTTCGGGCAGCGTTCCCACGCCACGTCCTCGATGCCGAGCGGAGCGAGGAGACGGTCGGCGACGAACGTGCCGACGTCACCGACGCGGGTCTCGAGGACGCGCATGGCGGTGTAGGTGCTCGCGTTGGCGTACTGGAAGACCCGACCACGGGACGGCCGCCGGAGGAACTCGACGGCGAGGTCGGGCCAGTCGGACCGCTCGGTCGGCGACCACGGCATGTCGATGCCGCTCGTCATCGTGAGCAGGTGCCGGAGCGTGACCTCCTGCACTCCGGGTCCGAGTGGGATCCCGGGCAGGGACGCACCGACCGGGGCATCGACGTCGAGGACGCCGTCGTCGGCCGCGATGCCGACGGCCAGCACGCACACGCCCTTGGCCGCGGAGTGAACCTCGCGGCGGACGTCCGGCGTCCAGTGGTGCTCGGCCGTCTCGTCGTCGACCAGGACGTGCAGGCCGTGGGCGGCGAAGCCGGTCTCCTCGGCCCGGAGGACGAGGGCGTCGAGGATCGGTTGCGCGCGGGTCACCCCTCCATCATCGTGCAGACGTCGACTGTCCGCGGAGCGCGGATTCCTCGACGGTCGATCGGGGCTGTTGCTTCGAGTTCGAAGCAGCGGTACGTTCTCCTTGTTGCTTCGAACTCGAAGCACATGACGAAGGGAAAGTGGCCGTGAAGGCAGTGCAGTTCCAGCAGGTGGGCGGACCCGAGGTCCTCCGTGTGGTCGACGTCGAGCAGCCGACGCCGGCCGCCGGTCAGGTCCGGATCCGCGTCGCCGCATCCGCGTACAACGCCGCCGACGCCGGGATGCGCGGCGGGTTCCTCCCGATCCCGATCGAGCTCCCGCACGTCCCCGGCTACGACGTCTCCGGCACGGTCGACGCGGTCGGCGACGGCGTCGAGGACCTCGCGGTGGGCGACGCGGTCATCGGGTTCCTGCCGATGGAACGCGACGGCGGTGCCGCCGAGTACGTCGTCGCACCGGCGGACGCCCTCGTCCCGGCGCCGGCCAGCATCCCGCTCGCCGACGCCGCGGCACTGCCGTCCGTCGCACTGACCGCGTGGCAGGCGCTCTTCGACGAGGGCCATCTCGAGGCCGCCCAGCGCGTGCTCGTCGTCGGTGCCGGTGGGGTGGTCGGGAAGTACGCGATCCAGCTCGCGAAGCGCGCCGGGGTCACGGTCGTCGCCACCGCGAGCCCCCGCAGCGCCGACGCCGTCCGCGCCGCCGGCGCCGACCAGGTGATCGACCACACCACCACCGAGCCGCTCGACGCCCTGGACGGGCAGGTCGACGTCCTGCTCAACCTCGCCCCGATCGACCCCGAGCAGTTCGCCGCCGACGTCGCCGCGGTCCGTGACGGCGGGACCGTCGTCAGCACCACGGCGTTCATGGCGACGCCGGACGACGCCGACCGCGGCGTCCGCGCGGCCACCGTGTTCGTCCTGCCGAACCGCGACCGGCTGGCGGAGCTGGTGCGGCTCGTCGACGGCGGCGCGCTGACCGTCGAGGTGACGCGGCGCATCCCGCTGACGGACCTGCCGGCGCTGCACGCGGAGGCCGAGACCGGACGGGTCGCCGGCAAGGTGGTCGTCCTGCCGTGACCCGCCGCCGGACGCCAGGCGCGGTGCGGGTCGGCGCCGCGCCTCCCGTCCGACACGGGTCGGGACCGGCTGTCAGGATCCGTCGTGGCCCGACACTCCTGAGGGAGACCCACCCGACCGGAGGAGCACACCGATGACCATCCGCACCCGCCTCGCCCTGGTTGCCGTCACCTGCACCGTGGTGACCGCACTGGCCGGCTGCGCGACGACCGCGCCGGCGGCCGGGACGTCCGCGTCGTCGACCACGGTCGCGACACCGACGACCGAGCCGTCACCGACGACCACCGCGACGCCGACGCCGACCCCGAGCGCCGCGCCGCCGTCGACGCCCACGCCCACCGCGGACGCGCTCGCGCGGCACGTCCACGACCTGTGCAGCACCGGGGCGGCCGAGGCGGGCATCACGCTCACCTTCACCGCGCACCCGGACGGGTACACGGGCTCCGACGGCCGGTACCACCTCGTCTACCCGTTCACCTTCGACGACGGGCACGAGGACCCCTACGCCGTGTGGAACTGCACCCTCTCCGACGACGGCGTGGACTCGACGTTCGTCGGCAGCGGGATCACCGACAGCCACTGAACCGGACGGTCACCGAACGGGACGGCCACCGGACCGGACGGCCACCGGTCCGGACGGCCACCGCGCCGGAACTCCCTGGGCCCCCCGGGACGACAGGAGGCGCGGTGCCGTCGGGCACCGCGCCTCCTGTCCGTCACCGGGTCGCGTCGCGACCCGGCCGAGCGTCGTCAGCGACGACGGAAGTAGCCGTTCGCACCACCGACGAACATGAGGATGGTCGCGACGATCACGGCGACGGCACCGATGAAGCCGAACGCGTTGCCACCCGAGGCGGCACCCACGCCGACTCCGATGACCTGCAGGATCGCCAGCACGAGCAGGACGATGCGGGCCCAGTTGCGGCCGTCACGCATCTTGAAGACGATGATCAGCTCGACGATCGCGAGGATGAACGCGAAGATCGCGCCGCCGACGAGCGGGGCGGTGCCGACGCTCTGTGCCGCCGACGAGCCGCCGCCGGACACGAGGCTGATGATGCCCTGGATGATGTTCGCGAGGACGACCACCAGCCAGATGACGAACGAGACGGTGACGGAGGTCGGACGACCGGTGCTGCTGTTTGCCATGTTCTGCTCCCTGTGATGGCCGCGTTCAGCGACCTTGGTGCGAACGTACAGCAGCAGTCGATGCGTGTCCGGATGTCGGGCCCGACCTGCTCGCTCGTCACCTGATCGGGAGCGGCGTGTCCTGGTCGTCTCCCTGCCAGAGGTCGTCACAGGCGACGGTGTCGGCGCCGACGCTCCGCAGGTACGCACCCGCACCGCGATCGGCGCTCGACGGGTCGGACGCCGCCGCGCGGAGGTGCGCCGCGAGGGTGTCCCAGTGCGCTCGCCCGAGCAGGACGGGGTGTCCCGGTCCCGCGGCGAAGGCGGCCCGCCGAGCAGCGGTCCCCCGCCCGGCGCGTGGTCCGAGCACGCGGCGCACCGCGGCCGACGGCAGACCGGGCAGGTCGACGAGCGAGACCAGGGCGGCCTCGACCGGCGGCTCGGACACGGCCAGATCCGCGAGGCCGGACGTCAGCGAGGCCCCGAGGCCCTGGGCCCAGTCCGGAGCGACGACGGTCCGCACGCCGTGCAGTCCTGCCAGGAGCGGCTCCGCCTCCGACGCTGCGGCCCCGAGCACCACGAGCACGTCGTCGCAGCCGCCGTCGAGCAGCGTCGTCGCGGCGCGTACCGTCCACGGCGTCCCGTCGGCTGCACGGACGAGCGCCTTCGGGCGCCCCATCCGCGTACCGGCCCCGGCGGCGAGCAGCAACCCCGTGGTGCGCGGCGGCGTCACACGAAGCCCGGCACCGACGTCCAGGCCGCGGGCGCCTCGGCCACGCCGTCACGGACGACCGTCCCGGCGATGAGTCCGTACGGGCGGTCCGCCGCGAAGAAGACCTCCCCCGGGTTGTCGAGGCCGAAGGGCGCCAGGTCGACGAGGAAGTGGTGCTTGTTCGGCATCGCGAACCGGACCTCGGCGATCTCCGGGAACGCCTCGATCGCCGCTCGGCCCATCGCGAAGAGCGTCTGCTGGAGCGCGAGCGAGTGCACGTCCGCGAAGGTCGCCAGCAGGCGCTCGAGGACGCCGTCGTACAGCGCGTCGTAGTCGATCCCGGCGGCCACCGCCTCGGGCGTGTACCGCCACCGGGCCGTCACCGACGTCGCCAGGATGCGGTCGTCGGTCTCGCCGAGGGTCGTGTACCGGTCCCGCGGGAACCCGTGGAACTCGCTGCCGGTGGACTTCAGGACGGTGAGGTCGGTGACGCCCGCGAGGACGTGGACGTCGTCGCCGTCGAACTGCACGACGGCGGTGCGGGTGCCGCGACCGGCCCGGACGAAGGCGTGGTCGTGCTCGGCGCCGTCCACCGCGATGCGTTCCCAGGCGTGCTGCTCGGCGGAGAGGGTGGCGCCCTCGTACCAGTCGAACGCGGTGGTGAAGTGCCGACCGAGCCGGAGCAGGAAGTCCTCCGGCGTGTGCACGCCGTGCTCGCGGGCGAAGGCGTACACGGTGTTCTTCTGCGTGTCGGTCGCGAGGACCTTCGCGTTGTCGCCGTCCGTGTACGAGTCGGCGAGCGCCGCGCCGCGGAGCTGCGTCGTGATCGTGAGGTCCTCGATCGCGTGCCGCGGGGTGTCCCGGGTCACGCGCACGAGACGGACCTCGGCCTTGCCGTACTGGTTCGCGCCGAGGTGCACGGTGGCGGTCGGCGTCCGGGGTGCTGTGGTGTCCACGCTCGTGTCGGTCATGTCCGGAGGATCGCACCCGCGTGTTTCGGTGGTGTCTCGACGGTGTGACGGCCCGTCGCAGCCGGTGTCGTCGGGTGTTCGCGGCCCGTAACCGTGCGGAAACACCCGTTCCGTACGGTGGCACGACAGCAGACCCGACACGAGGAGGACACCGTGGGCAGCACCGGCTCGACGCGGCCGACCTCGGCGTGGAACCGCGGGATGATCGCGCACGGCCGACGGCCCGGACGTGCCCGCCGCCCCGTCACGCCCACCTCGATCGGACCCCTGCATGGACCTCGTCACCGTCCGCACCGTGCGGACCCCCACCCACCGCGACGACCTCGCCCTCGCCGCGGGTGAACGCCCCCTCGCCGGCGGCACGTGGCTCTTCTCCGAGGAGCAGCCCGGTCTGACCGGCCTCGTCGACCTGACGTCGCTCGGTTGGCCGGACGTCGAACGGACGCCCGGCACCCTGACGATCGGGGCGACCTGCACGATCGCCACGCTGCTGCGGATCCGACCCGAGCCGCAGTGGGCCGCGTGGGGGCTCGTCGAGCAGTGCGCGAACGCGCTGCTGGCGTCCTTCAAGGTGTGGAACAGCGCCACGGTCGGCGGGAACGTCGCCGTCGGACTCCCCGCCGGCGCGATGACGGCACTGCTCGCGACCCTCGACGCGACGGCGGTCGTGTGGACCGCGGACGGCGGGACGCGTCGGGTCCGGATCGAGGACCTCGTGCTCGGGGTCCGTCGGCTCGACCTCGCCGACGACGAGGTCATCCGCGCGTTCGAGGTCCCCGAAGTGGCGCTCACCGCGACGACCGGGCTCCGCCGGGTGTCGCTCAGCCCGCACGGCCGCTCGGGCGCGCTCGTCACCGCACGGTGGTCGGCAGCGGGCTTCGTGCTCGTCGTCACCGCCGCGACGACCCGCCCGCTGGTCCTGCGCTTCGCCGCGGTCCCGGACCACGACGCGCTCGACGCTGCGCTGTCGCGGCACGACGACTGGTACGACGACCCGCACGGCTCCCCCGCCTGGCGTCGCGCCGTGAGCACCCGCTTCGCGCACGAGCTGCGCGACGAGGCCGCAGCGTCCGGGGCGTCCGCGTCGACGTCGACCGGAGGTGCGGCATGAGGCTCGAGGTGGACGGCACGCCCGTCGAGGTGGACCCGCAGCCCGGACAGGTGCTCCGCACCCTGCTGCGCGAGCACGGGGTCACCTCGGTGAAGAAGGGCTGCGACGCCGGCGACTGCGGTGCGTGCTCGGTGCTGGTGGACGGTGTCCCGGTGCACTCGTGCATCACCCCCGCACACCGACTCGACGGGCGCGCGGTGACGACGGCCGCCGGCCTCGGCACCCCCGACGACCCGCACCCCGTGCAACGTGCCTTCGCGGACGCCGCCGCGTTCCAGTGCGGCTTCTGCACCGCGGGCCTCGTCGTCACGGCGTCGACCATGGACGCCGACGACCACGCCGACCGCCACCGCCGTCTCAAGGGCAACCTCTGCCGGTGCACCGGGTACCGGGCGATCGAGGACGCCCTGGACGGCGTCACGAACACCAGCTGCGCCGACGCCGGCGACGCCGTCGGTCGGTCCGTCGCCGCTCCCGCCGCACGACGGATCGTGACCGGCCGCGAGGAGTACACGCTCGACGTCCGCGGGACCGAGGCGCTGCTGCACCTCGCCGTGCTCGGGAGCCCGCACCCGCACGCCCGGATCACCGCGATCGACACGACCGAGGCCGAGGCACTGCCGGGCGTCCACGCGGTCCTCACGCACCACGACGACCCCGGGGTGCTCTTCTCGACCGGACGGCACGAGTCGCGCCTGGACGACCCGGACGACACCCGGGTGCTCGACCCCGTGCTGCGGTTCCGGGGCCAGCGCGTCGCCGCCGTCGTGGCGGAAAGCGTCCGGACCGCCGAGCAGGCGTGCGCGCTGGTCCGGGTCGAGTACGAGGTGCTGCCGAGCGTGCACGACGTGGACGCCGCCCGAGCGCCCGGCGCCCCGCTCCTGCACGGCGAGAAGACCCCGGACGAGCACCGCATCGCGGAGCCGGGGAGGAACGTCGTCGCCGCACTGCACGACGGGACGGGCGACCTCGAGTCCGCACTCGCCGACGCGGCGGCGACCGTCGACGGCACCTGGTCGACCGGACGCGTCTCGCACGCGGCCCTCGAGACGCACGCCACGCGCGGCCGGCTGGACGCGGACGGGCGGCTCGTGCTGCGCACCGCCACGCAGGTCCCGTTCCTGGTCCGTGACGAGATCGCGCGGATCTTCGGGCTCGAGGCCGACCGCGTCCGCGTCGTCGCGAAGCGCGTCGGCGGCGGGTTCGGCGGCAAGCAGGAGCTGCTCACCGAGGACCTCGTCACCCTCGCCGTGCTCCGCACCGGCCGCACCGTGCAGTACGAGTTCAGCCGGCAGGACGAGTTCACGATCGCGCCGACCCGGCACCCGATGCGCGTCCGGGTCCGGCTCGGGGCGGCGACCGACGGGACGCTCACGGCGATGCACGTCGACCAGACCATGGACACCGGCGCCTACGGCAACCACGGCGTCGGCGTCATGTTCCACTCGGTGAGCGAGTCCGTCGCCGTCTACCGCTGCCCGGTGAAGCGCGTCGACGCCGAGTCCGTCTACACGAACAACCTGCCGTCCGGGGCCTTCCGCGGGTACGGCCTCGGCCAGGTGGTGTTCGCGATCGAGTCGGCGATGGACGAGCTGGCACGCGAGCTCGGCATCGACCCCGTCGAACTGCGCCGGCGCAACGTCGTCGTGCCCGGCGACCCCCTCGTCGTCACCGACCCGCACGAGGAGACCGACCTGCGGTGGGAGGGCAGCTACGGCCTCGACCAGTGCCTCGACCTGGTCGAGCAGGCGCTCGCCGGCCCGCTGCCCGAGGTCCCCCGGATGGACGGCCCCGCGCTCGACGGCTCCCCCGACTGGTCGTACGGCACGGGGGTCGCACTCGCCGCGATCGCCACGATGCCGCCGCGCGGCCACCACGCCCACACCACCGTCGAGCTCCTGGCCGACGGGCGGTACCGCATCGGCGTCGGCACGGCGGAGTTCGGCAACGGCACGACGACCGTGCACACGCAGCTCGTCGCGACGGCGCTCGGCACCACCCCGGACCGGGTCGAGGTGCACCAGTCCGACACCGACGCCGCCGAGCACGACACCGGCGCGTTCGGGTCCGCCGGCGTCGTCGTGGCCGGGCGGGCGCTGTACGCCGCCGCGCAGACGCTGCGGGACGAGATGACGGCACGGGCGCTGACGATCGTCGCCGAGCGGACGCCCCGCACTGCGTCGGGCGTGCTCGGCCCCGCGGTCTCCGTCGAACCGGACGGCGTCCGCGTCGGTGACGAGCTCGTCCGGCACGCCGGACTGCTCGCCGAGGGGCCGCTCGTCGCGCACGGCCGGCACGACGGCACGCCGCGGTCGCTCGCCTTCACCGTCCACGGCGCCCGCGTCGCCGTGCACCGGCCCACCGGCGAGGTCCGGATCCTGCAGAGCGTGCAGGCCGTCGACGCCGGGACGGTGCTCAACCCCGAGCAGCTCCGCGGGCAGGTCGAGGGCGGGTCGGCGCAGGCGATCGGCTCGACGCTGTACGAGGAGGTCCTGCTCGACGACACCGGCCGGGTGCTCACCGACGCGTTCCGGTCCTACCGGGTGCCGAAGATCTCGGACGTCCCGCGCACCGAGGTGCTGTTCGCCCGGACCCACGACCCGCTCGGCCCCCTCGGTGCGAAGTCGATGAGCGAGGCGCCCTACAACCCGGTCGCTCCGGCGATCGCGAACGCCGTCCGCGACGCGGTCGGTGTCCGCCCGTACCGCCTGCCGATGACGCGGGACCGGGTGTGGGCGCTGCTGCAGGACCCGGCCGTCGTCGGAGGTGCGTGATGTTCGAACTGGCACCGCGCCTCCTGGCCGTCCTCGACGCGGGCGACCCCGTCGTCGTCGCGACGGCCGTCTCGATGCAGGGCAGCGCGCCGAGCGGCGTCGGCACGTCCATGGCCGTCCTGCCCGGCGGGCAGGTCCTCGGCACGATCTCGGGCGGGTGCGTCGAGGGATCGTTGTTCGACACCGCGGCCGAGGTCCTCGCCTCGGGCGAGGCCGTGCTCGAGCGCTTCGGCTTCGACGACGACCCGGACGACCCCGACGCGGTCTGGGCACCCTCCCTGCGCTGCGGCGGCCGCGTCGAGGTCCTGGTCCGGCGGGTCACCCCGGACGACCACGACGTGGTCGAGGCGCTCCGCCGTGCGGCGGCGGGCACGCCGACGACGCTCGCGCTGTCGCTCGACGCCGGCACGTCCGGCGACGCGCCCCTCGGGGCGGTCGTCGAGGCACCCGACGGCTGCCGTGGCCGCGTCTTCGTCGAGCGTGCCGACGTCCGACCGCGCTGCATCGTCGTCGGCGCCGTCGAGACCGCCGTCGCCGTGACCAACGCCGCGGCCGTCCTCGGCTACGCCGTCACCGTCGTGGACCCGCGGCCCGTGTTCTTGACGGACGAACGGTTCCCCGCCGCCGACGAGCGCGTCGTCGGTTGGCCGACGCGCGTGCTCGCTGACCTGCCGATCGACGCGTCGACGGTCGTCGTGGTGCTCGCGCACGACGACCGGTTCGACGCGGAGGTGATCGACCTCGCGCTCCGACGGGGTGCCGGGTACGTGGGAGCGATGGGCTCCCGGACGACGCACGAGCGCCGGACGGCCGCGCTGCACGCGCTCGGCACGCCGGACCTCGACCGGCTGCGGTCGCCGATCGGGCTCGACATCGGGGCGCGATCCCCCGCCGAGACGGCGGTGGCGGTCATGGCCGAGGTGATCGCGGTGCGCAGCGGCGCACCGGGTGGCGCCCTGGCGGGCGGGAGCGGGCCGATCCACCGGGCCGCGGTGGTCGCGGGTTGAGTCGCGTCGGACGGGAGGCGCGGAGCGGGGCGGCCACGCGCCTCCCGTCCGTCGTCCGGTCGCGTCTCGGTCTGCCCGTCCATCGCGGCAGGGCCGTCGGACGGAGGCCACGGACAGCGGCGCCCGGTTGCGACGTCCGGAACCCGCCAGCGCGGCTGCGGCAGCGGTGACCGCCCGTCGTCACCCGGCGAGGACGCCGACGCCCACCAGGGCGGCCAGGACGCCGAACACCACGAGGACCCCAGCGACGACGAACGTCGCGAGCGCACTGGCGCTGCCCGGCCGGCTCCGGGACGTCACGACCGCGAGCGCGACCGGGCCGGCGGCGCCCACCAGGCCGGCTACGAGCGCCGTCCACGCCCATCCGTCGTAGGCATCCGGATCCCCGATGCCGACTCCTGCCCCGGCGAAGGCGACGAGCGCGCAGAAGCCGGCGCCGAGCACGCAGCATGCCGCCAGGACGGCCGTGACGGCGATGCCTGCGACGGACGGGCCAGCCGATGCGGTCCATGCCCGTGTCGCTCTGTCGAGCTCGTCGTACTCGTGCTGCTCGTCGGGTCGTCGCTCGGCTTCCACCGCGTCATCCTGGCACGAGGGCGAGCGGCTCGACGCCGGGAGAGAGGACGAACCCGCCTCGAGGCGTGAGCAATCGCGAACTCGCCATGAGATCAGCTGCCGATGGAGATGCGGCTTCTGTCTCGATCATCGATCGCCTACCGGGTGTGGAACTCGAGGTAGTCGAGGGCCTGGCGGACCGTTTCTTCGAGTGGGCGGGTGCTGTCGATGACGAGCCGATCGTCCGTGCGGGGCTCGTACTCGTCGGCGGTGCGCTCTACCTCGTCCCACGTCGGCAACGTGAACCCCGGCAGGTCGTTCGCGCGCTGCTCCACGCGGCGACGGTGTTCGTCCACGTCCGTACACACGACCTCGAGCACGCGCAGCGGTACCCCGGCGGCATCCGCCGTCGACAGCCATCCAGCCCGAGCCGCTTCAACGCCGCTCACCGCGTCTGCGATGACCGTCTGCCCTCGCCGCAGATTCGGTACCGCGATCGCATGCATGACCGAGTACGCGGCAATCCCCGACTGCTCGCGCGGGATCTGGTACTTCCACATCGCACCCTCGATCGCATCCACGCGGAGCGTCAGCGAGGGCATCAGCTCTGCCATCGCAGCAGACAGCGTCGACTTCCCTGCACCGGGAAGACCACATACCTGAACCAGCATCGGCAACTCCTTCGTTGGCCGTACGTGCCTTGTCTATCGGTCATGTACGCGCAGCACCAGCGAAGTGCACATGCACGCTCAACCCCGAGGACGTAATCGAATACCGATCGGGATCGGTCCCTCTCGGAGTTGACTCACGGGTCATGAGCGACGAGGAATTGGACGACGGCTCCGCATCGCGCGGGGCGCGGCACTCGTCGCCGGTATTGTTTGCTCGGTCGTCGGGCTCTTCGAGGTCATATCGGCGTCCGGATCGGCTTGGCTCGCCGTCCTGATGTTCGTCCTGGCCGCTTCAGACGGGGGCGTCTGACGATCTACCCGCGACCGCTCAGAACGTCTCGGTGACCAATCGGCTATCGAAACGTTCGCACCGATCGCTCCTGATGCATTGTTGGCAGCCGCCGCCGTGTATCAAGACATGCCGTCCGGGTGACGAGTGGTGAGTGGTCATGTCGGGGTGGAACTAGGCCGTCTGGTCTAGCTCGTTGCGTCGGGGTCGCGAGGATCGTCGGACGCTGATGAGAGCGATGGTTGCGCCGGCTGCTGGTATCGCTGGCGTCAAGAACCAGCCAGCCGCGATGACGGCTGTGCGGTCAGAAGGTGCTCCGACTCGGATGAGGAGGACCAAGACGGTCACTAGCATCCCGAGCGCGATGGCCCACAAGACAACGACCAGGATGGTCAGGACCAGTACTGCGGCCCTCCTCGCTCGCTTCGGGGCGTGCGTCGTCATGCCGTTCATTCAAGCAGTTCGTGTCGGGAGAGGGCGTCGCCCTGGGCGCGTGACCGGAATGCCCACTGCTTTCCGCCGACTGCACGACATCCCTGCTGCCTCACCATCATTGAAGCCGACGTTGTAGCCAGCAGGACCATGACTCTCATCGAGCTGGTGCTTCACGACGGCCACCAGTTCGGTCATCGCTGCAACCTCGTCCGTAGTGGCGTCGAACCAGCTCGCCACCACCCGCTTCGGGATGACGAGGGCATGCCCCGGCGACACCGGGTGCGCGTCACGGATCGCGAAGACCAGATCGTTCTCGGCGATTCGCTCCTCACGCAGGATCTGGTTGAACACCGACGTCGTTGGCATAGACCCACCCAATCGCGTTCGCCCGTCTGCTCGGTCAGCGGGGTTCGCTGATTCCCCACCCGCCGGTGAACGAGTTGTTGTTCGTTGCGGTGTCGGTGGGGGTGCTCTGAACGTTCATGACGTAGGAGCCGTCGAGGCCGCGGGGTAGGTTGCCTTTCATGTCGGCGGTGCCGGTCCAGGTGACCTTGGTGGTGGCGCCGGGAGCGAGCGCCCCGAGCTGGCAGGTTGCGATGTGCTTCTTGGTGTCGACCGAGCACTTCGCGCCCTTTGGTGCGGTAGCACGGAGGTTCACATAGCCGCCGTCCGTGGGTGCCTTCGGCTGCACGGGCTCCTGGTACTTCCACTGCAACGTGGTGGTTTTCGCCGAGACCCGACCGGTGTTCGTGACGGTGAACGTGTACTTGATCGGACTCTTGTCGTACACGTTGGTGGTGCCGGTCCAACTGAGGTCGAGGTTGACCCCAGGTGTGGTGGCAGCGGAGGCGGGGCTGGCGATGCCGCTCATCCCGGCGATGAGAGCGGCGGCGGCGGCTCCCACGGCGGCGCGTCTAAGGTGGGCACTAGTCATGCTGTGGAACGTACTCACCGTCGCGGAGCGAGCGAGGACCGTTGTCCCCCGGATGCACCGAAGGCACTCGTCCTGCTCGGCGGCGCCAGCAGGAAGATCGACCAGATTGTGGCGAAGCCCGCCATCATCGATGTGAAAGGCCGCGCGCAGTCGACCGGTTGTCTGTGCAGCATGAAGGCAAGCAACATCGCACCAGGCGGCCGATACACCGAGCCTGACTGCTCTGCAGGACTGGGTGGAGCGTCGTCCGAGAGTCGATCGGCTACCGAGACCTTCTGAGCAGTCGCAAGTAGACCGTCACGCGCCACCCGGCCGAGGCCGCCAGGACGAACATCAGGACGGCGAGCCAAGCCGATCCGGACGCCGACACGACCTCGACGAGCCCGACGACCGGGCAAGCGATGCCGGCGACGAGTGCCGCGCCCAGCGCGATGCGGGTCCGTCGTCCGATCCCTCGTCGTTCGTCGCGCATGCCCCGTGAGTCAACTCGCTCCCGCCCGTTGCGGAGTGTCAGCTTCGGACACCTCCGGTCGTCGGCTGAGTCGCGTCGGACGGGAGGCGCGAGGCGGGGCCGCCACGCGCCTCCCGTCCGTCGTCCGGTCCCGCCGTCAGCTCGCTGACCGGTTCAGTCGTCGCGCAGGTACCCGGTCTCCGGGTCGATCTCGTCCAGGAACGACCGCAGCTCGTCGCGCATCCGCTCGTCGTCCGACCGGAGGCGGGCGTTCGCGTCCGCGCGTTCCTCCGGGGTCGTCCGACCCGACGACGCCAGTGTGCTGCTGAAGCCGTACCCGGGGTTCGGGCCGGTCAACCAAGTGACCTCGGTGGTGCCGCCGCGCACGCTCACCAGGAAGCGCTCGCCGTCCACCTCGAGCTCGCGCTCGGCGGGCACCGACACGGAGCCGTCCGTCCACGTCGAGCGGCCACCGTCGTGCCAGCCGAACGGGCCGGCGAGCGCGGTGAACCGGTCGTGCTCCCGCGGATCGGACAGCTGCCACCCGTAGTTCGCGGCCACGACGTGGCTCACGCCGTCGACGTCGACCCGTGCACGGCTGTCGCCGAGTCCGCCGGTGAGGACCTCCTCGTCCGTCCAGATGAAGAACTGGCCCACCCAGTCCGTGGCGTCCTCCGGCGGGGCGAACAGCCACCACTGCGGCGCGCCCGTCGAGGGCAGGCGGACCCGGAGTCGTGCCGACGGAGCGCCGGCGTGCGCGAACGTCAGGCCGAGCTCGCCGTCCTCGGCGCGCACGTCCGAGACGGTGTAGCCGTCGCGGGGACGGGCGGCGCGGAGCGCGGCGACGATGGCCTGGTCGGTGAGCACGGTCCGATCCTGCCACCCGCGGCGGGTCAGGCGTCGACGGGCGTCCGCGCCAGCCGCTCGGCGAGGCGGGCCGCCAGCTCGCGCTCGTCTGCCGTGACGAGCCTCCCGTCGCGCACCACCACGCGCCCACCGACGACGACGTGCCGGGGCCGGCGACCGGGCGACGCCCAGAGCAGACCGGCCACCGGGTCGGCGACCCCGGCGTCCGCGACCCCGGAGACGTCCCACACGCACAGGTCCCCTGCCGACCCGGGGCCGAGGTGGCCGAGCTCCGGCCGCCCGAGCCCCGTCGCCGACCCCTCGGTCATCATGCCGAGGACCTGCCGCGCGGGCAGCTGCGGTCCGACGAGCGCCGACACCTGCATCGCGAGGCGTCCGTCCGCGAGCAGGTGGCCCGCGTCGTTGCTCCCCCCGCCGCTCGTGCCGAGTCCGACCGGGATGCCGGCGCCCGCGAGGCGCGCGACGGGCGCGATCCCCCAGCCCATCGGCACGTCGCACCCGGGCGCGTGCGTCGCGGCGACCCCGGCGGCGGCGAGCCGTGCGATCTCGTCGTCGGTCACGTCGCACAGGTGGGCGATCGCGACGTCCGGCGCCAGCCAACCCCACTCCTCGAGGAGGTCGACGGGGCGCCGACCGTAGCGCTCGAGCGCGATCGCGGTGTCCACCTGCTCGTTCGCCTGCGTCCGCCGCCGGAGACCGTGCTGCGCGGCGACCTCGCCGAGGGCGCGGAACGTGGCCTCGCCGTCCGAGTGCACCCCTGCCGGCCCCACGGCCACCTGCAGCAAGCCGTCCGGGTCGACGCCGCCGACGGCCTCCGCGTGGAGCAGCCCCGAGGCGATCGCGTCCGCCGACGACGCTGCCCGCCGGGCGTCGTCCCGCGCCGAACCGCGGACGAACACGAGCCGGCCGCCGAGTCCGCGGACCGCGTCCACGGTGGCCGCGGCGAGCGCCACGGTCTCCTCGGTGGTCGCGTCCGCCGGCCAGTTCAGGTGGTGGTCGGCGACGGTCGTGACACCGGACAGGAGGCCCTCGGCGGCTCCGGCGGACGCGGCCAGTCCGTAGAGCTCGGGATCGTGGCCGACCCGCCCGTACGCAGCGGCCATCGTCGGCAGCCAGTCGGCCATCGGCACCCCGCGCGTGCCGGGGAGCGTGCGGAAGGCGGTCTGCAGCAGGTGGTGGTGCGCGTTGACGAGACCGGGCGTGACGACGCATCCGGTCGCGTCCAGCGTGGTCGCGACGTCGCTGCCGTCATCGACGACGACGTCGCCGTCGCGTTCGGTCCGGGGGTCGACGAGGACGCGGCGGGCGCCGGTGACGGTGAGCATGGTGCGTTTGTAGCAGGCGGCTGTTTCCGGGTCGTGTCGGCACCGTGTCGCGGGCCGGGCCGTCCGGCGGGAGCGGCGAGCCGCACGCCGGATCGCTACGATCGGGTCGGACCGGCGACGCGCAGTCCGCTGCGCAGCCGTTCGAGGTCGGCCAGCGCGGCGACCGTGGCGGGGTCACCCCGACGCCACCGCTCCACGACGTCCGCGCCGAGCCGACCGGCCGCGTCCCGCGTGGTCAGCGCCCGGACCGCGAGCAGTTCCGTCCCGGCCGGCCCCTCCGCCAGTCGTCTGGTCGCGGTCGCACGGCGGACGAAGCGGCCGCGGTACCGGAGCCACACGGCCACCAGGACGACGACGAGCACCACCGCCAGCGACGTGCCGAGCAGGTGGGCGAGGCGCAGCGTCTCCTCCTGCTGGTGCGTGCCGGCCGCCGCGATGCTGCCCGCGCTCCGGCTCGCGTCCCGGAGCGGTGCGCTCACCGACCGCCCGACGAGCGGGACGTCACCGAGGGCGTCGGCGGTCCGGCGCAGCTGGTCCTCGAACGCCGACCCCTGCTCGTGGACGCGACCCCCGATGTCGGCGAGGGCGCTGATCGACGCCGACACCGCTCGTCCGAGCAGCACGGCCGCGACGAGGCCGCCGACGACGACGAGGTCGAGGACCACCTGTGCCGCGGCGCGGAGGGGACGGGCGTCGTAGATCACCATGCTCAGGTCCTATCAGGATCGGCCGCCGGGGTCCGTGCACGAAGATGGAACTCCGCCACCAGGATCGGGCAAGACCAGACGTGTCCAGCAACCATCCCCCGCCAGGAGCCGCTGCCGAGCTCGGTCGCCAGTTCGACGAGCACGGCCGCCGCATCCTGCTCGAACGGAGCGGAACGCGACGAGATCATCGTCGACCGCCCGGACGGCGGCCACCTCGGCGAACGCAGCGTGCAGACCGAGCGGACGGGCAGCATCCCGGCCGGCACCGTGGTCGCGTCCGTCGGCCTGCGGGTGACCCCGGTCGACGACCAGCCACGGCCGCGCTGACCCCGAGCGCCGCGGTGATCCGTGCGCTGAGCCGTGCGCGTCCGGCACACCGGGGTCCACCCGGCCGCACTACCGTGTGACGATGACCGCCGACTCGCTGTCGATCACCGTCGCCACGGACGCCTCCGCCGCCGAGCTCTGGTCCGCGCTGACCGAGGGCCGGTCGACGTGGTGGCCGGAACTCGTCCTCGACGCCCGAGTGGGCTCCCCGGTGCGCGAGACCTGGACGGAGTCGGGCGAGGAGCACTCCGCCGACGGGCACGTGACCGAGGTGACCGCACCCAGCCGGCTCGCCTTCGTCTGGCAGCAGCAGGCATGGCCGACCCCGCTGGCGGTCCGCGTCACGATCACGGAGGACGACGGACGAAGCGCGGTCACCCTGACGGAGCACGGCTTCGCCGCGCTCCCCGACGGCGACGCGCTCCGGACGGCCCACGAGGAGGGGTGGGCGTTCCACCTCGGCAACCTGCTCGACGTCGCCGCCGGGTAGCAGCAGGCACCGGCGCGGGACCGCGGGTGGGAGACCCGCTCGAGCCCGGGGAGCGTCCCGGGGCGTGTCCCGGGAAGCCCCCGTTCCGGGTGCTCCCCGGTGCCCGAGCGGGAAACGGCGCGGTAACACGGGCGGAACACCCGGACCCTAGGTTCGCACCATGTCACAGACGCTGATCCGCGCCGGCTGGGTCCTCACCGCCGCACCCGACGACTCCGCCACCCCCGCCGCGATCCGGGACGGTGCGGTCCTGCTCGACGGCCCGGTCGTGGCCGCGGTCGGCACGTTCGCGGAGCTGTCCGCCGCCCACCCGGACGCCGTGGTGCGGGGCGGCGCGTACGACGTCGTCACGCCCGGCTTCGTGAACACGCACGGCCACTTCAGCGAGGGGCTCATCACCGGCATCGGCTCGCAGTACACGCTGTGGGAGTGGTTGACCGCGCTGATCGGGCGGGTGAACCCGGTGATGACCCGCGACAAGGCCTACGCCGGCACCCTGCTGCAGGGCATCCAGATGCTGCGGAGCGGGGTGACGACGGCGAACGACATGTTCTGCGCGGACCCGGTGCCGGACCAGCCGGCGACCCCGGGGGTCGTGCAGGCGCTCGACGAGCTGGGCCTGCGCGGCGTCGTGTCGTTCGGCTCCGGGGACGTCGACCGGGACTTCGGCGCGACGCCCATCCTCGAGGAGTTCGAGGCGCTCCGCGAGGCAGCCGCGGCCAGCCGGTACAGCACGTTCCGCGTGGGCGTCTCGTCCATCGGCCGCTACACCGACGACACCTGGCAGGAGCACGTCGACTACGCCGTCGCGGGCGGCCACGGCGTGCACGTGCACTTCCACGAGGTGCGCGAGGAGGTCACCGCGGCCCGACAGCGCACCGGCCGGACGGCGATCGGGCACGCCGAGGCGACGGGCATGTTCCAGGTGCCGGTCATCGCGGCCCACAGCGTCTGGGTCGACCGCGAGGACCGGGAGCGCTACGCGGCGAACGGCGTCGGCGTCGCGCACAACCCGGTCGCGAACGGCATCCTGGCCAGCGGGATCGCCCCGGTCGCGGAACTCCGTGCACTCGGGATCCCGGTCGGCATCGGGGTCGACGGCCCGGCGTCGAACGACTCCCAGGACTTCCTGCAGGCGATGAAGACGGCGGCGCTCCTGGCCCGTGTCCGCGACCTGCAGGCGACCGCGATGAGCGCCCGCGAGGCGTTCGAGATGGGCACGATCGGCGGCGCCCGCGCCCTGCGGATGGACGACCGCATCGGCTCGCTCGAACCCGGCAAGCGTGCCGACGTCGTCGTCTTGGACGGCGAGAGCCCGACACTGGCGAACGTGCACGACCCCTACCAGGCGGTGGTGTTCGTGGCGGGCAGCCGCGAAGTCCGCGACGTCTGGGTGGACGGCGAGCTGAGCCTGGCGGACGGCGACGTCACCCGCGTGGACGTGCGCGAGGTGGTCGCGCGGGCGCGGCCGCTCGCGCGGCAGCTGGTGACGGAGGCGGGTCTGGAGCGCCTGTCGGCGCTGACCGGCGCCCCGCTCGACGACACCGAGCGCCCCTGACGGACACCGGGACGGGACGAGACGGACGGGAGGCGCGACGCACGTCGTGCGCCGCGCCTCCCGTCCGTCCTCGTCAGAGCTCGAGGACCAGGCGCGGGCACCCGCGCCGGGCGCGCGACACGCACACCATCATGGTGCGGTCGTCGGCCTGCTCCTCCGGACTGAGCACGGTGTCCCGGTGGTCGACCGCCCCCTCGAGCACCGGGGTCTCACAGGTGCCGCAGGTGCCCTCGCGGCACGACGACAGCACGAAGGCGCCGGCCTCCTCAGCGACCTCGAGCAGGGTCCGGTCGGCGGGCACCGTGACCGTGACGCCGGTGACCGCGAGCTCGGCCTCGAAGGGTTCCCCGGGGGCGTCGACGTCCTCGGCGGGTTCGAAGCGCTCGACCCGGACGCTCCCGGCGGGCCAGTGCCCGGCGGCGGCCTCGACCGCGTCCATCAGGCCGCGCGGACCGCAGCAGTAGACGACCGCGTCACGGACCGGCGCGAGGAGCGCCGCGACGTCGAGCCGGGTCCCCTCGTCGCCGACGGCCAGGGCGACCCGCTCCGGGTGCGCCGCGACGAGGGCGTCCGCGAAGGCCATGCGGTCCCGCTGCCGTCCCGCGTAGTGCAGCTGCCAGGGTGTCCCGGCGCGGTCGGCCGCGGCGATCATCGCGGCGATGGGGGTGATGCCGATCCCGCCGGCGACGAAGACCGCCGGTCGCCCGGGGTCGAACCCGAAGTGGTTGCGCGGGCCGCCGACCGTGACCTCGGCACCGACGACGAGCCGTTCGTGCACGGCGACCGAGCCGCCGCGACCGTCGTGCTCGCGCAGGACCGCGATGCGCCAGTGCCCGTCCGGGGTGGTCGCGACGAGCGAGTACTGGCGTTCGGTGCCCGGAACGACCTCGAGGTCGATGTGCGCTCCGGCCTCCCAGTCGGGCAGCGGAGCGCCGTCGACCGCGGCGAGGTCGAGCACGACGACGTCGGCGGAGGCGTGTTCCCGGTCGGCGACGCGCACCCGGCGCCGCACCTCGACGGCGGTCACGACCCCGCTCCGGCGGTGGCGGTGCGGGGCGACTCCTTGACGACGACCATGTGGAACCGGGACCCGTCGGCGCTGGCCCAGCGGTGCCCGGTGCCGCCCCGGTAGTAGGCGGAGTCGCCCGGCCCCAGGCGGAGCGTCGGTCGACCGCGGAGGTCGAGCAGGACGTCGCCGGCGAGCACGGTGAGGAACTCGTCCTCGTGGTGCTCGAAGTAGTCGCCGAGGTCGGTGTTGTCGCCCACCCACTCGAGCGGCTCGAAGGCGTGCGGTCCGGCGGCGACGAGGAGGCGCGCCTCTCCGCTCGAGAAGGGCCCGCGGGCGCCCTCGCCGGCCCGGATGACCTCGGGGCCCCGGTCGTCCGGTTCGACGGCGGGTGCGCCGGCCGCGAGGAGCGCGACCTGGGTGGTGTCGAGCGCCGCCGCGATCTTCTCGAGCGACACCATGCTCGCCCGGGAGTGACCGCGCTCGACCTGGCTGAGGAACGGGTGCGACAGCCCCGTCCGCTCCGCGAGCTGCACGAGCGTCATGGCCGCCGCACGGCGTCGCCCCCGGATGTGCTCGCCGATCCGTCTGGCCTGTTCGTCGACGACCCGGTCGGTGTCGAGGAGGTCGGTGGGCATCGCGCTCCGATCGTCGTGGAGGGGTGGGCGTTCCGTCCGGAGCGGCTGGTGGGAGTCGGCAACGGGGACGAAACGGGCGGGAAACACAGCCCGCCTAGCATCGAAGATGTTGATGCGATCAACATTGTCACACACGATCGGAAGGGTCCCATGGAGTCGTCACTGCCCCGCCCGATCACCCTCCTGCGGTCCGCACGGCTGCCCGACGGCGGCCTCGTCGACGTCGCGATCCGCGGGGAACTCGTCACCGAGGTCGTGCCGGCCGGCTCCCTCGACGCCCCGGCCGAGAGCACGCTCGACCTCGCCGGCCGCCTGCTGCTGACCGCACCGGCCGAACCGCACGCGCACCTCGACAAGGCCCTCAGCGCCGACCGCATCCGCCCGCCGCTCGGCGACCTCGGATCCGCGATCGCGGCCTGGTCCGCGTACGCGACCATGATGTCCGTCGACGAGATCGCGGACCGCGCCCGGACCCAGGCCCTCGCCATGCTCGCCGCCGGCACGACCGCCGTCCGCAGCCACGTCGACGTGCTCAGCGCCCACGGCGCCGCGAGCGTCGACGACGCCGTCCGCGGCGCCCGTGCGCTCGTCCGGGTCCGCGAGGAGCTCGCCGGTCTGATGGACATCGAACTGGTCGCACTGGCCGGTCCCCTCGCGCCGGACGAGCACGTCGCGGCCGTCCTCGACCTCGGCGTCGACCTGGTCGGCGGCGCGCCGCACCTGGCCGACGACCCGACCGCCGACGTGGACCGCCTGCTCGCCATCGCCCGCGAGCGCGGACTCGGCGTCGACCTGCACGCCGACGAGAGCCTCGACGGCCCGGTCACCCTCGACCACTACGCCCGGTCGGTCCGCGACTGGCCCCGTGACCGCCAGTACTCCGCCGGGCACTGCGTCCGGCTCGGCACCATGCAGGCCGAACGGCTCGCCGAGGTCGTGGCCGACGTCGCCGCTGCGGACCTCGGGGTCATCACGCTCCCGATCACGAACCTGTACCTGCAGGGCTGGCAGCAGCCGGTCGCCACGCCCCGGGGCCTGACGGCGATCCGGGCACTCCTCGACGCCGGGGTCCGCGTCGCCGCCGGCGCCGACAACGTCCGCGACCCGTTCAACCCGGTCGGCCGGAGCGACGCCCTCGAGACGGCCTCGCTCCTCGTGAGCGCCGGCCACCTGACACCGGACGAGGCGTACGCGATGGTGAGCGACTCCGCGCGCAGCGTGATGGGCCTCCCGGTCGCCGGAGCCGTCCCCGGAGCCCGCGCCGACCTGCTCGCCGTCGCCGCGACCAGCACCACCGACGCCGTCGCGAACGCGCCGGCGGACCGCATCGTCATCTCCCGTGGGCGACTCGTCGCCCACACCGAGGTCCGGCGCAGCGTCGCCGTCCCCGCCCGCACGCCGGTCACCCCGGCGCGCGGCCCCGCACCCGTCCCCGTTCCCTGACCGCGCACGACCATGCACGAGAACACGAGGTAGCCGTGACCACCACCGCACCAGCACCCGTCACCGCGACGGACACGCTGCTCGACTTCCGGAACGTCGAGATGACCTTCCCGAACGGCACGATCGCCCTGCAGGGCGTCGACCTGACCGTCGACCGGGGACAGTTCGTCTCGGTCGTCGGGCCCTCCGGCTGCGGCAAGTCGACGCTGCTCCGCATCGCGTCCGGCCTCGAGACCGCGTCGGACGGCACCGCCGGGGTCGCCGCCGACCGGATCGGGTACGTCTTCCAGGACGCCACCCTCCTGCCCTGGCGCTCCGTGCAGGGCAACGTCGAGCTCCTCGCCGAGCTCGGGCACGTGCCGAAGGCCGAGCGCGCGGAGAAGGCGAAGCACGCCATCGACCTGGTCGGACTGTCCGGCTTCGAGTCCAACCTGCCGAAGCAGCTCTCCGGCGGCATGCGGATGCGCGTCTCCCTCGCCCGGTCGCTCACACTCGACCCGCAGCTGTTCCTGTTCGACGAGCCGTTCGGCGCCCTCGACGAGATCACCCGCGAGCGCCTCAACGACGAACTGCTCCGGCTCTTCGTCGAGCAGCAGTTCGCCGGGCTCTTCATCACCCACTCGGTGTCCGAGGCGGTCTACCTCTCCACCGAGGTCATCGTGATGTCCGGCCGCCCCGGCAGCATCGTCGGCCGGTTCGACGTGCCGTTCCCGATGCCCCGCGACCCCGACATCCGCTTCACCCCCGAGTTCGCCGAGCTGGTCGGCGAGGTCTCGCACGCGCTCCGGGAAGGACACCGCTGATGGCCACCCTGCAGGAGGTCTCCGAGGCCCGCGCCGTCCGCGCCGCTGCCCGTCGTTCCGCTCCGCGCGCTCGCCGCAGCGTCTCGTGGTGGCCGCCGCTCGCCGTCCTCGTCGTCCTGATCGGCATCTGGTACGCCGCAGCCGCGTACTACGACCACGTCCGGGGCCTCGCGTTCCTGGTGCCCTACCCGCACCTCGTGGCGAAGGCGATCGTCGCGCCGACGATGCCCGACGGCTCCCCCTCCACCTTCGGCACGGACCTGTGGTCCGCCCTCGGCCGCACCACCGTCGTCTCCCTGACCGGGCTCGCGTTCGCGATCGTCGTCGGGGTCGTCTGGGCGATGGCGATGGCGCAGGCGAAGTGGCTGGAGCGGTCGCTCTACCCGTACGCCGTCGTGCTGCAGTGCGTGCCGATCCTGGCGCTCGTGCCCCTCATCGGCGCCCTGTTCGGCTACGAGTTCGTCAGCCGGGTCATCGTCACGGTGATGATCGCGCTGTTCCCGATGGTGTCGAACACCCTCTTCGGCCTGCAGTCAGCCGACCGTGCCCAGCGCGAGCTCTTCCAGCTGCAGCACGCCGGCCGCTTCGCCCAGCTCGTCAAGCTGCAGGTCCCCGCGGCACTGCCGTCGATCTTCGTCGGGCTGCGGACCTCCGCCGGTCTCAGCGTCATCGGTGCGATCGTCGGCGACCAGTTCTTCCAGCGCGGCAACCCCGGCCTCGGCGTCCTCATCCAGGTGACGGCCTCGCGCCTGATGGGCCCGGAGCTGTACGCGACGATCCTCATCGCCTCGCTCTACGGCGTCGCCGTGTTCCTCGTGTTCGGACTGATCGGCCGCCTGGCCGTCGGTCGCTGGCACGACTTCAGCTGACCTCCCCCGACCCGACCCGTCCCACCCCTTCCCACCACAGCACCACGAGACCCGCACCACGAACGGAGCCTCCATGCGCACCACCACCCGACTCGGCGTCGCCACCGCCGCCTTCGCCGCCACCGCCATCGCCCTCACCGGGTGCGCGGCCGGCTCGGCCGGCGGCACCGGGACGACCGCCGCGACCTCCTCGACAGCGTCCGGCCCGGCGATCGACCTCTCCGGCGCGTGCCCCGCGACGGTCGTCGTGCAGACCGACTGGAACCCCGAGGGCGAGCACGGCCACCTCTACCAGATGCTCGGTCCGGACCCGACGATCGACGCCTCCGGCAAGACCGTCACCGGTGACCTGTACGCCAACGGCAAGAGCACCGGCGTGAAGCTCGAGATCCGTGCGGGCGGACCGGCGATCGGCTACACGAAGGTCGCCTCGCAGATGTACCAGGACAAGGACATCACCCTCGGCTACATGTCGACCGACGAGCAGGTGCAGTTCTCCGGCAACCTGCCGACCACCGCCGTCTTCGCCGAGAACGACGAGTCCCCGATGTCGATCATGTGGGACCCGAAGACCTACCCGAAGGTCGACAGCATCAAGAGCCTCGGCAAGGCGCTCGAGAAGGACGGCGGCGTCGTCCGCTACTTCAACGGCGCCGCGTACATGACCTACCTGCAGCAGTCCGGCATCCTGCCGAAGAAGGTCCTCGACGGCAGCTACGACGGCACCCCGGCCAAGTTCGTGTCCGCCGGCGGCAAGGACGCCCAGCAGGGCTTCGCCACCGCCGAGCCGTACATCTACCAGAACCAGGTCGCCGCCTGGGGCAAGAAGGTCGACTACGCGCTCGTCTCGAGCACCGGCTGGAACCCGTACCCCGAGGCGATGTCGGTCCGCACCGGCGACCTGTCGAAGCTGGAGCCCTGCCTGAAGAAGCTCGTCCCCGTCATGCAGCAGGCGGACGTCGACTACCTGAAGTCCCCGGGTGCCACCAACGACCTCATCACGAAGCTCGTGCAGCAGTACAACAACGGCTGGACCTACGACTCGAAGGTCGGCGCGTTCGCCGCGAAGCAGATGGTGAAGCTCGGCCTGGCGAAGGACACCGACGGCTACATCGGGTCGATGGACGAGCAGCGCATGCAGGACTTCATCGAGAAGGCGACCCCCGTCTTCGCCGGGACCGGTGACGTGAAGAGCGGTCTGAAGCCCTCCGACCTGTACACGAACGAGTTCCTCGACAAGTCCATCGGACTCGGTTCCTGACACCGGTCGGCCCGGCCGACCACCCACCGGACGGGAGGCGCGGCGCGACCCCGCACCGCGCCTCCCGTCCGTCGTCCCGCAACGACCACCCCCTGGAGCCAGCATGACCACCGTCACCACCGCCTCCCCCACCGCCGTCGAGGCGCTCCGCGCCGAGCTCGTCGACCTGCTCGGCGAGCGCGGCGTCAGCGCCGACCAGCGCACCCGCGAACGCGCCTCCGTCGACGAGGCGACGATGAGCCCGATCCTGACCGAGCAGCTGCCCCTCGGTCTCGCCGACCTCGTCGCGTCGCCCGCCTCCGCCGAGGAGATCGGGACCGTGCTGCAGGCGGCGGTCCGGCACGGCGTGCCGGTCACCACCCGGGGCAAGGGCACCGGCAACTACGGGCAGGGCATCCCGCTGCACGGCGGTCTCGTCCTCGACACGTCGCGCGCCCGCGCCGTCGTCGAGGTCGGCGACGGCTGGGTCACCGCCGAGGCCGGCGCCTCGATGGTGGCGCTCGAGCAGGCGGCCGCTGCGGCCGGACAGCAGCTCTGGATGTACCCGTCCACCGCGCAGTCCACCATCGGCGGCTTCCTCTCCGGCGGCTCCGGCGGCACCGGCTCCATCGCGCACGGGTCGAACTGGCAGGGCTTCGTCACCGCACTCGACATCGCGCTGCCCGGGACCGACGGGCTGCTGCACGTCGAGGGCGACGAGGCCCAGACCTTCGTGCACACGTACGGCACCGCCGGCGTCATCGCCCGCGCGACCGTCCGGCTCGAGCCGCTGCAGGACTGGCGCGCGGTCTACGCGACCTTCCCCACCTTCGAACAGGCCCTCACCGCCGTGCGCACCCTGCGGGGACTCGACCCGGTGCCCCGGCTCGTCAGCGCCGACCGACCCGAGGTCGCCGCGACCCTGCCGAAGGACCCGGCGATCGACCCGGGGCTCGCGAGTCTCCGCGGCATCATCGACGCGGTCGTGCTCGACGAGGCACGATCGCTGATCGAGACGGCAGGCGGCACCGTCGAGGACGTCCGCGAGGGACTGCAGCAGACCACCAAGGTCTCGATGCTGTCGTACAACCACCCGATCTGGTGGCTGAAGCGGAACACCCCGGAGACCGAGTACTTCCACGTCGAGGTCGGCGGCGAGGCGCTCATCGACCGGATCGCCGAGGTCGAGGCGGTCTACCCCGGCGGGATGCTGCACATCGAGGCGGCGCACGTCGGCCCGATCGGGATGCTCACCGCGCCGTACACCGGCGCCGAGGACGTCTACGCCGGGTACCCGCTGCTCCGTGACCTCGGCGTCCGCGTGCACAGCCCGCACCAGTACTACGTCGACCACGGCGTCGAGGAGCTCATCGCGCTGAAGCAGCGCACGGACCCGGACGGGCTGCTCAACCCGGGGCACGTGATCGACCCCTCGCTCGTCGAGTCCGGCGGGTCGACGGCGTCGGCGCAGCCGGTCGTCCCGGGGTTCGGCAAGTGACTGCGTCGGGCGTCGGCACCCGGAAGCTCGCGGAGCTGTCCGGACCCGCCGTCGCCGCGGGCTTCGGGCCGGACACCATCGTCGTGCAGCCGACCGGCGCCGTCGAGCACCACGGTCCGCACCTGCCGCTCCTGACCGACTTCCTGCTCGCCGACCACATCGGCGGCGCCGCGGTGGAGCAGGCCGCGGCCGAGGGCCTCGACGTGTGGCAGCTCCCCACGCTCGCGTTCACGAAGTCCGACGAGCACAGCTGGGCACCGGGTACCGTCTGGCTCGACGCCGACACGATGTTCGACACGGTCGTGCAGGTCGGTCGAGCCGTCGCCCTCACCGGGGCCGGCACACTCGTCTTCGCGAACGGCCACGGCGGGAACGTCGCGCTGCTGCAGGTGGCGCTGCGTGAGATCCGGAAGCGGTACGGCCTGAAGACGTTCCTCATGCCGACCCTCGCCCGCGTGCCGGGACCGGACGGCGAGGACGCCGACGAGCTCGGCCTCGGCATCCACGGCGGTGCCGCCGAGACCTCGATGATCCTGCACCTGCGCCCGGACCTCGTCGACATGTCGCTCGCCGAGCGCTGGGTGCCGGAGCACATCGCCGGCTTCGAGAAGATCGCGTTCAACGGCGGACCGGTGTCGTTCGGCTGGTTGTCGAACGACTTCGGCACCCCCGGGGTCGTCGGGGACGCGAGCCGCGCCTCGGCGAGCTACGGCGCGGCACTGTGGGACCACTCCGTCGGCGAGGCCGTGGCGTCGCTCCACGAGATCGCGCGCTTCGACCCGGCCCGGCCCCGGTGAACCCGCTCGCCCTCGCGGCGAGCTGGCTCGCCGCGGCCGGTGCCGGCGCGACGCCGACGGTGACGCTCTCGACCGTCGGACTCGACGGCTACCCGTCGGCCCGGACCGTGCTGCTCAGCCGGTTCGACGGGGAGCGGTTCCACTTCCACACCGACGCCCGGAGCCGGAAGGCGGCGGAGCTGGCAGCGCTCCCCCGCGCCACCGTGACGCTCCACCAGCCGGAGCACACGCGGCAGCTCGTCGTCACCGGCGACGTGGCCGCGGTCACGGCACCGGAGGCGGCCGGCGCCTACGCCGCGCGGACCCGCTACCTGCAGGTGCTGGCGTGGCTCAACGACCACGACCTGGCGGCGTTGCCGACCGCCGAGCGGCGGACGCGGTGGGCCGCCTTCGAACGCGAGCACGCGGATGGCCTCGAGCCGCCGGAGACCTGGGTCGGCTACGCGCTCACGCCGCTGCGGATGCTCTTCTGGGAGGGCGACACCGAGGGACCGAGCAACCGCGTCGCCGCCGTGCGGGACGCGGACGGCTCGTGGTCGACCGAGCGCTGGCCGGGCTGACCACCCCGGGCACCGCGCGGGTCCGCTCCGGGGCTGCGCGCGCCCGGTCGGGGGCTGCGCGGGTCCGCTCGGGTCTGCTCGGAGGTTGCGCGCGTCTGCTCGCGTGCGCCGGGGGCGGTGCGCCCGTCGACGAGCGCTCCCCGCGTGGCTCAGGCGGCCAGGCCGACCACGACGTCGTGCACGACCGCCGCCGCCCGAGCCGCCGCCCCGTCGAGGTGCTCGCGGAACTCGTCGCCGTCCGGCGCGCACAGGTCGCTGATGCACCGCACGGACACGAAGGGCATGTCGTGCACGTGGGCGAACTGGGCGATGGCGGCGGACTCCATGTCCACCGCGGCGACCCCGGGGAAGGCGGACCGGAGCGTGCGCGCCCGACCCTCCGTGACGAACACCTCGCTCGACCCGATCGTCGCCGCGCGCACCCGGTGCCGGGTGTCGGACGCGAGCGCGAGGTCGACGAGCCTGCCGTCGGGGGCGTACCCGGTCGGCATGCCCGGCACCTGGCCGAGCGCGTAGCCGAACGCGGTGGCGTCGGCGTTGAGGTTCACGTAGCGGTCGCCGACGACCACGTCGCCGATCGCGATGCCGTGCATCAGTCCGCCGGCCGTCCCGACGCTGATCACCGGGATGCCGGCGCCGAAGTCGTGGAAGCAGTGCGCGACCGCGGCGGTGGCGTTCGTGAACCCGATGCCGCTCCGGCGCACGGCGACCGTGGCGCCGGCGACGTCGAGCAGGTGGTGGGCGTCGTGGCCGCCGACGAGCCCGTCCAGGATCGGCACGCCGCCGAGCAGGTCCGCGAAGGCCGAGACCTCTTCCGTCATCGCCGCGATCACGATCGCGACCGGGGGCTGTTCGGCGTGCACCGGACGATCCTCGCACGGCGCGGACGGTGTCGGTGCCCCGCGGGCCGCCCACCGCCACGGTCCTGCGCCGGGCGGGTGCGTGAACCGGCTGGCGGGGACGCATCGTCCACGCGCTCCGCGTTGAGTGGTCGTCATGAAGTACGTGGTCTACGGCGAGAACAAGGTGATGACCGGCGATGCGATCGCCGAGGCGGTGCTCGCGTACGCGGCGGCGCTCGGCGAGAACGGGACGACGGACATCGTCGAGATCCCGACGTCCGACCACGACGGCGTGGGGGTCACCACCGAGCTCCTGCTCGGCCCCGCGTCGCAGGTGATGGTCGAACCCGCACCGGACGACGAGCTCGAGCCCGAGGACGAGGACCTGGTCAACGAACTGACGCGCCGGACCGCGGAGGTCGGTGGTGGGCGGTTCGTCGACGCCGCCTCGTCGCACTCCGAGGAGCCCGAGGCGCGCCGCCTGCGCACCGAGCCGCCGACGAGCTGACGTCGCGAGCGGGGCGGGCCGCTCCGCGCGGTCCCTGGCGCACCGCCGTGCGGTCCGGGCGGCCGCGGGCGGTCCGGGCTCCGGTGAGTGGTCGGGGCGCCCGGTGAGCGGTCGGGGCGCCCGGTGAGCAGTGCGCCCGTGGCGCCCGCTTCAGGCCGTGGCGTCCGCGAGGAAGGCGTCGGTCTCCGCCCGGGTGGGTGCGGTCGCCGGACCGGGCCGCGTGACCGCCAGCGCCGCGGCCGCGTTGGCGCGACGGACCGCGGCGAGCAGGTCCTCGCCGCGGGACAGGGCCGCGACCAGCACACCGCCGTGGGCGTCGCCCGCGCCGTTCGAGTCCACCGCCTTTACGGCGAAGCCGGGGACCAGGACCGGCGCCGTCCCGGGTCCGACGACCCAGCAGCCCGCTGCGCCGTCGCGGACCAGCGCGGTGCCGCGGGCGGACGCGGCGATCGAGGCGACCGCCTCGGCCGGTGACGCGGCGTCCGGTGCCATGAGCCGCGCCTCCCGTCCGTTCGCACTGACGACGTCCGCACGCGCCGTGACGGGCGCGAGGACCGCCGGGGGCAGCGTGTCCACCAGCGGCGACGGGTCCAGCACGACCCGGACGCTGGACGGGATCGTCGGCAGCCAGGACGCGATCGCCGGCCCGTTCACCGCGTGTGCGAGGCCGTACCCGGACACGAACACGGTGTCGTCGGGACGGAGCGCGATGCGGTCGAGGTCCGCCCGGTCGAGTCGGCCCTCGGCACCGACGCTCGTCACGAAGGTGCGCTCGGTCGACGCGTCGACCAGGGCGACGCAGTAGCCGCTGTCCACGTCGTCGATCCCCGCCTGGAGCACGTCCACACCGGACGCGGCGAGGGCTGCGCGGACGACGTCACCGAACGGCCCCGTGCCGTACTGGCCGCCGAAGGCCACCTCGAGTCCGTCCCGTGCCGCGGCGACCATCGTGTTGAGCCCGCCGCCGGCGGTGATCCGGGACGCCGAGGCGATCACGTCTCCCCCGGGCTCCGGGACGGCGTCGACCCGCATCACGATGTCGACGACGACGTTGCCGACCGAGACGAGCCGGGGCATCAGGCCCGCACCCCGGCCGCACCCGCCGGGGCGTCGACGGCGTCCGGGGCGACGAGCTGACCGCGACCCCCGCCGGTGAGCAGGTAGATGCCGGCGGCGACCACGAAGGTGACGACCCAGCCCAGGCCGTTCGCACCGATCCACGTCGCCGAGAACGACCCGACGAACACCGGGTCCGCGCTGCCGACCTGGATGGAGGTGAAGAGGAAGCCGACCACGATCGCGACGAGCCACGCGCCGACCGCGCCCCAGGCGATGCCGCCGCGGTACCAGTACCGACCGCCCGGTCGCAGGTCGAGCAGCGCGACCGGGTCGTACCAGCGACGGCGGACCATGTCCGCGATGAAGACCCCGAGCCACGCGGTGATCGGCACCGCGAGCACCGAGATGAAGGTGATGAACGGGGCGTAGAAGCCGTCGGCGACGAGCATGAAGTACATCGCCCCGAGGGTCGTCACGACGACGTCGACGGCGACGGCCCAGACCCGCGGGACCTTCACGCCGAGCGTCAGCGTGGTGAGGCTCGCCGAGTACACGGACAGGTGGTTCGACAGGAGGAGCCCGCCGAACGCGGCGACCAGGTACGGGATCGCCATCCAGCTCGGCAGCAGGTCGCGGATCGCGGCAACCGGGTCGCCCGCCCGCGCGAGCGTCGGGTCGCCCGCGGACACGAGCGCGCCGAGGCCGACCAGCACCACGAGCGGGATGCCGGCACCGGCGGCGCTCGACAGGACGAGGGCGCCGGCCCTGACGGACGTGCGCGTGTAGCGCGCGATGTCGGCGCCGGCGGTCGCCCACCCGATGCCGGTACCGGCCGCGATCGTGCCGATCCCGACCACCATGGCGGCCACCGGTCCCGCGGGCTGCGCACCGACGACGTCCCAGTCGACGCGGAGCACCAGGAACACGGCGACGAACACGTTGAGGGCGCCGAACACCCACGTCGCCCACTTCTGCACCGCCACGATGAAGGCGTGTCCGAGACCGGAGACGAGCACGGTCGCGACGACGAACACCAGGATCGCGACGATCGTGAGCGCCGGGTTCGCCTTCGCGTCGCCGTCGGTGCCGAACAGGATCGTGAACAGCGACAGCAGGACGAACGCCGCGGTCGTCGTGTTCACGGTCTCCCAGCCGAGCCGCGAGAGCAAGGACACGAACGTCGGGCCGGCGTTGCCGCGGACCCCGAAGACCGCCCGGCTCAGCGTGAGGCCGGGGGCGCCGCCGCGACGACCGGCGACGGAGATGACCCCGACGACGGCGAACGAACCGGCGGCACCGATCACCGCGACGAGGAGCGCCTGCCAGATCGTCAGGCGTTGGAACGCGACGAGGGTCGCGCCGAGCGGGAGCCCGAGGATCGAGATGTTCGCGGCGAACCAGACCCAGAACAACGCTCCGGGGGTGCCGTTCCGCTCGTCGTGGGGCACGGGTTCGATGCCGCGCTGCTCGATGCTCGTCAGCGTGCCGCTGGAGAGCGTGGGGGTCTCGGACATGGTGCCTCTCACGTCATCGGAAGGGTGCGGGGGGGGGGTGGGACGGGACGGGGTGGGACCGAGCGGTGGCGAAGGGGGGACGCCACCGCTCGGCGTCTGGGTCAGCCGGGGAGACGGAGCTGCAGGAGTCCGTCGACCACGGCTGCGAGGTCGAGGTCGTTCACGGTCGTCACGGTGCGGACGGCGTCGGCGGGCCACGCGTCCGGCCCGTGCACGGCGCCGAGCACCGCACCGGCCATCGCGGCGATCGTGTCGGTGTCGCCGCCGATCGACGCCGCGGTGCACACCGTCTGCCACGGGTCGAGGTCGAGCGCGACGAGTGCCAGGGCCGCGACGACCGACTCCTGGCTGGCGACACTGGTGCCGATCAGTCGGGCGACGGTGTCGATCTGCTCGTCGACGGGCACGGTCGGCAGGAACCCGCGGGCCCACTGCGTCCTCGCCGCGATGTCGGCGCCGGCGACCCAGTGCCCACGCTCCGCACCGATCGCCGCCGCGGCGACCGCGGCGTCGAGCGCCTCGGAGCGGGTGGCACCGTCGACGCCCGCGCTCACCGCGGCGGCCACCGCGGCGGCACCGGCGATGCCGAGCCCGGTGTCGTGGGTGACGCGCGAGGCGTCCTGCACGGCGTCGACCAGCCGGACGAGGTCGCCGGACGGGACCGCGATGCCGACGGGCGCGATGCGCATGGCCGCGCCGTTCGTCGTGCCGGTGGAGCCGGCCTCGGACGCGGGGACCCCGTCGAGGATCCGCTGCACGGCCGTCTTCGTGCTCGGACCGAGCAGGTCGAGGGAGCCCTTCGCCTGCATCCCGCGTTCCCAGGCGATGAGCGCCTCGGCGAACCGCGTCGGATCGAGTCGGCCGCCGCCCGCGACGAGGAGCTCCGCGACCATGAGCGCCTGCTCGGTGTCGTCGGTGATCGTCCCCGCCGACATGCCGGCGGCGATGCGCTGGTGGGGGCCGGCGTCCGCGAACCCGGTGATCGTGCCGTGGTCGGCACGGATCTCGGTGAGCGACATCGACTGCGTCGGCATGCCGAGGGCGTCGCCGATCGCCAGGCCGGTCAGGGCGGCGAGGGCGTGGTCGCGGAGCGCCGCGGTCGGGCGGGTGTCGGCGTTCACCGGGCCGCTCCGAACCGCATGTGGATCCGGAAGCGTTCCGGGTCGAGCAGACTGTCCACCCGCTCGACGAAGGTGCCGTCCGCCGTGTGCGACGTGCGACGGCTGCGGAGGAACGGGGTCCCCTCGGCGCGGTCGAGCAGCGCGGCGTCCTCCGGCCGCAGCGGCGTCACGTCGACCCACTGCTCGGCGTGCGCGGGGACGAGTCCCGCCTCGGCGATGGTCTCGGTGAGCGAGTCCCCGACCAGTCCGTCCCGGACCGCATCGGCGATGCGACCGACCGCGGGCAGGACGCTCCGCTCGAGCGAGACCGGCCGGTCCCCGGTCACGCTGCGCAGCCGGTCGACGGCCACGAAGTGCGGCGTCCCGGCCTCGAGCTCGGCCTGGAGTGCCGGGTCCTCGACGAGGGCGATCCGGAGCACCCTGGTGGCGACCTCGGTGCCGGTGGCGGCGATCGACCGGGCCCAGCCGCCCCGAGGGTCGAGGGCCGCGCCGTCGAAGGTCACCACGGAGCCGACGCCGCCGTGCGTCGCGATGTACTCGTCGTCGGCCAGGTCGGCGAGCGCCGCGCGCACGGTGCCCCGGCTGACCGCGAAGCGCTCGGCGAGGTCGTGCTCGCCCGGCAGACGCTCGCCGGCACGGTAGCGGCCGGTGGCGATCGCGTCGCGCAGGGCGTCGGCGACGAGCCGACGCTTCGATGAGACTGGCATGACGGAGAGCATACATGTACAAGACCTGTCCACTGCACGCTGGGTCTGTCCGTGACCTCCTTGGGAGCGTGTCCGCTCCGACCCGTAGCCTGGGTCCGTTCGTCGTCCCGCGCGGACCAGCGCGGAACCAGGGACGGCATCATCGAGGTGGGGATCAGCACCGTATGGGACGGAACGAGAACGGCACGGCGCGCGCCGCGCTCATCGCTGCGCTCAACCTGGCCGACGCCTCCCCGTCCGAGCGCTTCGACCGGATCGTCCGCATCGCTCGCGAGGTCTTCGGCGTGCCGCTCGCCTACGTCAACCTCCTCGACGACGAACTGCTCCACACGCTGACGCCGAACGTGCCGGACGAACTCGTGTCCGGGCCCGTCGGGTGGTCGTTCTGCCAGCTGACCGTCCGGCACCCCGGACCGACCGTGATCCCGGACACCACCGCCGACCCGCGCACTGCCGACCTGCCGGGCGTCACGCACCGCGGCGTCCGCTTCTACGCGGGCGTCCCGCTCATCCTGACCGGCGGCGACGTCGTCGGGACGCTCTGCCTCATGGACACCCGGCCCCGGGACTTCTCGGCACCCGACGAGGCCGCCCTGATCGACTTCGGCCGGTGGGCGGAGCGCGCCCTCGCCGGAGCCCTCGACCACGACCGCCTCCTCGACGTCGTCGCCGCGCTCACGCCTCCCCCGCTCGAGGTCGCCGGGTACCGCATCGGTGCGATCGCCGTGCCGTACGGGGACGTCAGCGGCGACCTGCACGACTGGTGGTCGGACGGAGAGCACCTCACCGTCACGCTGGCCGACGTGATGGGCAAGGAACAACCGGCGGCGCTCCTCGCGGCGGGCGTCCGAGCCGCGCTGCGCCAGCACCAGGGGCGGGGGCCAGCAGCCGCGGTGAACACCGCCGAGCCCGCCCTCACCGAGGACCTCGGGCGCGCCGGGGCCTTCGCGACGCTCTTCCACGCCCGGGTCGCACTCGACACCGGGCTCGTCGAGTCGATCGACGCCGGCCACGGACTCGTCGTGCACCTCGGCGCCGACGGAGCACACCGGATGCTGCGGTCGCACGGGCTCCCGCTCGGCCTGCACCACGGCACGGACCCGAGGACGGCCGGCTCGATCGTGCTCGCACCGGGCGACGCGCTGATCGTGGCCAGCGACGGCGCGCTCGACCTGGGCAACGGGACCGTCGACACCCTCGCCGACCTCGCCCGCACCTTCGGCCGGACGCGGGACCTCGACGCGTTCTTCGAGACCGTGCGGCTCCGGTCGGCCGAACGCGCGGAGGACGACGTCACGGTCATCGTCCTCGCGCGGGAGCGTCAGGCGCCGGACGGACGGAACCAGCGCACGAGTTCACGGACCGCCGACGCGGAGGGCACGTCCGCAGCGGGCGTCTGATCGAGGTCCTCGAACGTGGACCGGTAGCCCGGCACCTCCTCGAGGTCGCGCTCGGCCGCCGGGAAGCCCATCGTCCACTCCGGGAACTGCCGGTCCTCGACGAGCTCCTCGAGGATCACCCGGACCTGGGTGTGCCGCTCGTCGTGCTTGATCCGGTCGAGCTTGGCGCGGACGGCGGCGTCCGGTCCCTCGAGCACCTGCAGGAAGTACCCGTTCCGGAAGAGCAGCACGCCGGTGATGTCCTCGCGCTCGTTCGACTCCCGGCTCTGCTCGAGCAGGGCTTCGAGGTCGTCCTCGCCGAGCGGTCGGGTCGAGACGCTGGAGTAGATCAGGGACAGCATGGGGGCTCCTCACCGCGGGCGGGACGCCAGTCAACCGTGCGGGTGGTGCCGGCCTCACAGGCTCGGGGTCCGCTGTCCGGAGCGCGCCGTGGGGCGGCGCTGCGGCGGCGTCACCGCAGCGGCGACGGGGCCGCGGCGCCGACCGGGTCTCGACGTCGACGGGTCGTCGCGGACTGCGGTCAGGCCGTCGTCACGGTGACGCCCGCTGCCTCGAAGCGCTCGACGAGGTCCGGCGCGATGCCGTCGTCGGTGACCAGCGTCCATCCCCGGCCGAGCCGGGTCCACGCGTGGAACCCCGACTGCGCGAGCTTCGACGAGTCGGCGAGCACGTACACCGCGTCCGCACGACGCGCGATGAGCTCCTTCAGCCGGATCTGCCCGAGGTCGGCCTCGCAGATCCCGCGCTCCGGCGACACGGCGTCGGCGCCGAGGTAGGCCGCGTCGAACGTCAGGTACTCGAGCGCTGCCTCCGTCAAGGGACCGACGAACCCGTTGCTCAACGACCGGTACTCGCCGCCGAGCGAGACGAGGCGGACGTCGTCGCGGTCGGCCATGTCGGTGATGACCCCGACGCTGGTGGTGGTGACGGTGAGGTCGGCGTCGACCGGCAGGGCGTGCGCGAACGCCGCGACGGTCGAGCCGTTGTCCAGGAACAGCGACGTCCCCGGGGCCACGGTCGCAGCGGCCTGGCCGGCGATGTCGCGCTTCGCGTCGAAGTGCTCGCCGAGCCGCTGCCGCAACGACGCCTCGGGGTGCGCGGCCACCGCCATCGCACCGCCGAAGGTCCGGGTGAGCTTCCGCTGCTCCTGGAGGGTCGCGAGGTCGCGCCGGATGGTGGACGCCGTGACCCCGAACCGCTCGGAGAGCTCGTCGACGCTCGCGAGTCCGACGGTCGTTGCGAGCGTGACGATGGCGTCACGTCGCGCTCTGGCCGAGATGGACACCGGGCACCTCCGGGCGGCAGGGGGACGGGACGTGTCAGGCGCTCTGGGCGGGGCTCATCGCGCCCGACGTCGGGGCGAGTTCGGCCGCCTGGCGGAGCGCCTCGATCATGCTAGCGACATCGGCCTTGCCGGTGCCCGCGATGTCGAACGCCGTCCCGTGGTCGACCGACGTGCGGATGACGGGGAGCCCGACCGTGATGTTGACCCCGGCCTCGATCCCGAGCACCTTCACGGGGCCGTGGCCCTGGTCGTGGTACATCGCGACGACGAGGTCGTAGTCACCGCGCCCGGCGAGGAAGAACAGCGTGTCGGCGGGCAGCGGTCCGACGGCGTCGATCCCGGCGGCGCGGGCGGCCTCGACGCCCGGAGCGATCTTCTCGGCCTCCTCGCCGTAGCCGAACAGGCCGTTCTCGCCGGCGTGCGGGTTGATCGCCGCGACGCCGATCTTCGGGTGCGCGTTGCCGGCACGGACCAGCGCTTCGTTGCCGCGGCGGATGGTCCGCTCGACGAGGCCGGGCTCGATCCGCCGGACGGCGTCGATGAGTCCGACGTGGGTGGTCACGTGGACGACCTTCAGCTTGGCCGTCGAGAGCATCATCGAGACCTCGTCGACGCCCATGAGCTCGGCGAGCAGTTCGGTGTGCCCGGGGAACACGTGGCCGCCGGCGTGCAGGGCCTCCTTGTTCAGCGGGGCTGTGCAGATCGCCTGGACCTTGCCGGCCATCGCCGCCTCGCATGCGACGCGGATGTACTGGAAGGCCGCGTCGCCGGCGACCGCGGAGAGCTGCCCCCAGGGCAGGTCCTCGGGCAGGAGTCCGAGGTCGACCACGTCGACGACGCCGTCCTGGTACGCCGCGTCCGCGACGTCCGCGACGACGTTGAACGTGACCTCGACGCCGCGGATCGCCGCGGCCTGGCGGAGGCGAGCGAGGTCGCCGATGACGACGGGTCGGCAGACGGCCAGGACGTCCGGCGACACGACGGCCTCGACGACGATCTCTGGGCCGACACCGGCCCCGTCGCCCATGGTCACGGCGACGATCGGAGTGGCGTTCATCTGGAGTGCTGCCTTTCGGTTCGGCGGCCTGGGGCCGCGTCGACGCGGCTCCCGGCCGCGGACGGATCGGTGGGTCCGGCCTGGAGGAACGTGGCCGCGTCGAGCAGGTTGGTGACGGTCCCGAAGCTGCCGGGCCGGGTGACGACCCGACGGCCGTCGTCCGCGCGGGACACGATGCAGCCCGGCTCGACGGCGCCCTCCGGGACGATGGTCGCGATGCCGAGGCGGGTGAGGACGGAGCGCGCCGTCTCCCCGCCGGTCAGCACCAGGGCTGCCCGGCCGCTGATCGCTGCGGCCACGATGCCGAGGCCGTCGGCGAGGCGCCGAGCGAGGTGCGGCACCGGTTCGTGCCGGTCCTCGACGCAGATCGCCGCGCTCCCGCCGTGCAGCGCAGCGCGCGCAGCCCGGATGGCCGGGTGGTCGATGTCGTCCACTTCGCGGCGGTCGACGGCGCGGAGCAGGACGTCTCGGGGCACCGGCACGACCGGGACACCGCCTGCCGCGAGGACCTCGAGCTGCGCGGTCGCCTCCGTGCTGGCCGTGCCCACGACGAGCAGGACCGGCTGGCGGTCCCCCGCGAGCGGGGGCTGCTCGGGGCCGACCGTCTCGGGCGCGTGGGGTCCGCGGAGCCGACCGATCGCCGCGGCGATGCCGCCGGAGCCGAGGACCGTGCAGTCGGCACCGTCGAGTGCCGCGGCGATCCGGTCGAGGTCGTCGTCGGACTCGGCGTCGAGCACGGGAACCTCGCTGGCACCGAGCGCCCGCTCGACCGCGTCGAGGACGGCGTCGCGACCGGCGCGGACGACCGCGAGCGGGACGGACCGTGCCCGCTGTCCGACCGCGGCCAGCGGGCCGGGGACGACCTGGGCCTCCAGGCCGTGCAGTCCCGCTTCCGCCACCGGCCCGCCCTGCACGTGGAGGCGGCCGTCGACGACCGTCCGTCCCAGGACGGGGAGCGCCGTGGCGACCACGACGCGTGCGCCGACGTCGAGGAGACCGGCGACGACGTCGCCGATGCCACCGCGGAGCAGCGAGTCGGTCTTCACCAACCGCACCGGAGCTCCGGCTGCGCGCATCCGGAGCGCCGCCTGCCCGATGGCCGCCCGTCGATCGGACGGGTCGAGCGACCGCGTGTCGCAGTCCAGGACGACGTCGGTCGCGGAGCGCGCGACGTGTTCGAGCGCACCGGGGAGCGTCAGGGCGACGGTCGCCGGCCCGTTGCCGAGGACCGCGGCGACCTCTGCGGCTCCGGACAGGTCGTCGGCGATCGCGGCGAGGCGGTTCGACATCGGACCCCTCCTCGGGCTCGGTGGGCGGTGCCGTCGGTCATGCGCGGCGTGCACGAAACACGCTAGACGAGTTGCGTGAAACACGCAAGAGTGGTGTGCTCGACCCAGGTCGGACCCGGGCGACTCGACGACGAGTCGCCGGACGGCGTCCGGAGGAGAGGAACCCAGTGCGTGACATCGACATCCGAGGCCGCAGGCTCGCCCCTGCCGTCCTCGGCACCATGACCTTCGGCGACAGCGTCGACGAGTCGACGGCGGCCGCGATGGTCGACCTGTTCCTGGAGTCCGGCGGGACCGGGATCGACACCGCGAACGGCTACGCCGGCGGCCGCAGCGAGGAGATCCTCGGTGCCGTCCTCGCCGGGCGCCGCGACGACGTGGTGCTCGCGACGAAGGTCGGCATCCCGCACCCCGACGCCGACGGGGCCCCGCCGCTGTCCGCGACGGCGATCGAACGCTGCGTGCACGCCAGCCTCCGGCGGCTCCGGACGGACCACGTCGACGTGCTCTACCTGCACCAACCCGACCGGTCGACCCCGGACGAGGAGACGCTCACCGCCGTGCGGCAGCTCGTCGACGCCGGCGCGGTCCGGACGTGGGGCGTCTCGAACTTCGCCGCCTGGCAGATCGCGGAGCTGCGCCACACGGCCGCGCGACTCGGACTCGACGCGCCCGTCCTCGGACAGCAGGTCTACAGCGTCATCGCGACCCGGATCGACGACGAGTACGCCGAGTACGCCGGGAAGACCGGGCTCGGGACGGTCGTCTACAACCCGCTGGGCGGCGGGCTCCTCACCGGTAAGCACCGTGCGGACGAGCAGCCGGCCGAGGGACGGTTCGGGTCCTCCCCGCTCGCCGCCATGTACCGAACCCGGTACTGGAACGACGAGGTCTTCGCCGCCGTCGAGCAGGTCCGCTCGATCGCGGACGGCGCCGGGGTCCCCATGGCCGAACTCGCGCTGCGGTGGACGATCGGCCGCCCCGTCGTCGACGCCGTCCTCATCGGTGGGTCGCGGATCGCGAACATCGAGGCGAACCTCACCGCACTGGCCGCGGGTGCGTTGCCCGACGACGTGCAGCGGGCCGTGGACGACGTCGCCGCCGCGCTGCGTGGTCCGATGCCGGCGTACAACCGCTGAAGGCGCGGCCGACGCCCGGCGCCGGTCCGCAGTGCCGCTCGCGTCGCAACTGTGGGACGGACGGGAGGCCCGGTGCCAGCTGGCACCGGGCCTCCGATCCGTCCCGTGGTCGCGGCGGTTCGGCGCCTCAGCCCAGTCCTGCCGCCTGGTCCGCGCGGACCGTCTCCGCGATCTTGGCGAGGGCGGCGTCACCGAGCAGGTTGAAGGGCGCACGGCAGGGTCCGACGGCTTCGCCGGCGGCGTTCGTGGCCGCCTTGACGATCGTGTTCGGGTTGCCGAGCGCGAACAGGTTGCGCAGCGGACGGATGGACGCCTGCGCCGCGCGGGCACCCTCGAGGTCGCCCGCCGCCCACTTCCGGGTGATGTCGACCATGGTCTGCGGGTAGACGTTCGCGACGGCGGTGATGCCACCTGCGCCGCCCGCCTGCAGTGTCGGCAGGACCAGCGAGTCGGTCCCCGCGAGCACCGCGAAGTGCGAGGGATCGGTCAGCTCGATGACCTGCAGGATCGCGTCGAAGTTGCCCGACGAGTCCTTCACCCCCGCGATGTTGTCGATCTCCGCCAGCCGGGCGACCGTCGCCGGGGTGATGGTGTTCCCGGTCCGCGCCGGGATGTTGTAGATGAGCACCGGGATGTCGACCGCCTCGGCGACGACCGCGAAGTGCCGGTACAGCTCGTCCTGCGAGGCGGCGGCGAAGTACGGGGTGATGACGGACAACACGTCGGCGCCCGCTGCCTGCATGCGCTGGGCGATGCGGACCGTCTCCTTCGTGCCGACGGCTCCGGCGCCGCCGTAGACGGGGACTCGGCCCGCGGCGGCGTCGACGACCGTCTCGAGCACGGCGAGCCGTTCGTCCTCGGTCTGCTGGAAGAACTCGCCGTTGGTGCCGAGGCAGAAGACGCCGTCGGCGCCCGCCTGCACGGCGCGGTCGGTGTGCAGGCGCATCTGGTCGAGGTTGAGCGACTCGTCGTCGTGGAACGGGGTGACGAGCGCGTGGATGCTGCCGCTGATCGTGGTGGTCACTGCAGGTGCTCCTTGTCGGCTGGGGGCCGGGCGGGCGGATGGTGGGTCAGGGACGGGGCTGCTGCATGACGTGCACGGCGAAGCCGCCGAACTCCCCTGCGAGGTAGATGTTCTGCAGCCGTCCGTCGTCGAAGTGGGCGGCCGTCTCCTGGTCGAAGCCGAACCCCTTCGCGGTGAGTTCCTCGACCGCTGCTTCCAGGTCGTCGGTCGACATCCCGATGTGACCGTGCGTGCCGAGGTACTGCGACCGCACGCACTCGAAGAAGGTGCCGGCGAACTCCGACTTCTTCCCCTGCCGGGGATCGAGGTCGAACATGAGGCAGAAGAGGTCGCACAGTTCCTGCGCGGCTGCTGCGTCGGGGTTGTTGATGCCCACGTGTGCGAGCTCGTAGGTGGTCGTCACGTCAGGTCCTCTCGTCACGGGTCGGGTTCGTCACTTGGGGTTCGTCACATCGGGTTCGTCACATCGGGAAGAGCAGGAGGGCGCCGGCGGTCAGGGCCAGCAGGCGGATGAAGTACATCGGGATGGTGAACTTCCAGAACTGGATGAGCGAGTACTTGCCGACGCCCATCACCATCGCGGGGAGCCCGTCGATCGGCAGGAAGTGGCCGTTCCACCCGGAGATGACGATGGCGACCGCCGCGGCCGCGGGGTTGAGGTCCAGGCTGACGCAGGTCGCGATCGCCAGCGGCGCGAAGACGTACACCGTGCCGATCGTCGACCCCGTGAGGGTGGCGAGCACGCTCGTCAGGACACAGAACGCGAACACCAGCAGGAAGGGACTGACGTTCCCGCCGAGCAGTCCGGCGACGGACTCGCCGACCAGCTTCGTGAGCCCGGTCGCGCCCAGCGCCTCGGCGATGCCGATGACGCCCGCCGACATGATGATGATCGGCTGGCTGATGGCGTCGCGGATCTCGGTGAAGTCCAGGACCTTCAGCACCAGCAGGATCGCTACGGAGAGGCCCGTGATCGCGTAGCCCGCGTCACCGATGTAGCTGTACGAGATCATGCCGCCGATGGCCAGGACGAAGCAGGCGTACGTCGCCAGCTGCTTCCGACGGTCCAGCGTCGGCGCGGTCACCGTCGCGGTGGCGCTCGACGAGGCGATCGCGGTCGCGTTCGCCTCGGCGGCGTGGGGACCGGGTGTCGCCGGGTCGACCGTCGAGGAAGAGGCGTGCACGCCGGACGTGGCCGCGTCGCCCACCGAGGCGCTGCGGGCACCGACGGTCGCCGGCTCCTTCGCCTCGGCCGTGCTGTCGGTGCCGGTCTCGTCGTCGCCGATGGGGTGGTCCGGCAGCAGGCGGTACGCGACGAGGCACCAGACGAGGAACCCGAGGCTGAGCACCAGGTTGACGATCGAGAACCGGACGAGGTCGATGTTCTCGCGGACGCCGGTCGCCTCGAGCACCGCGGTGACGATGCCGTACTGCAGCGCCACGTTGAACGGCAGCATCGGGTGGTTCGCGGCGAAGCCGGCCGGCATGAGGACCTTCGACGGCGGCAGCTTCTTGTTGTAGGCGAGCGTCGACAGCAGACCGATCACGAGGACGTAGTAGGCCGTGGACCCGGTGCCGAAGATGCTGCACCCCAGCATGACGAACACGACGATCAGGACGTAGGCCCGGAAGCCGCCCTTCGTCCCGAGTCGGGTGATCATCCGTTTGAAGCCCGATACGAGGTCGGTCTTCTGCAACGCGGCGATCACCGCCATGAACGAGGCGAGCATGATGATCGTCGCGTTGGCGAACCCGCTGAAGGCGACGTTGATCGGCACGACGTTGAACACCACCATCAGCAGGCAGGCGATCAACGGCGGGACGCCGAACGGCAGGCGGTCGATCATGATCAACACGATCATGAAGACGGTGATCGCGAGTGCGAAGACCATGGGGAGGGTCATGCTCGCTGCTCCTTCGCAGAGAGGTCCGGACCGGCGGAGGTGGATCGCGTCGACACGATCCCCGCGAGGACGTCGGCCGGCAGGTGGACGTGCTTGATCGACTTCCGGTGCCAGGTGTAGGCGATGTGGAGCCCGCCGGCCGGGTCGGGTAGCACGGAGGGGTAGGACAACTCGCGGTTGACGCCGTCACGACTGTTGTTCGAGAGGCAGTAGCCGTCGCCGTTCTCGATGTCGTAGGCGGTCGGCCAGGAGCGGCCGTCTGGGCTCGAGACCACGAGGGTCATCGGGGCGCGCGGAGCACCCCAGAACGCGCTGGGACCCTCGGCGTCGAGGGCGGGTTCGGCGACCCGCGGGCCGCTGTCGGCGGCGAGGCCCTCGTCGTCGATCTCGTCGTACAAGGAGACCCGGCGACTCGTCGCGTCGTCCTTGCTCGCGTGGTTCATCACCATCGCGATCCGGCCGTCGTCGAGGGAGCGAGCCTGGATCGAGGAGTTGTTGTTCGGCAGGTCGATCGGACGACACGGTTCCCACGTCATCCCGCCGTCCACCGACGACGACTCGTACACGTGGTCCGCCCAGCGGGAGCGGAAGCACGCCCAGAGCACACCGTCCGCGCGCGGCACGATGTCCATGTGCACGCACCCGCTCGACTCGGGCACGGCGACCTCGGACCAGGTGTCCCCGCCGTCGTCCGAGTACCAGACCGACGCGGTGTCGTCGTTGCCCACCCACTTCTCGCCCGGCACCGTCCGGCAGTTGAACACCGGCAGCAGGATTCGGCCGCTCTCGAGCACGACGGGCGTCTGGCGCACGAACACCCCGACGGGCGCGTCGGCGCCGAGCAGCGCGGTCGGCTCGCTCCACGTCGCGCCGCCGTCGCGGGAGACCCGACGCCGCACCTCGGAGGTGTCCTGGTTCCCGGCGATCTGGGCGGTGTAGAGCAACCAGACGGCGCCGTCCGGCGCGGTGAAGAGGATCGGGTTCTGCTCGGAACGCGTCGAGTCGAAGCTCAACTGCTCGGGCTCGAGCCAGCGGTCCGTCCCGGCGGGGAGCCGCGACAGGTGGATGGAGATGTCGGAGACGCCCTCCTGCGTGCCACCGAACCACACACAAGCGAGGTCACCGCCGGGCAGGAAGGCGAGGTTCGCCGCGTGGCACTGCACCGTCGGCGTCGGCAGGAGCGCTTCGGCTCCCCCGTCGGACCGGGCTCGCAACAGCCCATCGAAGTCACGCATGCGGGGGTCCTCCAGTCGACTCTGACGGTGGGCACCAGTGGGCTGGTGCAGTTCTTCGGTGAACGGGCCTCGCTGTGCAGCGCCGCGCTGGGCCTGGCGCTTCCGCCGCGTGCTGGGAGCGAGGAGGCCATCCTGACACTCCTGCTCGAATCGCGCAACGACGTTGCGCGTATCGTGCACTCAGGCAGAAAGTGCCGGTGCACACTGCAGGATGGTGCACGAGATGCGCGATCGATCGGCTCCGATCACCGGGCGTCCGACGGCGCGCTCCTGCGCGGAGCAGCGCGGGCACCGGCCTGGCTCGTCTGCGGACGCAGCGGAGTGCACGGGCGCCAGGGTCCTGGTCACGGCTGAGGCGAGCCGGGCGTCCGGCTGGTGGAGCGAGGTGTTCGGTCTATTCGCGGATGCCAGTGGTGGCGCGGATCGCGGATCCCAGTACTGACGGGCGTTCCACGGGTATCGGGATTCTGTTCCACGGCACCGCGACGTCAGCCGTTGTCGGCCGCCTTCCGAACGCGGAGCTGCGCCAGACCGGCGCCGACTCCGACGACCGCGCTGGCAGTCAGGCCAGTCGCTACCAGCCCGGCTGCGGCCGCGATACTGGTCATGAGCACTCTGAGATTCCCGCGTGGCTTGCGCGGTGAGTGCGCGCGGACCGCGCTTTCGAACCACGACGTTGGCACTTCGCCGATGTGCCAGTTCGCGATACGGCTGCTCGCCTCGAGGGCGACCTTGAAGACCTGGCTCTGTGTGGACGCGGCGTTCATCAGGTTGACCTGGGTGGCAAGCCACGTGGCGATCGCCCTGTCGCGTTCGGGCAGTCCAACGAGGAGTCGTGGGACAAGGAGCGCGTAGTCCAACTCTGGCTTGTGCCAGAGCCTCGCCACAGTCGGCCAAGTGCGGCGCCTTGTGATTCGGTCGAGTGCGTCGAGTACCTCGATCACGGCCGCCTCCCGCGCCTGCGATCGGCCGGCGCGGACGGTCGTTATCTGCGTGTACGCGAACAGCGCGACCGTGACGACGATGGAGATGAGTGCCGCCAGTTGTGCGGCCGCCGCGAGCCCTGTCATCGCGGGTGGCCTCAGCGCTCGAGCTCGTTGAGCGCGAGGATCTGGTCGTGGGTGAAGGAGCCGAGAGGTGATCCGTCTGAAGCCATTGTGGCGATTGACTGCACGGACGGCCTGATGCGGTTGCCGACCTCATCGTCGAACGCGATCGGGGTGGCGGCGAACTTCGCGAGGTTCGGGAACGGGTTGATGTAGTCGAACTGGTCCCTCGTGAGCCCGGCCTTGGCAGGGTCGAAGGTCACCTGCACAATCCCACCCTCGAAGCGAACTTGGGAGACGGCTTTGGCGAGGACGACGCCCGTCGAAGAACGCTCGGCGAAGTAGTCGTTGAAGGCTTCAAGCACCTCGGCTTCAGTTACAGCTGGGGCATGAGTCGAGGCGGAGGCGGTTGCAGCCCCTGTAGTTGCAGTGGCCGAAGGTGTCGGCACGGCAGAGGTGGTTGCTCCTGCGGGGGCTTCCGGCCTCGCGATCGCGGTTGCCGTCTCGACAGGCGCAGGATCTCCCTCCGTGAGCGCTCCGATGACGATACCGATAACGGCGACAGCGGCCACGGAACCGCCGATCATCAGCGCCTTCTTCGGAAGCGGCTTCTTCGGCCGGCGGAAGACGAGACTTGACCGAAGCGCACCCAGGTTCTGCTGGACGAGTTCCCACCCGTCCTGTTCCATTTTCGACCGCGTCTTCCCCTCACGACCGCGGAAAGCGTTCACGGTCTTTGTTTCATACCGCACGTGCTCGTCGTTCAACGACTGTCCTCTCCCTCACGACCCGGCTGATCCTCTCCCGCTCACAACGCACAGCGCCGGCGAGTGCCCTTATTGGGCGATCAAGCGAGCCTTCGCGCTGGCGAACTCATCGTCGGAAAGCACTCCGGCGGCCCGAAGGTCGGCGAGTTTTTGGATCTGCTCGGCCAGCCCGTCGGCAACCGGCGCTGGGGCCGGTGCAACGAGCACGGTGGGTGCCTTCGCTCGGCTGATGCGAGCCTTCAGCTCGTTGATCTCGCCGAGGCATGCGTTGTACTCCGGCTTCGACAAGGGCAAGGCGTTGCTCAGCGTGTACGGGTCAGACGCTGCAGAGTTGCGGGACTTGCCAGCACCGCTCCAGAAGTCGTGATTCGCCGTGCCGCTGTAGCTCGGCGTGAGCACCTCCAGCACGCCATTCACAAAGCCGGAGTTGTACTCGATGCCCGTGATGTCGGTGAAGTGGAAGGTCGCCGAGCGCTCGCCTCCCAGCGAGCCAGCCATGAAGCTCGTCAGGGCACCAGTCTTGATGATGACCGCTCTGTCATCGAACGCCGCGAGCGTGCCAGCTCCGACTGAGGAGGTGAGGATGAACCAGGGCTGCTCATCCTCGTGGCACTGGCGCAGGATCGCTTCGCTCGCCTTCCGTCCGAGCTTTCCTCTGACGATCGAGTGGGGCCATTCCGCCCCCTTCGCCGCCTCGATGCGAGCAGTAGACGCAGCGGCCTCGTCTGCAGCCGCATCAGCTGCCTGGAGCAGCTCTTCGGGCGGCGTCGATGACCGACCCTCGTCCACAAACCGCGACATCACGTCGTGATCGGCCCTGGGCACCATCTTCAGGACCGTGCGGACTCCCGCTCGTGAGGTGACCTCGAGGGTTTCCTTCTTGGGGTCGAACACGACGTTCGCGATGTCGGCGTACCGGACCTCGAAGTTGATTGAGCGTTCCTGCAGACCGACCAAGCGGAGCGAAGTCAGCGCGACCTCAGAGATGAAGGGTCGAAGGTTGTTGCAAACGCCGAGGAACCAGACGTCCTCACTGGGCAGGAGCACTTCCCGTGCGGTGGCGGCCTTCCTTTCCGCCTTGGCGGGCTTCCACTTGGTCGTGTACTCGGTCATCGGGTAGTCCTCTGCCCTCGGGTCGGGTTCGGCCGGGCAATAAGAAGTAGCATCCACGGCCGAACATGAGCATCCCACGAGGGAGCCGCCGCACCAAAGGCTTCAGATGCCCCCAGAAGAGGCCGCGCAGTACTGATCATCGGCCACCGCGCAACCAGACATGGACGCGGGACGCTCCCACCACTGCGAGCGTTTGAGGGTCAGCCACGTGGAGCCGATGCCCCTACCTCTCAGGAGTCAACCGAACCTCAGCAGTCCGGGACGACATCCAGTCCCGTTACAACCATCGCCTCCTCGACTTGTCCACATGGACTGGCGACCCACCACACCCACCGACTGGCTCCCCGTGGTCAACCGTTACAGGCCGTCGTCGCCGCGACGCACGAAGCGTGTCGGCAAGAACCCATGACGCTCCGACTCGTCCGCGCCGGATCTCTGCTCGGCCCAACCGAACCAGTGCAGCCAAGGCAGCTCCGGTACCGCGACAACGACCTCGAGCCCGTCGGGTACGTCGGCCTTCGCCCGTATGCGGAAGCGGAGTAGGTTCATTCCCTCGGATGCGCGTATGCGCTCCGAAGCCGGCCGCGCTTGTCATGGTCGACCTTTCTTACTGGAGAGTCCGCGCGATGAAGAAGCCACTCGAGCAGCTGCCTGTTCTCCGTAGTATCGGCTACAGTCACTCCGCTCGAGCCCGTGCGGGTCAGGCGCTCCCACGCGCCGCCCATCGAGACGAGAATTGCACGGACCTCTGAATAGTCGAGGCGAGGGAGCCCTGCGGCCAGGAGTCGAAGCATCGGCGTCTGCCCACGCAAAGCGTTGGCGAGCCTGAGCAGGCCTTCTCCATCGACGTCACCATGCGCGGCCAACTCAAATGCAACAACGGCCGAGGCAGCATCCCGAGACATGGACGTCGCTTCGAGCGTTGTCTTTGCTACGACGGTAAGGGTGTCGGCAGCAAGACGGCCGTCGTTGAACACCTCTGCTAGCCACGGCCGGTCCCAGTCGATCGATTCGGCGAAGGCGGCAGGGTGTGCTGACACCGCCAGCACATCGCGCACTGGCCTCGACCCACGATCGGCAGCGTCCTCGAGCGTAGCCAGACTGTCGGGGACGACTCCGCGATCGACGAGAAGCCCGAGAATCGTCCTCGCTCCGCTTCCAAATTCGCTCGCGGCGATGGGCGACGGTTTCAACGTCGCGATCAGGTCGACGCGATCGTCTGCATTGATCGGCGACGCCTCTCCGATGATTAGCGCCGCCTCGTGCGCTTCGACATCGGACGTGCAGTCGAGCGCGGAGACACTGAGGAGCCAATTGTGAGCAACGACCATGTCGAGGCCGTGAAGAGCAATGAGGTTTCCCGCTGTCGCAGCGACGTGCCCTGTTCTAGCAAGGACCGGCCACGTATCCTTCGGCAGCAGTGTGACGTCCCCGACGACGACGCTGTCATCGGTACATTCGAGCACCGATTCGAGCGCGGTTTCATCGCTGCTTTCAATAAGCCAGGCGACGACCCCGGTCAGCTCGTCGCCGTTCGTGATAGCAGACGCCGAGTGGTCGCGGCACAGTCCGATGTATGTGACGAGGTTCTCGCGGAGCCTCGTCTTCACGGCATCGCCGAGGCGGAACAGCTCATCAATCGCTGGGACCGGAGCGGCCGACTGAGTCGCGGCCTTCAGGTTGGCGGCGGTGAAATCGAATCGGGCTCGGACGGCAATCGCTCGTCGCTGCGCCGGCTTGAATCGACGGATGTTGGCCAGCGAGATGCCGACCGCATCGATCACGTCGGCGATCACCTCGGATTGAGCGTGTCCGACGTTTCGCTTCCACAATGGAAGCTCGTTGATCACCGGCAGCAGAAGGTCCGCGATGTCCTCAGCGCGGTCGCCGACCGCGATCCTGCTCGCGTTCTCGAGCACGGTGTTCACAATTTGTCGGGTCGGAGCGTCCGCAGTTCGGTCCGCGGCAGCGATGAAGCTCAGGAGGTACTCGTCGCGTGTCGCGACCGCAGCAAAGACGAGCATGTTTGCGGCCGGGTCATTGAGATAGAGCCGGAGGAAGTCGCCCGCGTGATCCCTTCGGTCCACGATCAAGTCGGCAATGTCGCCGATCAGATCAGGACGTTTGTCGGCAATGTAGCTCACGAGTTGCAGATTGAGAACACTAGGTTGTGATGAAAGGCTGTCGCCGACCTCAAGCAGCACCGCTTCCATGTCGCGGTCGCCGTCGAATCTATAGATGGGATCGGGCTCACCGCGGTCCACTTGACGGATGACGAAAGTCATCGCATTTACGCTCGTCGTCGTCCCTTCGAACGCAGCGACGTGAAGGACGAAGTCGCGGTCGATGTAGCCTGCCCTCATCAAAGCAATAGCGATCGCCGAGACGCCGGCATCGGTCAAGATGTCCGCACCCGTCACTGCGGAAACGTTCGCGTCGGACGGGTCGGATTCGCCCTCTCCGGTTCTCGGTAGCCGTAGCTGCAAGCTTGCATCGGTGATGAGGTCGCGCAAGGAGGCCCAGCGCAATGCCTCTCGACGGGCTTCGAGGACGGCGCGATCGCTGTCGGTCCGGGTGCGATTCGCTTCCTCGAATCCACCCTTCGGGAGGAGGTCCAGGAGCGCCGCCCGCAGCTCTTCGACGTCGACATTCGTCGATGCCTGCCCCGGCTGGCTGAGCGTCTCCCAGCCGGTCGTATTGGCCAGCGCGGCCCAGAACGGCTCAGGGAGAGGAGTTCCGAGCGAGTAGGTCGTGCCACCAAGGCTCAGTCTCGCGTTTGCCACTGTTCCCCGGTAGCCCGCCTGAAGGACGCGAAGCAGCTGCTCCTGTGCCGTCTTGATGTCCTGCTCGATGCGTCGCGTAAGCTGGTCTCGGGAAAGCAGCATGTCGATTTCCGCACCAAGGACGGCCATCGTGTGCAGGCGAGCGGCATCGAGACGCCGTAGCGCGTCATCCAGTTCGCTCTCTCCTCGGGCAATACGTTCGAAACTTCGCGGCGCGAGGTTCTTGTACGCCACGATGGCGAAAAGGTGATTGCGGTCGAGCTCGAGTGGGTTACGTTCCGTCAGTAGTCGATCTGCGAAAACTCGATACTCGTTGACCACGTTTCGAATGATGCGCATGTCACCCAAGTGAGGGCCGACCGTGCGCAGCACCAACTCGTTGGGAGGGAATGCCACTTTCGCCAGGAGGGGCGCGAGTAGGTCCTGCGCGGTGCGGCGAGTCACAAACGGCACGACCGGCACGATCCGATCGAAGAACTTCGTGCGGGCGCCGTCTGCATCGGATGCACCTCGAGCCGAAGCAGTGCGCGCGTCGATATCCGCGAATACGCTGTCCCGGACTGCGTACACAAAGGTAATGGGTCGGCCGATCCGTTTGGATCGATTCAGCAAGTCGTTCAGACCGCGGAGTGAGTCGAAGATATCTACATCCTCGAACCTGTCGATGTCCTCCAGGATCACGACTTCGATCTTCGTGGCCTCGAAGAAGTAGACCACTTCGTCAAGGAACTGATCGAAGAAGTAACGGTCGGGGTTTGCCAGGGAGATGCTGGCAGGACCGGCGCTCACCGTTCCGATGCGTACCCGCGCGTGAAGCGCCCGCACGACGAGCCAGGACGCGATCCCCAGTGCGACGGCCAGCACGATGTCGACAATCCAGGCGGCTATCAGGTTGCCCGCCGTCATCCTCGTCCGGAACAGTTCCACGATTCCCGCTAGGGTCGCGATGACGAAGAACCCAACACCCCCCGCGATCGCGGATAGGATGGCGGCTGCTCGTGTGAACGGCTCGATGCGTTGGAACCGAGATTCCGGAGTCGCGCCGGGTGCCGCACTGTAGAGCAGCTGCTTGATGATCTCCTTCTGTATGTGATTCGTACTGGGAAGCGGCTTACCGTCTTCGTCGGCCTTTTTGTTGAGCGTCGGATCAATCGACGTCAGTGTGGACAACGACAAGGAAACGCTCCTTTCGTCGCCGATCTGACGTTGCACTTCACCAAGAATGCTGCTCTTGCCAGCCCCATAGGGCCCGGTGACGGCAAGGTTCAGAGAGGGACCTGACTGTCCCTCCGTCTGATTCCCTTCTGGTCGAGCGACAGCTGCCATGACCAAGTCGACGTAAATACCGTGTCGCGCCTGGTCGAATCCGGGCCCTAGGCTCGCGAGCTCAACTACCTGCGGAGCTGGGTCGCTGTCGACGCTGGCTCTTGTGGATGCGGCTGCGCCATCGCTTTGACGCTGCTGATTCAGTAGTCGATCCACGCTCACCAAGTTAGCGATGATCTGGTCGTATGGTGGGAAGGGGCGTCGTGGTGTCGCGCACCACCGCTCTACGGTGGTTGCCACCCGGCGCCGATAACGCTCATCCGGTCAACCGGATAGTGGCCGCATGCACAGGGTCCAGCGAGCCCATACAAGCAGTCAGGTTCATCGGGCCCGTGCTGCGGTTCGCAGGCTCAGCCCTTCCCGGTTGGCCTTCGACGTCTACTCGTGGATGCGGGTGCTGAGGACGACGCGCTCGTCTTGGTCGAGGTCCCAAAGCTTGGTCGTGGCGTGGCCGGCGGCTTGCTCCTAGGCGAGGAGGAGGACCGCGTCGGCGGCGGTGCGGCACCAGCGCATGAACGACTGAGCGAAGATGGGGTCGTCCGGGTCGGGTAGGGCGGGGTCGCTCTCGAAGCGGTCTCGCTGCTCCCGGAGGATCTGGGTGCTCGTGGTGCCGGTGTGCCACAGCATGTCAGCGAGATGCTGCGTCAGGGTGATGGGCAGCTTCCTGCCGGTCGCGGGTGGATCCTTCAACTGAGTGCGCTCGACGCGGGACGTCGCAAGCTGGCGATCTCTGGTCGATCTCACCGCCATTGGAACCGAGGTCGATGCAGCAGCCGGAAGATCACCACGAGAGCAGACGTCCCCTCCTTTCAATTTTGCACTCTCAGCTGGGGGAACCAGGACCGGGCCGGAGCTCCGCCTCCAGGATTCGAACCCGGACCTAACGGCACCAAAGGCCGTCGTGCTGCCATTACACCAAGGCGGAACACACCCCGCGGAGTGCCCGACCATCCTCCCATGCCGACGGTGTCGGTCGTGCCCCGTACGGTTCCGGCATGTTCACCGTCTCGGGGCGACGGCCGTCTCCGCGCACGCCTGTTCCGACGTTCCCGCAGGTCGTCGATCTCCTCGTGGTGCCGAATCGCGTCCGGAGACCGCACCACCCGCAGGTGGTCCGGACAGCGGCTGCAGTCGTCGCGTCCGCCGTGCTGGTCGTCAGCGTCGCCCTGCTCGTCGTCACCCTGGCATCGCCGTCACTCGTGAGCCTCGTGGTCGTCCCGGTGACGGCCGTGCTCGTGGCCGTCAGCTCCTACTGCGCGGCGGCGGGTTTCACGGCGACGCAGTGGCGTCGCGTGTTCCCGCTCATGGACGGGGTGCTGGTCGTCCTCTTCTGGGCGAGCGGTGCGTTGGCGGGCCTGGCGGGCGCATCGGGAGCGTGGACCCTCGCGGCCGTCGTCCCGGGTCCGACCCAGCGGTTCTGGTTCGGTGACGACGCGCCTCCCGCTGCCGTCATCGTCGGCCTGAGCGCGGTGCTCGCCTCCATGTCCCTCGCGATGCTCTTCACCACCGCGCAGGCGAGGGTCCCCGAGTACTCCGGCGTGATCAGCTTCCGACGCGGGAGCGTCCTGTTCCCGGTGGTGATCACCTGTCTCGTCGGTGCCGCGTACGCAGCGGCCGCGATCGCCGTCGCGAGCGAGGTCGGCATCGGGACCACGACGGTCTTCGTCACCGTCGTCCTCGCCGCTGCGACGGCGCTCGTCCGGAGCATCCAGAGCATGCACCGACGGGTGTCCGACGCGAAGGCGGAACTGCTCGACGCCGTCGACGCGCTGCTCGTGGCCCTGGCGGACGGGAACGACCGGGACGTCACCGAGTGCGCGCTGGCGTTCAACCGCGCCTACTCGCGCCGCACCGCACTGCGGCACCCGATGCTGCCGCAGTCGATGCGCGCAACGCTCGACCTCGTCCTCTCCCGCGCGATCGACGTCCCGCTCTGGGACGCTGGTTCACTCGACCGCGCTGCCGGCGGCGCACTGCGACACCTGAGTCGCGAAGACTGCAGGCTCCTGCTCGCCGACGGGAGTTCGATGATCCGGTCCGCGCTGCGCGCACTGCACTGATCCTGCGCGACATCGGGCTCCGGCTGGCCGCGCAGCCCTCGCGTCGGCCAAGATGGAGGGATGCCGCAGGAGGACGAGGTCGATCGCATCGTCGCTGCGTGGGGACGGGAACGCGCCGACCTGGACTTCGGTCCCCTCGAGGTCCTGTCGCGGGTGGACCGGCTGGCCCGGCACCTCGACCGGGCCCGGCGGGCGGCGTTCGACGAGAGCGACGTCGAGCCGTGGGAGTTCGACGTGCTGTCGGCGCTCCGGCGAGCAGGCGATCCGTACGAGCTGAGTCCGAAGACGCTCCTGCAGCAGACCCTCGTGACGAGCGGGACGATGACGAACCGGGTGGACCGGCTGGCGGCCCGTGGTCTGGTGGCGCGACGCACCGACCCGCGCGACGGCCGGGGCATCCTCGTCTCGCTCACGGCCGAGGGGCGTGCCGCGGTGGACGGAGCGATCGCGGACCTGCTCGCCGCCGAGCGGGACATCCTGTCCGAGTTGGCCGACGTCGAGCAGGGGCAGCTGTCCGGCCTGCTGCGCAGGCTGATCCTCGGGCTCGGGGACTGACGACCCGCGCACCTCGGTCGGCCGCGTCTGGTCCTCACGGCTGAACGAGGAGGGCTCACTTCACCCGCCGGGCCGATGCCCGCCGACGCCGCTGCTCGCGACCATGAACGGGTGACCAGGACCCGCGACCTCCTCCGCCGCTACCCGCACACCATCGCCCTGGCGACGGTGCTCGCACTGGTCGTCGGCGGCATCGCCGTCGCGACCACCGCCATCGGGGACTCCTACGAGCGCGCCGGTGCGACCGAGCAGCGTTGCACGGCGCCGTCGCTCGCCGACCGCTGGAGCACCGGACAGCTGTTCCTCGACGCCCGGTCGGTCCGCACCGGGAAGTCGGTCCTCGCCGTGCGCGGGGACGAGCCGACGCAGACCGGGAGCACGATGAAGCTCCTCACGGCGTCGGCGGCGCTGAGCGCCCTGGGCGCCGACCACCGCTTCACGACGCGGGTCGTGTCCGGCGCGACACCCGACAGCGTCGTGCTCGTCGGCGGCGGCGACCCGACGTTGAGTCGGCTCCCGACCGGGCAGGACGGCGTGTACCCGAGCGCCCCGCACCTGGACGACCTCGCGCGCCAGGTCAGCACGGCACATCCCGGTCCGATCGACGTCGTCCAGGTCGACACCGACCTGTTCGACGGTCGGGCCTGGCACCCGACGTGGACCGCGAGCGCCCGGACGAGCGGCAGCGTCTCGAACATCACCGCCCTGATGGTCGACGGCGACCGCGACGACCCCACCGAGGCCTACTCGCTCCGGAGCACCGCCGCCGTCGCCCGCGCCGCATCGGCCTTCGCAGCACTGCTCGGACCGGGCGTCCGGGTCGAGACGACCTCGGTCGCGGTGCCGTCGGGGTCCCGCACGCTCGGTTCGGTGCGGTCCGCGACCGTGTCGGACCTGGTGCGGACGCTGCTCACGCACTCGGACGACACCCTCGCGGAGGTGCTCGCGCGGCACGTCGCGGTCGCCGAGGGCACGGGTCGGTCCTTCGACGCGATCCAGGCCGGCACGACGAAGGCGCTCCGGCACGTCGACATCCCGACCGCCGGACTCCGGCTCGTGGACGGTTCGGGCCTGAGCGGCGACAACCGGGTGCCGGCGTCGACGCTGACCACGCTCATGCGCGCGGTCGCGACGCACCGGGACGGGCTCGCTCCGGTGGACGCGGGCCTCGCGGTCGCCGGCGAGACCGGCACGCTCGGCGAGCACGGACGGTTCACCGGTCCGGCCGCCGACGCCCGGGGGCACGTCCGCGGCAAGACGGGGACGCTCGACGACATGTTCGGGCTGACCGGCGTCACCGACGAGGTCGGGGGCGACCGGATCGCCTTCACCGTCTTCGCGGAGGGCACGTCGGACCCCGCTGCCCGTGCGGAGATCGACCGCCTCGCGGCCGCGTTGTGGCGCTGCGGCGGCGGTGCGCCGACGTCGTCCGATCGCGGGTAGGGGGCAGCGCGGGGAGGCCGAGATGCCCTACGGTGGCGACATGGACGTGGGGCGGACCATCCTCGGGGCGAGCACGGTGGGAGCGGTCGTGCTGGCCGTCGGACTCGGCGTGGCGGTGACGCCGGGCAGCGGGTTGTCGACGAACGACCTCGGCGGGGGCGTCTGCGGGACCTACCCCGACGACGCGACGTCCGCTGCGGCGTGGTTCCTCGCCGAGTTCCACAACGACACCGGTCACGGCGTCCGCGTCCGGTCCGCCCGCGCGGCCGAGCTGCACGACGTGACGCTCTCGCACCTCGCCATCGCGACCGCACCGAGCGAGCACAGCTCCGGGCTCGTCGTCACCGACGACCCGGACCACCCCGAGGACTACGGCCGCACCGTCCCCGTGGACAGCGGCTTCGTGGTGCCGGCGCACGGCGAACTCGACGTGGTGGGCCGGATCGTCCTGCGGGACGGTGCGGACGCCGGACGGGTCCACGGCCTCGTCGTCACCACGGTCGGGCCGTTGGGGACGGTCCGCACCGTCACCGACCCGGCGTCGTTCGGCGTGGGCATCGGGACGGGCCACGCCGAGTCCGACATCGGCTGCATCGGCGCCTGACGCGAGCGGGCCCCGGACCGTCCCCGGCGACGCGACGGCTCGGTACGAGTAGCCCCGCGACCTCGAGCTGGCTACACCCCGAGCAGCTCCGCGACCTCGAGCCAGCGCTCCTCGAGCTGCTCGATCTCGGCCTCGTGCGCCGCGAGCTTCGCCTGCAGCTCCCCCAGCCCGGCGTAGTCGGACTGGTCGTGGGTCGCGAACGCGTCGAGCAGCTTCTTCCGTTCGTCCCCGACGCGGGCGATCTTGCGGTCCAGCGCCGACATCTCCTTCTCGGCCGTGCGCCGGTCCGCACCGGTCAAGCCGGACGCGGCGGACGCACCGGACCCGCCGGACGCACCAGGAGCGGTGGAGCCGGCCCCGGGACCACCGGAAGCCGTCCCGCCAGCCGTGTCGGGCCTCCCGGCTGACGCGGCGGCAGCCGCTGATGCGGTCCCGCCACCGGTGCCGGCCGCGCGGAGCCGCATGTACTCGTCGACGCCGCCCGGCAGGTGCCGGAGGTGCCCGCCGAGCACGGCGTACTGCTGGTCGGTCACGCGCTCGAGCAGGTAGCGGTCGTGGGAGACCACGAGCAGGGTGCCCGGCCACGTGTCGAGGAGGTCCTCCATCGCGGCGAGCATGTCGGTGTCGAGGTCGTTCGTGGGCTCGTCGAGGATGAGCACGTTCGGCTCGTCGAGCAGGATGAGCATGAGCTGCAGCCGGCGCTTCTGCCCACCGGACAGGTCCTTCACCGGGGTGGACAGCTGCTCCGACGTGAAGCCGAGCCGCTCGAGCAGCTGCGACGGCGTCATCTCCTTGCCGTCCGCGACGTAGCTCGTCTTCTTGCGGGCCACGACCTCGCGGACGCGGTCCGTCGCGAACTGCGCGAGATCGGCGAGTTGCTGGTCGAGCACCGCCACCTGGACGGTCTTGCCCGTCTTCACCCGACCGCTCGTCGGCTGCAGCCGCCCCGACACCAGGTTCAGCAGGGTCGACTTGCCGGCGCCGTTCGGGCCGAGGATGCCGGTGCGCTCCCCCGGCGCGATCCGCCACTCGATCCGGTCGAGGATCTCGGTGTCCTCGAAGGAGACGCTGACGTCGAGCAGGTCGACGACGTCCTTGCCGAGGCGGGCGGTCGCCGTCTTCGCCAGCGCCACCGTGTCGCGGATCGGCGGGACGTCGTCGATCAGCGCGTTCGCCGCGTCGATGCGGAACTTCGGCTTGCTCGTCCGGGCCGGGGCACCGCGACGGAGCCACGCGAGCTCCTTGCGGGCGAGGTTCTGCCGGCGCTGCTCGCTCGCAGCCGCCTGCCGGTCCCGCTCGACGCGCTGCAGGATGTACGCCGCGTAGCCGCCCTCGAAGGGGTCGACGACGCCGTCGTGGACCTCCCACGTGTCGGTCGACACGGCGTCCAGGAACCACCGGTCGTGGGTCACGACGACCATGCCGCCCTGGTTCGCCGACCACCGACGGTTGATGTGCTCGGCGAGCCACTGGATGCCCTCGACGTCGAGGTGGTTCGTGGGTTCGTCGAGGAACAGGACGTCCCAGTCGCCGACGAGCAGCCGCGCCAGCGCCACGCGCCGACGCTGGCCGCCGGACAGGTCGTCCACGCTGGCGTCCCAGGGGATGTCGGACACCAGGCCGCCGATGATGTCGCGGATCTTCGCGTCGCCGGCCCACTCGTGCTCTTCCCGGTCGCCGACGACGACACTGCCGACGAGCTCGCCGGCGGGCAGGATGTCGCGCTGGTCGAGGTACCCGACGGTCAGCCCGCGACGGTGCGTGACGCGGCCGCCGTCCGGCTCGAGTCGCTGGGAGAGCAGGGCGAGCAGCGTGGACTTGCCGTCGCCGTTCCGTCCGACCACGCCGATGCGGTCACCCTCGTCGATGCCGAGGGTGACGCTGTCGAAGACGACCTTGGTGGGGAACTCGAGATGGAGGTTCTCGGCGCCGAGGAGATGAGCCACCCGTCAAGGGTAGGCGGCGCGGGCGGGTGCGGGGTGCGCGGCCTGCGCGGAGCGGGGTGCGTGGGCTGCGTGGTGCTCGGTCGGCACCGACATCGGACGACACGGTCGACGTCGTACGACATCGGTTGTGTCGCTGTCGCGCGTCGGCAACCGTTGCGCGCGCGCAGGAACGACACGGTCGACGTCGTACGACAGCGACGATGGCGTACCGCCGCAGCGCAGGAACCGCGGACGAGTCAGCGCGCGGACCAGCGACCGGCCCGGCCGCCGCTTCCCCTGCTGACGACGGGCGGCCTGGAGGCGCGGCTCAGCTCCCTGGCGTCGGCTCGCCCTCGCCGGCGGGTCGCGTCTCCGCCACCACGGCACGCCATTGTCGCCGGAGACGCCGGGTGACGACGAGCACTCCGAGCAGGAACACCGACAGGGCGCACTCGAGGACCGAGAACGGCGACCACTCGCGCTCGAACACCTGCGAGATCGAGATCAACAGGAGTCCTGGCAGTCCTGCTGTCGTGCGGGCGGTCTGCTGCAGCCGGAGCGTCGCGAGTGCGTGCACGGTCTGCACCTCTCGAGGCGGGTAGGGCATCGAGCCGCGCGTCATCCCGGTGATCTGCCGCCGCTCTGCTCGTCCGACACCCGCGGTGGGGTCCAGCGCCCGCGGGAACTCGTCGCGGCGAAGCACCCAGACCACGCCGACGATCAACGCCAGGATCCCGGCGACCTGCAGCACGAGGGCCACCGTCGACGGCCAACCGGTCCGGCTGTCACCGATCCACGAGATGACGGCGGTGGACACGGTGAGAGCGACCAGGACGCCCGCGACGGCGGCGATGCCGGAGCCGACCGCGAGCACCGTCACCCAGATCCGGCGGCGCCGCGCCGGGTCGGTCGGCGTCCGTCCGGCGAGGTTGTCCGCGACACGGTCCCAGGTCGCATCGGCGACGACGTCGCGGTCGCCTGCCGGCCCGGACACGGAGGTCAGTTCCCCGGCGTCGGCTCACCCTCGCCGGCGGCCTCCTTGGCACGTCGCAGACGCGCCTGCGCCTCCCAGTACTCGATCTCGCGCTCGAGCTCGGCGAGTTCCTGCTCCGTACCGGTGACGCGCTTGTCGCCGTGGGCGGCACGGGCGTGCCCCAGGCTCGCGTACCGGTCCTCGTGGCGCTGCGGCTCGAGGTACCGCCCGTGGTTCCGGTCGTTCGCGCTCCAGTCGTGCCCGACGGCGAACCACACGATGCTGCCGACGACGGGGACGAGGATCACGAGGAACACCCATGCGACCTTCGGCAGGCCACGCACTTGGTCGGCGCCCCTGGTCAGGATGTCGATCAGGGCGAAGACCAACAGGACGATCGAGGCCCCGTACAGCAGCACGCTCATGAGCAGCGAGTCTATGGATCGGCTAGGAACCGTCGCTACGCCCCGAACGCGTGCCGGGATTGCGATCCGACAACGAACTCCTGCGGGCATCCACAGGCTCCGAGCCGACGAAGCGCCGGGCGGCAGCGACGGCGCGGAGCGCGACGACCGCGGAGACGAGCTGGACGAGCGCGGCGGTCGCGACCACGAACCAGGACCCTGTCTCGCCGGCGCCGGTGCCGGCGACACTGCCGATGACGAGGAGGAGTCCGAGCGCCACCAGGACCCCCTGACCACTCGCGGTCTGCACCGCCGCAGCACGGACGACCCGGAGCCGGTCCGCCGGAGCCACCACCCGGCCGTGGACGGCACGGCCCACCGCGCGCTGCTCTCGTCCGGTCAGGGACGAGATGACCGGGAGCAGTTCGGGACGCCTCCTGCTACCGCGGACCGTCCGGACGACGTCGACACCGACCATGGCGAAGCCCAGCACGGCGCCGACGACGGCCACGGCCCAGCGGGGCGCCGAGTCCGGCGGGGTCGCCAGCGCGACCCCGAGCACGACGACGAGCACCACGGCGACGAGTGCGCCGACCGCCAGGACGGGGAGGCGTCTCGGCGGCTCCGCCGCGAGCACCAGGCGCGCCTGCTCGTCGGCACGCGCCCAGCGCCACTCCGCCGCCGCAGCCGTTTCCGTCACCGGGTCCGCCCCGCGCGGCTCGGCCGGACACCCGTCACAGCGCGGCGACCCACTCGTCCGACCCGTCGGTGAACCGCTGGTGCTTCCAGATCGGCACGCGGTCCTTCACGAGGTCGACGAGGGCACCGCACGCCGCGAATGCCTCGGCCCGGTGCGGCGACGACACCGCTGCGGCGAGCGCGACGTCCCCGATGCCGAGGGCCCCGACGCGGTGGAGGACGGCGACCCGGACCTCCGGGTGCGCATCGGCGATCTCACGCGCGACGGCGGCGATGACGTCCCCGGCGCTCGGGTGCCGCTCGTACTCGAGCGCGTGCACGCCCTTGCCCTCGTCGTGGTCGCGGACGACCCCGGCGAACGTGACGACGGCGCCGTCCTGGTCGGTGGCGACGACGGCCGAGACCTCGTCGACGGTGATCGCACGGTCGACGACGTCAGCGACGACGACGCGGTCGACCGGAGTCCCCCCGGTCACGTCGCGGTCGCTCGCCGGCGCCCCGGTCACGACGCACTCCGTGGGGCGTGTCCCTCGCCGTGCACCTGCGCCAGCACGTGGTCGAGCAGTCCGTCGAGCACGTCGAGCCCGTCCGCCACGCCACCTCGGGAGCCCGGCAGGGTGACGACGAGTGCGCCGCCGCCGGTGATCCCCGCGACGCCGCGACTGAGGAGTGCGGTCGGCCCGGCGCCCGCGAGACCGCGGCGGCGGATCTCCTCCGTGATGCCGGGCAGGTCGAGGTCGATGAGCGGGGCCACTGCTTCGGGGGTGCGGTCCGTCGGCGTGACGCCGGTCCCGCCGGTGGTGATGACGACGCGGGCGTCCGCCAGCAGTTCGGCCGAGACCGTCTCGGCGATGGGTCCGCCGTCGGCCACGATCACCGGGTCCCCCACGGTGAAGTCGTGCTCGCGCAGCCAGGCGGCGATGACCGGCCCGGTGCGGTCGAGCGCGGCGTCGGTCGCCGCCTGGGTCGACACGACGACCACGCCGGCGCGGCCCCTGGTCGGCTGCGTGGTCATCGGTTGCTCCAGTCCCCGGAGCGTCCGCCGTGCTTCTCGAGCACCCGGACGTCCGTGATCGTGGCCGCACGGTCGACGGCCTTCACCATGTCGTACACGGTGAGCGCCGCGACGCTCGCGCCGGTGAGCGCTTCCATCTCGACACCGGTGCGCGAGGTCGTGCGCACGGACACCTCGATCACGACCCGGTCGTCGTCGCCGGTGATGTCCACCTCGACGCCAGCGATCGGCAGCAGGTGGCAGAGCGGGATGAGGTCCGAGGTCTTCTTCACCGCCATGATCGCGGCGATCCGGGCGGTGCCGATCACCTCGCCCTTGGGCAGCGAGCCGTCGAGGATGCGGGCGACGACGTCCGGCCGGGTGCGGACCGTCGCCGTGGCGGTCGCCGAGCGGGCGGTGACGTCCTTGTCGGAGACGTCGACCATGTGCGCGCTGCCGTCGGCACGCACGTGGGAGAGCTGTGGGTCGGTCATCGGAGGCTCCAGACGGTCAGGGGGTCACCGGGGGCGACGGTGTCGGTGCCGATGGGCACGTGCACCAGGTGGGTGGCGGCGGCGTAGTGGGCGAGCAGGTGCGAGCTGGGGCCGCCGACGAAGTGCACGCGGCCGTCCTGCACGCGCCCGCGTCGGACCTGGTGCTTGGCGGCGGGCGAGTCCGCGGGTTCGGCTGCGGGGAGGACCTGGGTCACGCGGTCGTCGGCTCCGGCGTCGGCGGCGAGCACCGGACGGAGGAACACCTCGAACGACACGAGTGCGGAGACCGGGTTGCCGGGGAAGGAGACGACGGGCACCGGACGTCCGGCGAGCGTCACCGTGCCGGCGGCCTGCGGACCGCCGGGCTGCATCGCGACGGGCGTGACCGCGAGCCCGCGTGGCTCGAGTGCCTGGCGCACGACCTCGTACGCGCCCGCGCTGATGCCGCCCGTGGTGAGGACGAGGTCGGCCCAGTCCCCCACGGCGTCGTCGAGGGCACGGAGGAAGGCGGTCTCGTCGTCGGGCACCCGCACGGTGCGCGTCTCGGCGCCGACCTCGGCGAGCGCGGCGGACAGCGCGACGCCGTTCGCGTCGCCGATCATCGCCGACGTGACTGCAGCGCCGGCCGTCGCACCGTCGGCGCGGAGCTCCGACCCGGTCGACACCACCAGGACCCGGAGGCGACGCACGACGTCGACGGAGCCGACCCCGGCGGACGCGAGCGCTCCGAGGAGCGCCGGGGTCACCGGACTGCCGGCGGGTGCGAGCTCGGCCCCCTGCGGCAGGTCGGTGCCGGTGCCACGGACGAAGGTGCCCACCACGAGGTCGTCCGGCACGAGCACCTCGGTGAGCCCGAGTGCTGCGGGGAACGAGCCCGGCACGGTCCGTTCGACCGGGAACACCGCGTCGGCCCCGTCCGGGATCCGCGCGCCGGTCATGATCGGCGCTGCCGTGCCGGCGTCGAGCGGCGGCGGGACCACCCCGGCGGGGATCGGCGCCGACACCCGCAGGACGCTGCCCGCGTCGGCGGCACGGACGGCGAAGCCGTCCATCTGGCTGTTGTCGAACGGCGGGAGGGGAGCCGGTGCGACGACGGCCCGTCCCAGCACCCGGCGGCCCCGCCCGGACCGGGCGTCGGTCGCGAGGTCGGCGATGCTCCGAGTCTCGGCGCCGGACGTCTTCCGGCCGGACAAGACCGGCGCGACGAGCGCGACGACCGCGTCGCGGTGCTGACCGATCGTTCGCACGTGGGCCTCCGAACAGGTGGGAAGTGTGCCCGCTCCCGGGTCGTCCCGGGGCGGTCTCAGTAGCGTAACCAGCGCGCAGAACGCGCCGACGACCTTTCGGAGGACCTGTGGAGAACGACGTGACCACGACCGGAGCTGTGGACGAGACCGTGGGCATCGGGGTGATCGGGGGTTCCGGCCTCTACGAGCTCTTCGAACCCGGCACCGCGGACGAGGTCGACGTCGACACGCCGTTCGGTCCGACGTCGAGCCCGATCACGATCGGGACGATGGCGGGCAAGCGGGTCGCGTTCCTCACCCGGCACGGCCGCGCGCACTCCGTGGCGCCCCACCGGATCAACCACCGGGCGAACATCTGGGCGCTCCGGTCACTCGGCGTCCGCGCCGTGGTCTCCTCCAGCGCCGTCGGCGGCCTGCACCCGGACTACGCCCCGGGCACGTTCGTCGTGACCGACCAGCTCATCGACCGCACGTGGGGCCGCGCGGACACGTTCTTCGAGGACGCCGTGCAGCACCTGTCCTTCGCCGACCCGTTCGACCCGGTGCTGCGGCGCGCGGCCGTGACGGCGATCGAGCAGCTCGACGTGCCGTTCCGGCCGACGGGCACCTGCGTCGTGATCCAGGGCCCGCGCTTCTCGACCCGCGCCGAGTCGCTGTGGATGCGCCAGGCCGGCGGCCACACCATCAACATGACGATGACGCCCGAGGTCCCCCTCGCGGCGGAGCTCGG